>JAWXBF010000128.1:0-17407 GCA_034439895.1 Deltaproteobacteria bacterium
CGGGCCGCGCCCGTGTGGCACGATTGGAGCAAGATCTTTGTAACCCAGTGGCACTCAGACGGCAGCATTTTTCGCGAACTCGTCTTCGGCGGTAATGGCAAGACCGACGCGTGGGGCGCGGCGGGCGATTCGCGGGATCGCTCGCACCATATCCTGGGGCTAAGTGAAGCCATGAGTCGGAATCTCGCGCCCGATGTGATTGTCACCATTGCCTCCGCTCATGGTGTTCCCACGCCCGAAAACGAGTTTCGCACGGTGAACTTTATCCGTACTGCAGCCATCATTGCACGGGTGGATCCGGTGACCCGTGGCTATCTGTTTCGGGATGCACAAGGCAGGCACCGGATCGCCAACACCCGACTTACAGAATCCCACGACCACGCCTATGCAAGGCCGACCTCGTCTCATCTGCTGGCCGAATATGCGTTGCACCAGCTCGCCGATGGCGACTGGTCGTTTTCCAACCCGGCGTCCTACGATGCGGATGCGTTACTCGAAAACCTCGCGGGCGAGTTCGGGTACGACGTGAAAGACCATGCCTCTTTCAACACGAAGTTTCGGAATCCCGCGTTGTGCTACCTCACGTCGGAACGATTGAGCATCGTTTTTGGCAATGAGGGTCTGGCAGGGATTCGCAAGGCGTTGCGACTTTTGCGTAAAAAGAAACTGATTTAGGTCGCGGGCTACTGCCAGGTATCAAGCGGAGCCGTCGAATGGCCTACGGTTCGGGTTTCAAAACGCCAAGGACGTGACGCTTGTCGTTGAGCAGTTGTTTGGCGGTATCGCGCAAGAGATCCGAGTTGAGGGCGGCGATCCGCTTCGGTGTGTTGAGCATTTCGGATGGATCGCGACCGAAGCGATAGGCCTCCGCGAGATCGCCAATCCAGAATCCGTTCTGTTTCAGGTTGACCTCAAATTCGCGCATTTGCGCACTCTTGATCTTGGTCATCACCTCTTCCGCGAATCCTTCCGTCTTGACGCGAGCGAGTTCATCCCAGACCGCCTTCGTCAGGCGTTCAACGTTGGCCGGCGCGCATCCAAACGACACGTCGAAGCGGTAGCGTTCTTTGGGACGCGAAATCACATGGCTTTGCACCGAAATGCCATAGGTTCCGGAGAGATCTTCGCGAACCACCTCGCGCAATCGGATCTCCAGCGCTTCGGAAAGCGACTCGGCTGCGTGTTCCAGTTCGAGCGACCATTTGGCATCGCCCGAAAATGTGAGATGAACCGAGCTTTTCGGCTCGACGCCACGGCGAACCTCGAATGTCTGCACTCCCGATACCAGCGGTGCACCGACGTCTTTCCACTTTTCAAGCGCGCGCCATGGAAGTGGTACGTTCTTTGAGGTCGTCTTGGGCAATCGTACTGCCTTTCCAGGGAGACCTCCGAGATACTTTAACAATAGCGGTCGGATGGCTTCGACCGAGAAGTTTCCGACGAAAACAAAGGTGGCATCCGAAAAGTTTTTGAAACGCGCCTTGTAGATGGACAAAACACGTTCCAGCTTGACCTTCTCAAGCATTGGTACGGTTGGCGGCCGGCGTCGCAGGTGGTTGTTGAAGATGCGCAACGAAAACGCATCCTGAAATACCGTCTCCGGATCAAGACCGCGGTTGGCGATCTGTTCGCGCATCTGGTCGTGCCAGGCGGAAAAAACGTCGCCGTCGGTCCGAGGGGCAGTGACTGCGAGGTAGGCCAACTCGAAGGCGGATTCGAGATCGGTCGGCGAAACGGTACCCCGAAATCCTTCCTCAAGCTCAGAGATGAATGGTGATACGCCGACGATCTTCCCTGCCAGCGCTTTCTTCAACTCAACCGGTCCGAACTCACCCACGCCGCTGGCGTCGACGAGTTGCGCGGCAAAGCTGGCGGATGGAAAATTCGCATCGGATTCGAGCGAGTGGCCCCCTGGGCTGAAGGCTTGCAGCAGAATCTGATCGTTTTGGAAATCGGTCGGTTTCAGAACAACGCGGATGCCGTTTTGCAATAGCCATTCCGTGACACCAATCTCTGGACGCATGCGTTCTGCGACGATCTTGCCGGGGACGATGGCTGTCCCAACCAACGGCCCATTGCGGACCTTGTCGACATAGGCAGCCAGTGTCTCCTTCGCGATCTCGGGGAACAGGGAAAGCAATCGTTCGCGTTTGAAAATCGCGGTCGCCGGTGCACTCAACATAAGCACCCGGTTCTCGTCGCTGATGAGGTTGCGCGCCACGCGGTTGACCTCCTCGAGGGTGATGCCTGGCAAAAGAGTGTCGTGCAGCGACTTTTCAATCTCGATACCAGGCATCAGTTCGCCGGTCAGAAAATACCGCATGATCTCATCAGCGAAGGAGCTTGAGGGGACCTTGTCCTTCTCCTTGACGGCGCTTTCCATCGCCCGAGCGGTATCGATTTTTGTGCGTTCGAATTCGCCGGAAGTAAACCCATGGCGATCCACGCGCTCAACTTCGCGTAGCAGTGACGCAAGACCTAGTTCGATTGCATCTTGTTTCACGACCGCAATTTGCGCGAACAGATCCGTTGCGCGGGCGAGATCCTGAGTCATGGATGCCGCATAGAAGAAGGGAGGATTGGGCCCCTGGGCCAGCTCTTGCAAACGGGTGTTCAACATCGACTGATAAAGTCGTTCGACGATCATGCGGCGATAGTCCAAGCGACTTGTCGTAGTGCGATGGGGGAGCTTGTACAGCACCGCCACCGAGGCCTGCGGCAGTTCTTTGTCCACGGCGATGGCTGCCAGCGTTTCTTTGTGGCCCGGGATCGGGAATTCCGGCCTGGGCTTCGGATTGGTAGGATTTTTCAGGCCGACGAAATGTTTGCGAATGAGGGCCTGAACGGCATCGGGTGCGAAGTCACCGACCGCAACCACTGCCATGAGATTGGGTCGATAAAAGTCGCGGTAGAACTTTCGCAAATCGTCAGCCGTCGCGGTTTCAAGGATCTTCACCGTGCCGATGGGTAGGCGATCGGCGTAGCGCGAGCCCTGGAAAATGATCGGCAACTGCTGATCGAGAACCCGCATGCCTGCGCCGCGGCCAAGACGCCATTCTTCGATCACAACGCCGCGTTCCTTGTCGACTTCTTTCGGATCGAAGGAAATTTCGGCGGCGAACTGTTGCAGGATGACAAACGCAGTTTCAAGGAGCTCGGCGTTGTCGGTGGGAACCTCGAGCATATAGACGGTCTCGTCGAACCCCGTAAAGGCGTTCGTATGCTGCCCGAACTTCACGCCTGCTTTTTCGAGGTATCCGACGATCTCTTGCTTCTGAAAGCGTGTGGTACCATTGAACGCCATGTGCTCGACGAAGTGAGCCAGTCCGCGCTGGGTATCGTCTTCGAGTACCAACCCCGCGTTGACGATGAGTCGCAACGATGCCCGCTGTTCCGGCTTTTTGTTCGAACGGACGAACCAGGTGAGGCCGTTGTCAAGCTTGCCCGTGAGGGTCGCAGGGTCAATCGGAAGCGCTGGCGCCTGATTCACACCAGGTGTCGATACCGGTGCGACGCTTTGAGTTTTACCGCCCGAGAGCGCCTGTACCGGCGCCTGTGTCGGCGTCGGGGTCGCACAGGCGACTACCCACACAAACGAAAGCAGAAACAGAACAGGTCGTGATCGGGAAAATCGAAGCGTCATCGCGCGATGATGCTAGCGACCTTCCGGCTTTTTCGCCATGCCTCGCGCTAGGGTGCGTTTCCGTTGCCGGAAATAACCGAGAAGCGAATGCGGCGATTGGCCGCTCGTCCCTCTTCGGTCTTGCTCGAGCCGAGCGGTTTTTCTTTGCCGTATCCAACGGCTTCAAACCGAGTTGCTTGAAGTCCGAGGGTAACAAACCAGGCCGCAACCGCCTCCGCACGGGCTTTTGATAGCTGCTTGTTCGCGGCCGCATTGCCTTCGTCGTCGGTGTACGCCTCGATGCGTATTTTCGTGAGCTCGGGATGTTCATTCAAGACCCGCAACACGCCGCTCAACACATTGATGCTTTCCGATCGAATGTTGGCCTTGTTCAACTCGAATTCGATGCTTTCGAGGACCTTGATTTCCTTGCCAGCGAGTTCGACCTTGGGGCAGCCATTCTTCGAGGGAAGTGGATCGGGTTCACCAGGCACCTCGGGACATGCATCGTGCGAATCAAAGATGAAATCACGGTCCTTGTCCGGGCGGCAGCCGTTTTGCGCCGGGTCGTCGTTCACCGCACCGGCGACTTCTCGACAGGCATCATCGCGATCCGGGACGCCGTCGCTATCGGCATCCGGCAGAATTGGACAGCCGTATTTCTTGGGATCGGCATTCGCAACACCCACCTCATTCGGGCAGGCATCAACCAAATCAAGAATGCCATCTTGATCCAGATCCTTCGGAATCGAACATCCGTGTTTCTTCGGATCGTCGTTTGGATCACCCGGCTGTAGTGGGCAGGCATCCAGGCTGTCGAGGAAAGTATCGCCGTCACTGTCGGGACACCCGTTGGTTTCGGGGGCGGGACGCTCAGGGCCCGAGGTTGTCGGGCAGGCATCCTGGCCGTCGCTTATCCCGTCGCCATCGAGATCGTGAATCTCGAGTGGTGGTGACGATGGAGGTTCTGCCAAAAAGACCGGCGCATAGACGAAGGATGCCAGGAACCGGACGGCCGGGCTTCCAAGCGCGTGACTGAATCCCGGCCCGCCTGAAACGCCGATGCCCATCTCATCTGTAATACGATATCTCGCACTCAACACCGCCTCGATGGGGGTCGCCTTGGCCTTGAAGGCCGCACCATCGGATACGACCGTACTGCCGAATAGCTCGGGTCCAACGATGAGACGCTTGTCGGCAAATTGGATGCCCGCGGCCGCCGCGAAGGCGAGTTCGTTTCCGAAAGGGCGATCACCAAAATCGGACTGCAGGAAGCGCCCATCAAACGCCAAACGCGCCGCGTAGATCCACATCCCCATCTCTCCTGCGGCCTGCACGCGCGGAACGAGGCGCGGTTTGCCATCGCTTGCATAGGCTTTCCGGTTGCCCGTGGGTAGGTGAATCTGCAATCCCGCTGAAACGGTCAACGGATCGCCGTGGGTTCCGAACAATCGGACATCGCTGCCCAGGCGAAGATCGCCCACCGCGATGCCTTCGTCGGATGAAAATAACTGGTTGTTCAAAGCGCCACCTTTGCCCTCGTTGATGACCAGCAAGGGCAAACTCGCGCTGATGCGTACGTGATCCGCGAGCATCACTGCGCCTCCGAGGTGCAGATACAGTTGATCGGATACCGGAGCGCCGAGTTCCTTGCCGCTCGGTCCATAAAGGACAAGCGGCTTGCGGGCATAGTCGGAGGTTGCGTTGAACGAATATCGAAGGTGGCCGTTTAGCTTTAACGAGTCGAGCGATAACCAATCGCTTCCCGGGTCCGCTGGTGTGAAACGATTCAGTGAAAACCCTTTGACAGGCGTTTGACCTTGGGCCAGCGGAGTGAACGCGAGGCCGAGACACGAAAACAACGCGATTGCGACGATTCTGGATAACATGGGTGTGACTTTTCGGCGTAGCGACATGGGTTAGCGGCGACGGTGCAAGACGCCGACCCAGGTGAATGCGAGCGACAGGAGAATCATCCACGGCACCGTGTTCGATCGGCGCCCCGCGGTGAAGCTGCAATCAATGCCGCCCCCCCCGATGCTGCCACCGCCTGTGTCGATATTGATTCGCGGTGCGGCCTTGTCGTCCGCCGCGTTGTTCGGATCGGTTTCACCAACATCGATGCGTCCGTTGTGGTTTGCATCCTCTAGTCCGTCGAATGCGCCACCTGCGTCCGTGTCGTTCTTGATGACGCTCGTCAAAGACATTCCCATGTCGGCATCGGCGATGCAGGTTGCCTTGGCTCGATCGGTTGCCTGGCTGCTGCAATCATTGCCGGTCTCCGTACCGTCAAACAGTCCGTCGCCGTCACTATCGGGGTCGAGTACGTTCTTCAGGGTATCGGCGTCGGTATCAACGCCAGGGCTCAATTCCTTTCCGTCAAGCAACCCGTCGTCGTCGCTGTCCGCATCATTGGGATTGCTACCCAGGTCGTTTTCCGTATTGTCGGAGAGACCGTCATTGTCGGTATCGATGACCAGTCGCTGATCATCCCTGGGATCGTTGGGATTGCCCTCGTCCGCGTCGACATTGCCGTTGTGGTTCTTGTCCTCAAGTCCGTCGGACACGCCACCCCGGTCCGTATCTCGGGTGATGACACTTGTCGAGGTCATTGGATCGGTATCCGCAACACAAACTGCTTTTGTTCGATCGGTGGCGGGATTCGAACAGTCCTTGGCCGATTCGGTGCCATCGAAAATACGGTCCCCGTCGCTATCCGGATCAAGGATATTCCGCAAGCCGTCGCCGTCACCATCGTCGGCCGGGTTGGCTTCAAGACCATCCAACAAACCGTCGTCATCCGAGTCGGCGTCTTTGGGATCCGAGCCCAGTGTTACTTCTTGCAGGTCGGAAAGGCCGTCGCCGTCGGCATCAACCACGGTTTTGTCGTCGATGGGGTTGTTTGGATCGGTTTCTCCCGAATTGACGCCGCCGTTCAAATTCGTGTCTTCGGCGCCATCTGACTTTCCCCCTCCATCGGTGTCGGATTTCACAGTGCTGGTCGTGTATCCACCCCCGTCCGCATCGGCGACGCAGTGCTTTGCTGCCACGAGCGTGGCTGGATTGCTGCAATCCTTGCCGGCCTCTGTACCGTCATACAAACTGTCGTTGTCGCTGTCCGCATCCAGGATGTTTGACAGGCGATCCCCATCGGTGTCGCCCGTCGGATTGGCCTCGAGACCGTCGAGGAGTCCGTCGTCATCGGTATCGGCATCCATGGGATTCGAGCCGATGAAAGCTTCCTGGGCATCCGAGAGCCCATCCCCATCGGTGTCGACCGCCACCTGATCGTCGGCCGAATTGTTTGGGTCGGTTTCGCCGGCATTGATGCTTCCGTTGAAGTTGGCGTCTTCGGCGCCATCGCTTTTGCCACCGCGATCCGTGTCTCGATTCAGGGGTCGCGTGTTTGTGGCAGGATCAGCATCCGGAACACAGGCGCGTGTCGCCGGGTTGGTCTCGGGATGACTGCAGTCGTTGCCGGATTCCGTACCGTCAAACAGTCCGTCGTTGTCGCTGTCACTGTCGAGAACGTTGATGAGTCCATCCCGATCGGTATCGGCCGTTGGATTGGGCTCATCACCGTCGCGCAAGCCATCGTCATCGGAATCCGCGTCCTGGGGATTGCTGCCAATCAGGGTCTCTGCAGCATTCGACAGCCCGTCGCCATCAGAGTCGATTGCGTTCATGTCATCCGCTGCGTTGTTTGGATCGGTCTCGTTGGCATCAACCTTGCCATTGCGATTCGTATCTTCGGAGCCGTCGGATTTGCCACCGCCGTCGGTGTCTTTCACCAGAGGATTCGTCTGAGTGGTGACGTCGGCATCCGCAACACAGTATCCGTCGGAGACTTTCGTGGCAGGTTTTGAGCAATCCCTGGACAGTTCGGTGCCGTCAAAAATTGCGTCGTTGTCACTGTCGGAATCGCGTGCGTTGATCAGACCATCGCGGTCGCTGTCGACTGCGTAGCTGGGTTCAGCGCCATCGGTAACGCCGTCGTCGTCGCTATCGCCGTCTGCCGGATCCGTGCCGATCGCTTTTTCGATGGCATCGGAAAGCCCGTCAAAGTCGGTGTCCGTGATGCCAGCGTCGTCGGCGGCATTGTTGGGATCGGTTTCGCCAGCGTCGATCTGACCGTTTTTGCTGGGATCTTCAATGGCGTCGTCAATTCCTCCCATGTCCGAGTCTGCCCGAACCGGACTGGTGGTGCTGTTCGGATCGGCATCGGGGACACAAACGTTCTTGGACCTGTCAGTCGCAACGTTGTTGCAGTCTTTCCCGATCTCGGTGCCATCAAATAGACCATCATTGTCGCTATCGGGATCGAGCGCATTGATCTTTCCGTCGTTGTCGCTGTCAGCATCGAGTCTGGCCTCAAGGCCATCGATCACGCCGTCATCGTCGGTGTCTGCATCGTTGGGGTTCGTGGCGAGCTTGGTTTCACGTTTGTCGGAAAGGCCGTCGTCGTCGGTGTCAATGGGGAGAATCGGTGTCTTCGTCGATCCGCCATCGGGTGAGTTCGAGGCAACCGATATCAGCGCGCTGTTTGCGGTATTCGAAAGCGTCAGACCTTCAAAGGTCACAGTCGCCTGGTTTGAAACGGTTGCAGTTTGATCCAACTCGGGATCGATGGTCACCCGAAATTTGATTTCGATGGTGTCGCCTGGGCCCATCGTGCCTCCCACGGTTGGGGTCGCGAAGATCCCCAGATTGACCGTAAGTTGGTTGCGAATCGCATCATACGAACCCACATCGTTATCCAGCGCATCGGAGAGCGGTCCGATCGGTGCAGCGTTGGTCGTCGTCTTGCTAACATTGAGACTGTTTCTGACGTACGCCGTATTGGCGGGAAGCACGTCGGTCATGACGACACGAATTGCCCCATCTAGTGAGGTTTCCGTATTGCGAATGGCGACGGTGTATTCAACCGTGTCCCCCGGACGTGTCGGCAGGCCGTCCAGATCGACGGCCTGTTTCTCGGAACGGATGTCGGGCGAATAGAGGGTGGTTTGAAACCCCATGACCACCGCGAAATTGGTCTCGCCGCTTGCGCCTGCGAACGTGGCCGTTGCGTTGATGGCGCCATTGTTCAGCAACGGGCCCACATCAAAGGTGTCGATGTCGGTTCCGAGTGTGTTTCCGAATGCAGGATCGCGTGTCGAAACAACCGCACCGCTTTTGCTGATCGTGGAGTTTCCGAAATCCCCCGGCGGATTGAGTGCGTTCGTGAGGGGTGTCCCATTGAAGGTGACCTCGTCGGACTTCCCGGCGTCGCCATCGAGGGCAATAAAGGTGGCTTGCGCATTCACCTCGCCGATAAGCGGTGTGAGGAAATTTTGCAACGGCACGGAGACGGCATTGCCGTTGCCGTATTCCTGATACCCGTCATAGACGGATATGTGTCGAAACGGGAGTGCGCTGTCGCGGTTGACAACGACCAGCGACCATCCGCCAAGGTGATCGTCCCTACCCGGGAAGGCAGCGATGTTTGCCACCTGGTAGGCGCCGGTCCCGCCCGCCTTCACAATCGCGGTAACGTCAGCGAAGGCAACGTAAGGATCACCCGGGACAATCCAGGAAGAAAGAACGCTCGCATAGGTTCCCCCGGGAGCCTTTAACAAGACGTTCCCCTGTGCCGGGGTCGGCATCGTACTCGTCGCGCCGGTCGGATCGATTGAGCCCCACCAGTAAAGGCCGGCCCACTCGACCTGACCGCCGATGCCGAGGGTTGCGCTGCTGGAGTTGAAGGTGGCGGCATCTCCATCGATGTCGACGAGCGAGGTGACGACGGTATCGTTCGCGAGGGTGGGCACGTCGGATCCGTTTTCAACCGCATCACAGGTCGCCGCGGGATTGCGCGCACGATCGCAGCCGACAATCGTGTTGCCAATGACCACCAGCTGTCCCGGAAGGTTGCCGGCAAAGGCCCTCTGGAAGGTCCGGGTCTGGGCCTGGGCGCGAGAGCCGGCCAGCACAAACAACGACAGGAGAATCAATCCGAAGAGGGGGCGAAAATAGGTGCTCATGGCGTCAAAAATTGGCTCATGCCCTTATAAGCGACCCGAGCACCAAAGACCATCCCCCGACGCCCTCAGGGTGCACAACGATTCGAACGACGGCACCGCTGCGAAGCCGGGTTGGTCTTTATTTCCAGATCACGGCCGTGCCACTCAACTCGACGCGCAGACCGTTGGGGCACCCAATGTCGAGCATCTCGAACTCAAGCGTGTTTTTCCCGGAAACGAAACCTGCTGCAATGGTGAACGGTGCCAGTGGGTTGTACGACGGGGCTGTGATACCTTTACTTGCACCATTCAGGCGAATGTCGGTTCCCGAATTGTCCGCGCCCCAGGCACCGCGAATCGTTGCGGTTGCTGGGTCAAAGCCGGTCAAATCGAACGAGGTGCGATAGACGTAGGCGCCGGCAGCGTTGCACGGACTCGCACCTGGATAGGACTGGTTGGCCGAAGGCGCGATCCACTTTGAGGTTTCGCTCTGTGCAAACCAGTACCCGTCGGCGATCTTGGCTGTCACGATCGCGTCGGGTCCCATCAACGTTGGCTCGGCGCTTTTTATGAGCGTGTAGTGCGGATCGACGCTGCCACCGGGCAGCGAGATGCGGCGATCATCCACGCCTGTACTGAAAACACCGAGTTCACCAAAGCAACCGCCATCCGGGGCGCCACCGGCATCGGTGCAAGGGGGTCCAACGACGGGGACGAGCACGTCGGGAATCGAAGCATCCGCAACGGCTGTATCAACCGGGGTTTCAGCGGAACGCGCAACGTCCGCGGCAGCGGCATCGGATCCACTGCCAGATCCCGTGGACCCGTCCGTCATGGCAAGGGCGTTTGTAACCTCGCTCTCTGTTTCGCAACCCATGGTCGCGGCTGATAGAGACAATAGAAGCAAGCCAATGGCGATCTTGATTGAGTTCATCGGTGCAAGGCCCATCGAACAAATGTGCTGTGTTGTACCGGAGACGAGACTTGAACTCGTAAACCCGTGAAGGTGGCGGATTTTGAATCCGCTGCGTATACCATTTCGCCACTCCGGCAGTCTTCAGTTGTCAGAAGGCCGACCACTTTGCCATTCTCGTTGCGCAAGTCAACAAGGTGGTTTTGGGTGTTGGAGCCATGATATTTTTTGACGTTTTGCAGGATCACGTTAACTTGTAGGAAACAAACCGGGCTAATTTCTAGCCGGGGAAGGGGAACATGACCAAAAGTACACTCTTGAAAGCTGGAACGATCCTTACGGCCCTTTTGCTGCCACTTGCAGCGCAAGCCGACGAGGTGTCAGCTGACCCGATGACGGAGCCAGTTGCTCCTGACACGATGACCGAAAACACGGCGCCCCCGAGCGGCGACATGGGTGGCGGCGGAATGTACCGCCCAATTACCGGCGTGGCCGCGGGCGGCATCATGGTCATGGGCGACCTGGGCGTGAACATGTCCAAGGATAGCGTTGCAAAGCCTCTGACTCTTGCTCCCGACATTTGGTACGGCGTGAGCGACAAGCTCGCAGTCGGCCTCGTCCACAGCACCTGGGGCATCACCGGATTCACTGGACAGGGCCCCTCGTTGTGTCTGTCGGGTGAGACTGATGGCTGCTCCAAATTGTATCGGGGTGGTTTGTTGGCCGCCAAGTACGAGTTGAGTCCGGGTCTCGCTGCGGATGCGGGCCTTGTGTTCGATACTGGGGGCGACGACACCTTGTTCGCGCTCAAGCTGGGAGTGACGGGCATGATGCCGGTTGGTCCGTTGATGTTGATGTACGCACCGAACATCTTCATCGGCGTCAACAAGCGCGATTTCAACAAGGAATTGATCAGCATCCCAGTCTTTGCCGCGATGCCGGTCAACGAGCAGGTTATGGTTGGTGTTCAGACGGGTATTCAAGCTCCGCTAAAAGACTTCGGCGACCTCTACCGAATTCCCGTCGCCGTCGCCGGAACTTACACGCTCAATCCCAACATGGATGTTGGCGCCGCATTTACCTTCCTGAATCTCGCCGGCAAAGACAGTTCTGCCGACTTCCGCGCGCTCAACATCTTCGTCAAGTGGACGAAGTAGCCAACCCTTTCCGGGTTGACTTGTAGTACGGCTCCGCCAGGCCGGGCGGGGTATGCAAACCATACCCAGCGCAACTGGCGCCGGATACGCCCCACGGCGTGTTCGCCCACAAGCTCAGCTTCCGAGCAGACTCACGCCCACGCTTTGGGGCTGCCCCAAGGTTTGCTGTAAGCGCATCACAAGATTCGCGAAAGCGGATTGCATTGCTTCGGGGGTTTCGATCGGGTTTCGCAACCGGCCTCCGGCCATGGTACCGTGCCCACCTGCCGTACCGTCCGAACCAATCACGTCGCGCATGGTGGCGCCTGCCTTCTTAAAATCGACATCCGTACGCAGCGAGACGTAGGCCTTGCCCTGATACCGCCCGCCGACCAGGGTAAAACGCGCCCCCTCAAAGGTCAGCAGCAGGTCCGCGATTTCGGCCACCAGATCGGGATAGGAAAGTTCATCCAGATTGACCGCGACGATGTTGCCGAAGACCCGTGCCGAACGCATGGCGCGATCGAGGGCCTCGAAGTGCTGGCGGGGAACCTTGGGATGACAGATGCGGTCGAGCCAATCGTGATTGATGTGCGAGACCAGAAAAACGTAAGCGGCACGTTCGGCTTCGGTGGCCTCTCGTCCCAGATCACGGGTTTCTGTTCGCAGCGCATAGAAGAACGCCGTTGCAAGGCGCGTGTCGATCGGAATATTTCGCTCGTGCAGGTATTGCAATACGATTGTCGAGGTTGCACCGAAATCGTCGCGGACATCGAACCAGGTCGCTCGGGTGTTCGAGCGGGCAGGGTGGTGGTCGACCACGATGTCGGCTTCGCGATGGGTCGGCAACGAATTGTTGCCGGTGCGTGGTTGACTGTCGACGATTGCCAGACAATCGAAGTCGTCTGGGTTGAGGGTGTGCAACGTTTGGATCGGGATCTCCAGTACTTCGACCATCGCGCGGTTCTCCGCCCGACCCACGATGCCGCTGACCGCCAACGTCGTTTGTGCCGACAGTTCGTGCTCAAGCAAGCGTCCGAGTCCCATCGCCGCCGCGAGTGAATCCGGGTCGGGGTTGTCGTGCATGTAGATGAGGATCTTCCTACGACCCCTCAATCGCTCAATCGCCGCCGTCAGGTTAAACCGCGAAACCGCTGGCGTGTTGGGCTCCCCAATGATCGGCAACGCGTCCGATGTGATGGATACCCTGCGATTTTTATTCGGATCGTTCACGCGCCCTGAATCCTAAAGCGGGGAGATGTGCAGGTTGTCGTAGTGGACATCCGCATCCCAGTTGTTAAATCCAAAATATGCGTTTTCCGGCCCGTAAAAGGGAGACGGATCGGTCCACGACAAAAAGTGCTGTCCATCGATTTTCCAGTCGAGCGTTCCGCCCTTGCGCGATACAGAAAAGTGGTACGTTTTCCCGGGCTCGACCCGCGTATCGTCGCGCTTTGCCTTGACGCCCTCATTGTGTTCATTCTCTCGACAGATCACGCTCAGACTGTTGCCCCAGCCGCCAAATATCAGAACGTAGCCCGACGCCAGGTAGCCGCCGCGATCCGGATCAAAGGTAACACCGTCGCCAAAAAGCTCGAATTTGATGTCGCCTGACCCGCTGTGGGAAGTCGCGTCGAACTCGACTTTGACGTCGTGGGGTAGCGCCTGCCGGAGCCACAGGGGATGGTTGTAGGCGCCCTTTATCCGAAGGTGTCCATCCTGGATCTGATACCCACCCCCCGTGTCGTTCCAGCCTGGACCCAGGTCAGCCCTGTCGAACGTTTCGCTGAACGAATGCGTCAGTTTCGGAGGCTGAGCCTTGCACGCAAGCCCCGCCATCGCCAGGAGCGCGGCGGTCACGAGATAAAGCGACTGGCGCCGACGGGGACGCGCCCTGAAAATCACCTGCGCACCCTACTGCCGATGCGCGATGACGGCAATGGCCTTCCCGCCAGAGCCAGAGCCGTAAGCCATCATACGGGTGAATTTGCAGTTTCAAATAGCAGTCCCCAGCGAACGCCCCGATCGCTGACCAACACGCTGTCCATGGATGCGGCTCTGACGATGGCGCGCAAAAGAAGCGCACCGGCCAGAATCACATCTGCCCGTTTGGGGTCGAGGCCGATGATGGTTTGGCGATCGGTTGTGGACGCATGTGCCAACCGCCGGATCTGAAGATCGAGTGCCTCGACGGGCAGCCGATGGCCATGGACCACGGCCGGATCGTAGGTCGACAACGAGAGCGCCATCGCACACAGGGTGGTGACGGTGCCGGCCGTACCGATGAGCGTGGCGCCGGGGGTGAACCGGATCTCCCCGAGCGCGTTTTGGACGGCGGTCACGAGCGCTTCACACTGCGCTCCGGACGGCGGATCGTCGTGCAAGAATTGTTCGTGTAGCCGCACCGAACCAAGCGGAAGGCTGCGCCGAAATACGACGTTTCCGGCAGTCGCGAGGATGAACTCCGTTGAACCCCCGCCAATGTCGATGACGCAAATTGCGCCGCGGGCTTCGTCGGGAAAGCTGCGCACGGTGGCCGCAAAGACCAGTTCTGCTTCCCGGTCGCCTGGGATCACCTCGACCGCGGTACCCAGAATGCGTTCGGCCGGGACCAGAAAGTGATCCGAATTCGTAGCACGGCGCAGTCCCTCGGTCCCGACGGCGACGATGCGAGCGCCGTGTCTCCGCGCAATGTCCGCAAACCCACGCAGCGCGTTCAAAGTGCGCTCGATGTTTTCAGCTTGCAGATCACCCCTGTTGCCGATGCCACGTCCGAGCCGCGTGATCTCGGCCTGTTCGTACAAGACATTCACTGCCTGCCCATCGACCGAGGCGATGAGCAACAACGTGGTGTTCGTTCCAATATCGATGGCTGCGATGGGCGTCGTCGCCATGGTGCGAATCCGGCCTACTACTGTCCGAGTGTCGGGGCGGGTCCCCAGTAAGGAGAGCGGGCGTTGCCCTTCCACACATGTTCTTCGTTGAGGGTTTCGGGGTTCAGCACGAACAATCCTCCGCGCGACGAGGCGTAGACCAGCAATCGTCCATCCGGCGACCAAGCCGGGTCGAAATTCGACTTGCGGTTTTGGGTCATGCGCAGGATTTCGTTTTTCTGTAGGTCCGCCACGAAGACGTCGAAGGAACCTTTCTCGTCGCGACCCGTAAAGGCTATCTGTTGTTTGTCCTTGCGGGGATTCCAGCGTGGGGTCTGGTTGTAGTTTCCGCGGAACGTGATGCGTTTTGCGGCGCCGCCGCTTGTCGGCATGACGAAGACTTGTGGCGTGCCCTGTCGATTCGACACGAACGCGACCTGCGAGCCATCCGGCGAGAGCGAGGGTGAGCTGTCAATGCCCGGATGATCCGTGAGACGCTTTTGCACCTTGCCGTCGCGCGCATCAATCCGATATAGCTCGGCGTTGCCCTCGAAGGACAGGGTGAGCACAATGCTGCCGCCGTCGGGCGTAAACACGGCACCGGTGTTCATACCTTCGCGCTTGGATACACGAGAGGCTCGGCCGCCACGCGATGGGACCACCCAGAGATCGGGTGTACGCGACAGGTAGCTTGTAAACGCAATGCGGTCTCCGGTGGGAGAATAGGCAGGCAACAAGCAGTCAGAGCGCATGTTCGTGTGCACCGCAGGGTGCTCGCCGTCCATGCCCACGCTCATCAACTCGCGCTTCGGTCGGGCAAATACAATGCGCGAACCGAAAACGCCCATGACGCCCGTCAGTTCCTTGATGACGTCGTTCGTAAAGGCGTGTACCAGCATGCGCAAATCGGCGCCGCGATAATCCTTGGCGAAGGTGGCCTTGTCGCCCCTTCCGGTCTGGTAGAGGCGGCCCTTGAGCGTCTTCTGATCGCCTGCCACCACTTCAAGTTTGATGACCGCCTGCGCGCCCACTTGCGACCACAACGCGGACGAAAAGCCGAGGCCTTCGACTTGCAACGCGGGTGGAAACGATACCGGGTTCAGGACCTGGAAAAGCCCCACCAGCACGAAGTTGCGCCGGGCTATGCCGCTGGCCTCGGTGGCAAGTGCGCCTTCACCGCCTGCGTTGGGGATGCCAAGCTTGAGCAAGTTGCGATTGGGATCCGTGATCGTGATCTGCGGCAATTCTTCGCCTTTGTCCTGTGCCAGTGCGTGCCGCGGCAAGGCGAGACAAAGGGTCGCAAGCGCGGCTGCGAAACAAATGGGGAACGGGATGCGGTGAAGAGTCATGCCTGATTTCCGTAGTGTTGACGTTCTGGATCGAGAAACTATTTCTTGAAAACGATGCCGACGCCCTTGGCCCACATGGCCTTGACCTCGGCGGGCGGGGGCGGAACCTGTGCGGTGGCGGATATGGCCTGCATGCAGGAGTCATCAAACGTGTTGTTGCCCGATCCCTTGTGCATGCCCGCGTCTTTGATCGTGCCATCGGATTCGACGCGGATGCGAACGGTGGCCGTCAATACGGCCAGTTGGTCATCGGGAATCAATCCGGCGGGGACGCTCCAGTTCGCGCGGATCGCAAGGTTCACCTTGGTGGCGTACTCATCGCCGGCGCGGGCCTCGGCGGCCGTGCCGAGTTCGCTTCCGGTCAGTTGTCCTTCGTTGTCTTCTTCGAGGTCAACGTCTTGAAGCGAGCGAGCCCGCGACAGGGCCGAACGCAACTTGTTCGAGATCTCGGTGTCTTCGGGTTTCGGGGCTTCCTTGGGAGTTGGTGCTGCGTTTGGATCGTCTGCAATTTTGATCGCGTCGACCGGCCGGGTGCGCTGGGGTCGGACGATCTTTGGAAGCCAGAACTTGTCCCGAGGCTTGCCAAGCTTGACGAGTTCGGTCGTGATGAGATCGCGCACCTCTACCTCGGGTGCTGCTTCCACCCGGGTCGACCAGTACATCAAGAATACGAGTCCGCCGTGCAACGCAATGGTCGCCACGATGCCACCCGTAATCGAGCGGGGTGCGTGACGAAAGATGACTTGTTCCTCGGCCATCGACTCTATTCCAGCGGATCCGTCACCATGCCAAGCTTGCTGACGCCCGCCTGTTTCACTGCCGCCATGACCTTGACCACCTCGCCGTAGGGCAGGTTGGTATCGGCATGCAGGTACAGTTCCTGGTCGGCCTGCAGCTTGGCGTTATTTTTCAGCGCCTCTTCCATGGATTCGTAGGGGATCTGAAGCTTGCCAAGAAAGAGCCGCTTGTCCCTGGTCAGTGTGAGTATCAATTTGCCTTCGTCATCGGGAATCGTTTGTGCTTTGGCGTCGGGCAAATCAACGTCAACGCCCGTTTGCAGCATCGGCGCGGTCACCATGAAAATGATGAGCAAGACGAGCATGACGTCGACCAGTGGTGTGACGTTGATCTCTCCCAACATCGCACCACCGCCGCTGTCGCCCGTCCCCATTCCCACTAGAAGAACCTCCGGCGGATAATGTTCAGGAAGTCGCTGCCGAAGGTGTCCATGTCAGATGCAAGCACCTTGATGCGGCGTGAGAAGTAGTTGTAGGCCATGACGGCCGGAATGGCGGCGACGAGGCCGATTGCGGTCGCGACCAGTGCCTCGGCAATGCCGGGTGCTACGGTTGCAAGGTTCGCAGAGCCCTTGGCTCCAATCGATCGAAACGAATTCATGATGCCCCAGACGGTGCCGAACAAACCAATGAAGGGTGCTGCGCTTGCGGTCGTCGCCAGGAATGGAATCTTGCTTTCCATCTCGGTGATCGCGGTCAGGCGGGCGCGGTGCAG
>JAWXBF010000129.1:0-9299 GCA_034439895.1 Deltaproteobacteria bacterium
CATCGACGCGGGCATCGAAGGGACAGTGCGGCCCGTTCGCTTGTAGTTCATCGTCCTTGAAAAAGTCGAGGCCCGCATTCACCATTTGGCCAACCAGGGAAGCGGTACTTTCTGGGGACAAACCAACACTGGGCTTGATGATCGTTCCGACGATGGGTCGGCCATTGACACCCGTGAGTTTTCGCGTTCCTTCGATCCCGAACTGCGGACCGAGATAGGCATCAGCAAACCCGCGTGGGAGTTGGAGATCGACCAGTCGCAAGCCAGAAAACTCTTGCAACTCGTAGAGGTTACCGCAGACGGTTGCCAACAAATTTGGCAATGACGGGCCCATGTTCGAGATCGGAAACGACAGCACCACCCGTGCGCGTCGGTAGCGCGGGTTGCCTTCGTTGCCGCGAGGCACCGTGGCATACGGAAGCGCCGGCGATTCACGCTCGTCGATCTGTTCAAGCGACTCAACCCGGGCAGCATGGTGTTCGAGCAACTCGGGCGTTTCACCGGGCACCCGTATAAATGATCCGGTCGATTGCTCGCCGGCCATGGTCGCGGCAGCCCGTTCAAGCGGATGGGCCGTCTCGATGAGATAGGTCGCGAAGATCCGGTCGTCTGATTTCAAAGC
This sequence comes from Deltaproteobacteria bacterium, assembly GCA_034439895.1. Lineage (GTDB taxonomy): Bacteria > Myxococcota_A > Polyangia > Fen-1088 > Fen-1088 > JAWXBF01. The sequence continues at coordinate 623 of JAWXBF010000129.1, forward strand.
GTGTCCACTAGCGTTGGGGGTGAAGCTGTCCATAGGCGTTTTGTCCTTCCAAGGGGATTACTGTTCCGGAGCTCGCGGACTCATACGCCGCGAATACGAGACGGAGGGTTTCAAAATTATCAACACCCGTGGTGGCGCGGGTTTCGGCGAGGCGGCGACCGTTCAAAGTATGAAGAAAGCTTTCGTTGCACGGAACGATGCTGGATTGCACAACAGCGTATGCAGGATCAATCCAGGGGTACATTGTTGGCGCGACTTGCTGCGATTCGGTTCCTGCCGAGGTCGTGACGCGCAACCAGTAATCGGGTTCAAGGACAAGCGAACCCTGCTCGCCTTCCACGAACAGCAACGTTTGCGGAAACGATTCGTGTTGCAACGGCGTTCCGGCATAAGCGAGGTTTGCAACCACCGTCGCGCCGTTCTTCATGTCCAGACAAACCGTGGCGACATCTTCACCGATGATATCCCGATGAATCTTTTGTGTTCGGCAATACACTGACCGAGCCTCGCCCCCCAGAAACCGCGCGAGATCCAAAATGTGAACGCCTGCATCTGCGAGGATCATGCGCGGCAGTTTCTTCAGCGCGGGTTGGTTGTCGAAGACGGGGAATCCCGAGATAAGATCGAGACGCATGCGAATAACGCGTCCGAGACGACCCGAGGCAATCACCTTTTGCGCCGCAAGGATCGGAGCCTGCCAGCGAAAATTCTCGTGCACAAAAAGGGGCGTTCTCGATTCGCCGCACGCGAGCACCATGCGCCGTGACGTTTCCAGATCGTCGGCAAGCGGCTTTTGGCAAATGACGGGTATTTGGCGCCGAGCTGCTTCGAGGACGAGCGGTTCGTGGCTCTCGATGGCACTGACGATGTCGACAAAGTCGAGCGACTCCTTGTCGAACATTGTTCCGGGGTCAGTATAGGTGCGGCCAACCCCCATTTCGGCGGCCAGGGCTGCGGCCTTTTCAGCGTTCGGATCACAGATGGCAACACATTCGGCTCCGGCGACCTCTCGCCAGGCGGCCACTTGAAATCGTGCCCAAAAACCGGCCCCGAAAATGCCAAATCGTTTCGCCATGGGTGATGTAACAAAACATACCAAAACATCTCGTCTCTGCCAAGGCAAAAGTTGCTACCTCAATCACTCCGTGTGACCTAGAATGCAAGACACTTGAAATGACTCGACTTTTTCTGCCAACACGATTATTCCCGGGGATTATTGCCCTTTCGATCCTTGCACACCCCGCGGCTTCGGTCGCCCAGATGCCGACCCCGTCCCTACCCACCATCCTGCATCTGAAGGACGTGCCAGTGGGAAGTTTTGCGACCTACCGCGTTAACATGCCCGATCAGGCGCCGATGCGGCAAAAGGTTTCCGTGGTCGGTCGCAGCGACAAAGGCGCCTCCATCGAAATTCAGGTTGGGGACGAGGGCGCCGCAAGCAAACGAACCATCCTCGTTCGCATCGATCTCGTCTTCAAGAACGATGCGACATGGACCCCGTCGACGATGGCGATCCAGGTCGGCGAGAACAAGGCGATGGCGTTACCCGCCCAGCTTCCGTCATACGGTTCGCTATTTCAGTTGATCGATCGCAACACACTTGGCAAACCCGAAACCCTCAAAGTCGCAGCCGGCACCTTCAAGACGCGCCGTTTCGAGCCCAAGGGCGCAACCAAAATAGCCTGGATGAGCGAGAACGTGCCGCCCTTTGGTCTTGTCAAGATGAGCGAGGGCCGCGCGGGCGCCACCGTGGACATGGAACTTGTCGAGCGCGGTGCGGGCGCGAAACCTGTGCTTGTGGGAGCGAGTTTGCCGTTCAATCCGGGCGAATTGATGCAACAAATGGCCGCAATGCAGGGCCATGCAGCAGGCGCCCCTCGTCCGTTGAAACCGAAACCGACACCCAAACCGAAACCCTAAACGCGAACGAGAGGCGGCACGCACACGGTGACGAGGCCGTCTCCCACCTTCGCCTGACACGAGAGTCGGACGCCGCTGCCAAGTTCCGATTTGGATAAACGCAGCGTTTCAATACGCGAGGGCGCCGACAACTCGCCCGCTCCGTCCTGAACCGTAACACGACACAGCCCGCAGTTGCCATTGCCCGTGCAATGGGTCGAAATGGGTACACCTGCCCTGCGTCCAATTGAAAAAACGGACTCACCTGGCGCGGCGTCAACCGACAAACCCAGGGGCTCGAATCGGACGATTCCCATCCGTGCATTACAGCACAGCCCAACCGAATTTGTGGCCCCGTTGTGAACGGCGCGCGTGTTAGTTTGCCGCACCATGAAACTCGGTTTTCGACTTTGCTTGCTTGGCCTATTCGTTTCCTGTGCCACATCGCGGACCCAGCCCGAAATTGCTGACCCTCCTTTCGAGATCACCAATCTCACCGCCGAGCGGCGCGAGAATCCAATTGGACTCGACGTGTCGAAACCGCACCTTGCGTGGCTACTCAAGGCAAAGCAGGTCAACGCCCGTGACAAGACCCAAAGCGCGTTCCGAATTCTGGTCGCAAGCACCCCGGAAAAACTCGCAAACGACGACGCGGACCTCTGGGATTCCGGTCAGGTGAAAGCGGATTCCTCCATCGAGGTACCCTACGGCGGCAAGGCACTCGGTTCGCGACAGATCGCTCACTGGAAAGTCCGCGTCTGGGATGAACGCGCGCAAGCGACCAACTGGAGCAAGCCCGCGACTTGGGAAATGGGGCTTTTGAATGCGACCGACTGGCAAGCCGACTGGATTGGACGCAAACGCACCGCCCAGGCGTTGCCAATCCTGGACGAATCAAAGCTTGACTGGTTCTGGTATCCGCTCGCTCCGGGTGAATTGCCCCGAACCAGTCCCAAAACAACACGATGGGTCCACTTCCGAAACCGTATCACCATCGCTGATCCGACTTCCTACAAACAAATCTACGCCATCCTGGCTGCAACCCACGAGACGCATGTCTTTGTCGGCGGCGTTCACGTCGAGGCCTTCCGCCCGCGCGACCGCGTGCACGAAGTGACGTTGCTCCCCCATCTGAAGGCGGGCGAAAACGTCATCGCGATTTCCACGCGTCCCGAGAAAGTCAGCGGTCTCGCCGTACAGATTCACGTTGTTCACAACGACGGACGAAGGGAGACAATCGCGAGCGGGCCAGCGTGGAAAAGCGAGCGGGACCAGCCTGAAGGCTGGGCCGAACCTGCCTTCGATGACCGCAACTGGAAGCCATCGGTTGTCCTTGCGCCCTTTGGCAAGGCGCCCTTTGACAAAGTCCTCGCCAAGAACCTTGTCCCTGCGGAACTTGAAACACCGGCCTATCTGTTCCGCCGCATCTGCCGCACGATCCCCGACGGCGTCGTACCAGTCCGGGCGCGCGTCCACGCCACGGCGCTTGGCGTTTACGAACTTTTTCTCAACGCCCGTCGGGTCGGAGATGCCTTGCTTTCACCGGGGTGGACCGACTATCACAAGCGCATCGAGGTGCAGACCTTTGATGTCACCGCGCAGGTCGTCGCCCCCCGAGATCCGGGTTGTGTCACGGTTTCAGCCACACTCGCCGATGGCTGGTACACAGGCTTTATTGGTTATCGCAAACAGCGCGCCCATTATGGCAGCTGGCCTCTTCGGCTGCGCGCACAGCTCGAGATCGAGTGGTCCAACGGCAAGCGCGAGCTGATTTCGACCGACGGAAAGTGGAAGGCCGGCACGGGGCCCATTCGCAAGGCCGACCTGCTCGACGGTGAAACGTATGACGCGCGCCAGGAGATCCCCGGCTGGCCGAGTCCCGCCGATGACCTTGCAGGCTTTGGCGCAGTCGACGTTTTGCAGACACCGCCCGCCGCAAAGCTCGTCGCCGAAACAGGCCCGCCCATCCGAGTGGTCCGCGAGATCAAGCCCGTGTCGGTTTCGGAACCCAAACCCGGTGTTTTTATCTTCGACGTGGGACAAAACCTGGTCGGCATCCCCCGACTCAAGGTGCGCGGCCCGGCCGGTGCGCGGGTTGAACTTCGCTTCGCCGAAATGTTGAATCCCGACGGAACGGCATACCTCACCAACCTGCGAACAGCGCTCGCGACGGACGTTTACATCCTGAAAGGTGACGCGGGTGGGGAGATCTGGGCCCCACGTTTCACCAACCATGGATTCCGCTATGTCGAGATGAAAGGCTTTCCCGGCAAGCCCACCGATAGCAGCCTGCTTGTGCAGGTCACGCATTCGGATATCCGGCTACTCGGTTCACTCAAAACCTCGAACCCGCTTGTGAATCAGTTGCAAAGCAACATTCAGTGGGGTCAACGCAGCAACTTCGTGGGTCTGCCCACCGACTGTCCACAACGCGACGAACGACTTGGGTGGATGGGTGACGCGCAGATATTCGCTCGCACTGCGTGTTTCAACATGGACGTGCGCAACTTCTTCCAGAAGTGGATGCGCGATGTATTCGATGCACAGGCAGACGATGGCGGCGTTGCCGATACCATTCCGAGTCTTGAGGGACTCGGAGGACGCCCCGGAGCACCAGGGTGGGTCGATGCCGCGATCATCGTCCCGTGGGAGATCTACCGTTGTTCCGGTGACACGAGATTCTTGTCGGAACATTTCGACAACATGCGCCGGCACATTGATTTTATCGCAAGCCAAAATCCCGATCGCGTCTGGGCCAAGGCCGGTGGCAACAACTATGGCGACTGGCTTTCAATCAACGCCGACACACCAAAGGCACTGCTGGGAACGGCTTACTTTGCCCATTCCACGGGACTGCTTGCCGATATCGCCCGCGTGCTACAGAAAACGGCAGAAGCGAAAAAGTATGACGAACTCCGCCAGGAGATCGTGGCCGCCTTCAATACGCACTTCGTGATCGATGACACCCGCATCATGGGCGATACGCAGACCGCCTATCTGCTCGCTTTGCAATTCGATCTCTTGCCGAAGGACAAACGCGCCAAGGCTGTGACGCATCTCGTGGCCGCGATCGAGCGCGCCAACCACCATCTGTCGACAGGCTTCCTTGGTGTGCGGGAACTCTTGCCCGTGTTGTCGCAAGAAGGACACCTGGACCTTGCCTATCGATTGTTGCTCAATGAAACGTTCCCCTCGTGGGGCTACAGCATCAAACAGGGTGCGACCACGATCTGGGAACGATGGGACGGCTTCACCCATGAAAAGGGATTTGGCGACGACGAAATGAACTCGTTCAACCACTACTCACTTGGTTCGGTCGGCCAGTGGTTGTATGCGAACGTTGGCGGCATCGAGGCCGACGCGAAGGCTCCCGGGTACAAACATTTCGTGATGCGACCAAGGCCAGGAGGCGGACTGACCTCGGCGACCGCCCACTACGATTCGCCCCATGGTCGGATCGAAAGCGAGTGGACCATCGAGAATGGGATCTTCCACTACAAGGTCGAGGTGCCCGTGAACAGCAGCGCGAGCGTGGAACTACCCGACGGAACCCGGCACGAAGTGGGTTCGGGCAAACGCGAGTTCCAATCCAGGCTTCCCTGACCCCGCCAGGTCTGACGAGACCCGCAGCACGCCGCGCCGCGTTGGTCTTTTTACCAAAGGATTACCTGCACTTTTCGACTCTGGAACTATTGTTGAAGTCGGCGTAACGTTCACACGTCTTATCGATACTGAACCCAAGTGCCGGGGGGATCTCCCCAGCAAACCCAACAGGAGAATAAAGAAAATGAGCAACAAGGGAACTCTGATTGCCGCGATTGCGGCTGGTATGTTGTCACTCGCACCGGCCCTCCAGGCTGATGCTGCAACCTCGACGGGTGCTGACACCCAGTGCGAGAAGGGCAAAGACGGCTGCAAAGGCAAAGACGGCTGCAAAGGCAAGAAAGATGCCTGCAAGGGCAAAGACGGCTGCAAAGGTAAGAAAGAAGCTCCCCCAAAGGAGTAACGGTCTTTAACCGTTGAGAAAAAAGGCAGCTCCGCAACGGGCTGCCTTTTTTCTTTCCCGACTCGAACAAGGATTGAATCAAACGTGAAGATTCCCAATCTCGGACACGGTATCGGACTGCGGGTGGATCACTACGGTGAGATTCTCGCAGGCCATGCGCGCGACAAGGTCGATTGGTTCGAGATCATCTCGGAGTCTTTTCTGGGACCCGGTGGCCGCCCACGGTCTGTGCTACGCAAGGTTCAAGAGCACCATCCCATTGTGATGCATGGGGTATCCATGGGCCTTGGTTCCGTGGATCCGTTGAACGAGGATTATCTCAAAAAGATCGTCAGCCTCGCGCATGATGTCGATCCGGTCTTCATTTCTGACCACGTCTGCTGGGGTGGTTACGAAGGCGCCTACGCGCACGATCTGCTGCCCCTGCCCTTTACCGAAGAAGCGGTCGCCCATGTCGCCGAACGGATCCAGCGGATTCAGGATCGCCTTGGTCGCCAACTGCTCATCGAAAACGTATCGAGTTACATGGCATTCTCGCACTCGGCTCTGACGGAGTGGGAGTTCCTGACCGAGTTGTGCCGCCGCGCCGACTGCTACTTACTTTTCGACGTAAACAACGTCTTTGTCAGCGCTCACAACCACAATTTCGATGCGCGGGCGTACATCGATGGCATCCCCGCCGAGCGCGTCGCACAAATTCACCTCGCCGGGCACCGCACCCGCGGCAACCTGTTGCTCGACACCCACGATCATCCGATTCGCGACGAGGTCTGGTCACTTTACGAACGCACGCTCATGCGCACGGGCGCGGTCTCGACGCTTGTCGAGTGGGACGACGAGATTCCACCGCTTTCCCGGGTCATCGAGGAATCCGAAAAGGCCCGCGCGCGCTCACTCGCCATCCCGAAAACCGCCCCCGATACCCCCATCGTTGCCAAAGCGCCGAAAACGCATCACGCCGGGTTGCCCTTGCGTGAGATGGAAGAACGCCTTTGGACTGTCATCACCGCGCGCGAATCCCTGCCCGAGGCGCTGGAGTCCCGCGATCTGCCGCTCGAATACCTGACCGACTTCGTGTCGGGCGACGAAAAGCAGGATGCGCTGGGTCGGGTCGACATTTACAACGGCATGTATTTCCTTCGCATCCTCGACTTCATCAAGGATGACTACCCTGCCCTTTTGAAAATCATGGGCGATGACGACTTCTACGATCTCATCGCCGAATTCCTCGAGGCGATGCCCAACCAGAAGCCCGAAGGCAAATACTCGGGAGAGCTGTTGCCGATCTTTCTACGGGGCTGGGCCAACAAAAATGGCGCACCGGCCTGGTGGTCGGAGCTGGCGCGCCTTGAATGGGCGTTGTGTGACGTTTTCGATCTGGACGACCGAACGTCCTTGACGGTTCATGATGTGCAACGAATTGCACCGGAGCGACTGGGCGAATTGCCGTTGCGAATCGTCGCCGCTCACCGACAATTGCAACTGGCATTCCCCGTCCACGATGTCTGGCGGGCACTTGAAAAAGAATCCATCGCGACCGATGATCTTTCGGAACCCAAAGCGGCTCCCACGACCATCCTCGTTTGGCGCAGCGATACCCGCATCAACCACCGTGTCGTGTCGACCGACGAAGCGGCGCTGCTTGCCGAGCTTGTGCAAGGAACGACGTTTGGACGCGTTTGCGAGGCCCTTGCGAACGGCCGCGATGAGCCCGACGCTGCACAGCTTGCGGTACAGTTGTTATCGCGCTGGTTGCAAGACGGGCTTATCGAACAAGCTTCCGTTTGATCAACGCATCAATGGAAGCCTTGCCCGGACCGGCCAACGCAAGCCACACCATGGCCGCAAAGTAAGCGGACTCTTCCTTGGCGAGCACATCAATGACGCCCGTGGGGGGCTCTTCAAACGCACCACCGGTCGCCATGGCGACCACCATCGTAAACGCCAGTGGCACGGCAAAGAGCCGCGCGCCCAAGCCCAACACAACGGCCGTTCCTCCAACAAGTTCGGTAAACGAAGCGAGATACGCCTGCAACAGCGGTGCGGGCAATCCCAGCTCGCCGAACCAGGTCGCGATGCCTTCGATGTTTTGAATCTTGCCCCACCCGGTCCTGGCGAACATCACACCAACCGTCACGCGAATGAGCAAGGGGCCTAGCCATTCGGCCTTCTCTGCCATCCCCGTCGCCCAAACCCAGAGGCTTATGATTTTCTTGAACATGTCTTACGTATCTCCCGGAAACTGGTCTAATCACCTACATGATTTCGTCGCCTATTGGTACCGAGCAGCTCTGACGCTGTAGGTTGTATCTCTGCTCGAGCTGTCAGCCTGCAACCACACGGCCACTGCGTTGCCGCTGCCATCGACGGCAATCCGCGGTAACAGGCCGCTGGAACCGCCCCCGTTGAGGATCCGGTTGGCCACGGGCAGCGTCCAACCGCTGGCCGCGGTGAAGTAGGCGGGGCGAATGTGAGGCCTCGTGCCGTCCGTTGTAGTCCACACCGCGATCGCGTTGCCGTTCTTGTCCATGCCAACGTCCGGACCCAGATCACCCGGTCCGACCGAGCCCATCGTGACGATGGTGGCTGTGCCCCAACCGACGCCGACCGTGTAACGATTGGAGCGAATGCCGCCACGGTTCGCGGCGTCGGCTTGGTGCCACACCGCCAACGCGTTGCCGCTCGCATCGATCGCGAGGTCGACGCTGCTTGCTCCGCCCGCCCCCCCCGTTTCGGTCTCGATCAACTGCGCCACGCCCCAGCCACCGGCGC
>JAWXBF010000130.1:0-14485 GCA_034439895.1 Deltaproteobacteria bacterium
AGCTTGCGCTGCGCTCTTGTGGGACATCGTTGCAACGGCGCATTCCCGAAGCCCGAACCGTTTCAGACCCCACTGTCAAACTGTGTTGCGGATGAAGCCGGCGGCGGAAAGCTCATTCCGGTCTCGGAGATCGTCAACGACATCCTGAAGCTCAAGCCAGCCAATCCAGACCGAATCCTGGTTTCGGCGATCATGGGCTGGCCGAAGGATCCGACTTCAACCAACTATGCAATCAGCAAGGATCCCACAAAGATGCCATCGCTGTTGGATCTCGAACCTGCTTGCTCCTCTGCCAACGGCTCGGCCGCGCCAGGCCTGCGCCTCAATCAATTCGTAAAGGCCTTTGGCGGCACCGTCGAGAGCATTTGCCAGGATGACTTCGGACCGGCTCTTGAAAAGATCGCGGCGGTCATTGGCGCGAAGTTGACCCCCGGCTGTATCCCAGAGTTGCTGCTTGACTCGGATCTCGACGGCAAGAACTCCGCCTTTGTTCCGGAGTGCCAGGTCTCCGAACGCGTTCCCAACGACGCGACGGGTGCCGTGGAGGAGAAATTGATCGCAAATAAGTGCGATAACGAGGCGGATCCCGCAGCCTCCAAGAACAAGCCCTGCTACGCCGTCATTCGCGACCCCGGCTGTGCCGCTGTCGACATGAATGCTGCCGGTGGATGGCGTGCAGATGTTTACCGCGAAGGTGAAGCCGCTGCCGGAACAGTTCAGGTCGTGAGGTGCCGAACCTGTGCCCGTACTGATCCCAAGGCGCCCGAGAACATCGCAGGCCTTTGTAAGTAGTCGGCCCTGATTATCGCAACCCAAGGCCCCGTTTGCCAGAAGGCAGCGGGGCCTTTGCTTTTCTAGGCGTCCGGTGGAGGACGATCCGTCGTTGGTACCGCCGCGGCAAAGCGTTCCTCGAAGAACGAGCCTGGCTTGGCCCTGGTAAGATCGAGCTCAAAGTCTGGGGTATTGCGGGCCTCGAGTTTTGCGAAAAGTTCGCGGCTTTCGCGCCCCGATAAACCTGCCTGCTCGAGATCCGTCGACTTGATGAGACCGCCATCCGAAACCAATGCACCGTCCTTCACCTGAACCAGCTTGCGAAGTGCATCAAGCTCCATGCGCGACAGGTGCCCACCGCAAACGTCGTAGTCAATCCACGCCTCGTACGACAAGGGTGCAACACGCTTCAGCATTCCGGCCATCACCCGACCGAACTCTTGAATCTCCCACTGCGCGTGCGAATCCACCCGCAGCGTCAGGAAATGCAAAAGGTTGTGCAGATCGATCTTCCAGTACCATTGCGTGTAGGTGGAAAGCGGCAAGTCGATTCGCGCCAACTCGCGCGCAACATCATTCGACGTGAGCCATTCGTATCCCTCGGAAGCCTGTTGCCGTCCGCTCTGCCATCGGGACATGGCTTCTGCGTAGATTCTGGAATCAACCGGAGCGCCACTGCGACCCTGATTGTTTGCGCTGCTTTGGGTCTGTAGCTGGTCGTGCGACGGCGTGTAAAACAACATCGGCACGAGGCTGTAGCGGCCCGAGTATTCATTGACGTTGGCGGTTCGGTGACGAATCCACTGGCGCGCGATGAACATCGGCATGCAGCAGTGGAACTTCAGCTCGACCATCTCACTTGGCGTCGTGTGTTTGTGCCGCCGCAAGTAACGAATCAAACCGCGCGTCTGCGATTGCTTGCGCGTACCGAATCCGTAGCTCACCCGGGCTGCGCGTTCGATGTCCTCGTCGCTGCCCATGTAATCCACAAGCGACACGAACCCGTGATCCAATACAGGAAAATACTGTCCCAGGATCTCCTCTGCCCCGGGACTCGACGACCGTTTGCTCATGTTCTGCCTTGTGGTTTAGGTGATTTCGACGAACGCGCCCATACGGCGGAACTTGTTGTAGCGCTGCCGAACCAGCTCTTCCGGTGCCAACGCCAGCAATGTCTCGAGATGGCCAGCGATGGATTTCCGCATTGCCTCGGCCGTCCCATCCCAGTCGCGATGCGCACCGCCACGGGACTCCGCGATGACCTCGTCATTCACACCCAACCGTTGCAGATCGCCTGCCGTGATCTTCAAGGCACGGGCAGCTTCGTCTCGACGTTCGTTGTCACGCCACAAAATCGATGCGCAGCCTTCGGGTGAAATGACGGAATAAATCGTGTTCTCAAGCATCAAGATGCGATCGGCCACGCCCAGCGCCAGGGCACCGCCCGATCCGCCTTCACCAATCACACAACAGATGATCGGGACGGGAAGCGATGACATCACCTCCAGGTTTTTTGCGATGGCTTCCGCCTGGCCCCGCTCCTCGGCATCGATGCCAGGATAAGCACCCGGCGTGTCGATGAAGGTCAGAATCGGACGACCAAGCCGCGCGGCCGTCTGCATGAGCCGAAGTGCCTTGCGATATCCCTCGGGCTTGGGCATCCCGAAATTTCGCAACACGTTTTCCTTTGTCGAGCGTCCCTTTTGATGCCCGACAACCAAGACCGATATTTCCCGCCCCGCAGACGACGAATCGCAATTGGGCGGATCGAGCTCGAGCCAGCCGAACCCCGCAACGATGGCGGGATCATCGCCGAACGCGCGATCCCCGTGCAGTTCGTAAAAGCCGCGAATGAATCGGCTGATGTAGTCAAGTGTGTAGGGACGCCCAGGGTGGCGCGACAACAAGACCTTTTGCCAGGGCGAAAGATCCGAGAAAATCTTCCGCTGCAAAGCGTCGACTTTTTCTCCCAGGGCCACGATCTCACGCTGAAGATCCGCCGATCCCTCCGCCAGTACGCGCAGCTCGTCGATCTTTTTCTCGAGTTCAACGACGGGTCGCTCGAACTCAAGGATGGGTCCGTCAGTTGGCATTTCGGTTTTGTTGTCCATACCGGGAATCCGCGGGAAACCGCAGCGTGATGTTGCCTTTGTACCCTAGGAAGGGGCTCTTAACCAGTGCTGGATCGCACCGGCTATCTCTTCGATTTCTTTCGGATTTCTGTCCGTATCGGCCGACTCGAGGCGACGGTCGACCCGCTCTTTGCGAAACCACGTTCGCTGCCGCCTCGCAAAAGCCGCGGTGTTGCGCGAGATCTCGGTTTCAAGCGCTTCGAGGGGCAGGACACCGTCCAGCATCTGGCCAACTTCGCGGTAGCCGATGGATTGCAAACACCGTGCGTCGGCCGGCACGACCTGTCGGAGCGCGGTGACCTCTTCTACGAGACCCGCTGCCAGCATCGCCGCCGTCCGCTCCGCAATTCGCAAACGCAACACATCCAGTGGCGGATCCATCAACACCGTCAGCGTGTCGATCGGATCTGCCGGGCGAGACAATTTCCACAACACGGACATTGCTGTCCCGGTTTGTTCGTAGATCTCAAGTGCGCGGCTGATGCGAACGAGATCCGTGGGAGAGACCCGAGCGGCAGACTCGGGATCCACGCGGGCGAGTTCCGCGTGAAGTGCCGGCAGGCCCATTTGGTCGGCCGATTCGCGGTGGCGACGTCGGATCTCCAGATCCGGCCGAGGGGCATCAAAAATGCCCTGACGAAGCGCTCGAAAATACAGACCCGTGCCACCCACAATCACGGGCAAGGCGCCGCGTGCAATGATCTCGGAGATCACCTGCCGCGCAACCCGCGCCCAGGCCGCCGCATCAAACTGCGTCGAGGGATCCGCGACATCCAGAAGGTGGTGCGGCCGACGGCGACGTTCCTCCGGTGAGGGCTTCGCAGTGCCAATGTCAAAACCTCGATAGACCTGTACGGAATCGCAGCACAGGAGCTCCACGGGCGGACCACCCTGCTTTTCCAAGGCATCCGCAATTGACAGCGACAGGGCGCTTTTTCCCGATGCCGTCGGGCCAACCACGGCAACCGCGTGTAATCCGCCCTTTTTCATCGTTGCCGCCACCAACCTATCGACCAAACCGACGTTCGATCTCGCCGAGGGGCATACGCAAAAGTACCGGTCGACCGTGCGGACAGTGTGAGCTCAAATCCACTCCATCGAGGGATCTCAACAGACCGCGTACCTGTTCGGGCGAAAGCGTATCACCGGCACGCACCACACCGTGACAGGCCATGGTGGCAAGCACCGGTTCAACCATCGCCGCCACCTGGGTCTTGCGATCGAGGGTCTCGCCTTCGGAATTGGCCGCACGCGCAAGGATGGCAAGCAACATTGGTTTCGGATCGGCTGACGCGAGAATCTCGGGGACCGCGCGCAACAGGATCGTCTTTGCGTTCTGCAGTTCGGCATCAAAACCGAGTTCATCGAATAACCCTCCCCGGGCCAATAACTCCGGCAACGCGTGAACCATGTCGCCTTCGACTTCGATCGGAACTGGAAACAACAACCGTTGACGGGCCATCTGCTTGCGACGATGTGCTTCTCGCAAGCGTTCAAAAGCGACCCGCTCATGCGCAGAATGCTGATCCACAAGAATAAGTTCGCGCTCGCCCTCGCATACGATGTACGTGCGATCCAGTTGACCAAGGTAGCGAAGGCTGGCAAAAAATCCGGCCGGTTCTTCCGTGGCACGAGGCGTCTCTTCTTGTGATGACGAAGGTGCGTCGCGAAGTGCAGTTGCATTCGTGGGCCACAGAGTCGAGACTCGGTGTGTGTGACTCCCACCCTCTGTGCCACGCGTCGACAGCGCCATTTGCGCGGGAGCGGGACTGCTGGCGGGCGGCAATGAGTAGGCCCGAATGATCGGCGGTCGCAACCAAGGTGCGCGGGCAAGTGCATCCCGTACCACATGGCGGACCGCGGCAGAGACGCGCTGGGCGCTCGCAAAGCGAACCTCGAGCTTTTGCGGGTGAACGTTCACGTCCACCTCCTCCGCGGGTGCATCGAGGAACAACGCCGCCAAAGGATAACGACCATGCTCCAACAACTCGCCGTACCCCATGCAAAGCGCCTGCAATAGCGGACGATCGCGTACGAAGCGTTTTCCCACAAAAACGAACGTCGACCGGGATGTCGTTGAAGCGTCCTCGGGGGCGCCCAGAAACGCCTGAACCGAAAGCGTACCACCAGGCAACGACTCGCGCCCCTGAGCGGAATGTAAGGGACCCGCCCCTCGACGAGCCAAAGCTGCGCGTACCCGCTCGCCCAAATCACGATGCGGTGGGAGATCCAGGGCCACGCGGCCATTCGAACGCAGTCGAAAGTGAACCGTCGGATTCGCAAGTGCCAAACGCAGCACCGCTTCGGAAACGTTGGCCGATTCGGTCGCCTCGGTCTTCTGAAATTTTTGTCGAGCAGGCGTGTTGTAAAACAATTCCCTCACGTCGATCTGCGTCCCCGTCGGAATGCCGACCGTGCCGGCATCGACGACGAGGCCCCCCTCAATCACCACCCGAAAACCATCCGGTCTATCCGCGGGTCGCGTGGACAGTGAAAACTTCGACACGGATGCGATGGAAGGCAAGGCCTCGCCACGAAAACCAAAGGTACTGAGGCCCCAGAGATCATCCGCTTTTCGGATCTTCGATGTCGCGTGGCGCTGCACGGAAAGCCGAGCATCCTCTGGCCCCATGCCATGCCCATCGTCGACGACACGAATGCTGGTTCGGCCGCCGCCGGTTATCTCGACGTCGATCCTGCTGGCACCCGCATCCAGGCTGTTCTCCACCAACTCCTTGACCACCGAGGCCGCACGCTCCACGACCTCGCCAGCGGCGATTTGATCGGACAGAGCCGAATCCAGGATTTGGATCTGCGAAGTCGTCATCGCGATCGGAACGTTACCAGCTTCGAGCCGCTCACAGTGTGGATAGTCAAACTGGTGCCGGCGTGAAATGCTTGGCAACAAGGAATAGTTCCGGAGATTCCTTGCGGGAACTCTCGGGCTTTTCGAGGTTTACCTCGCCGAAGCGTGCCTTCATCTCGCGACGCAAAGGTTCCACGTCCGGTCCCTGAAAAATCTTGGCCACGAAATGCCCGCCGGGCGCCAGCAGTCGAACCGCGCGCGCAAGTGCCTCGCTCACAAGGTTTGCAGAACGCGCCTGATCCACGGAGCGTATACCCGTGGTGTCGGGCGCCATGTCGGACAACACGACGTCGAAGGCAGCCAGACCATCGAGCAGTTGTTGGTCCGTCGTCTCGAAGAGATCGGCGACCAGTACCTTGGCCTGCGGGATCGGTGATGGAAGCGGATCGCGATCGATCCCCACAACTCGACCATGTTGGCCGACGCGCGTGAGCGCATACTGCATCCAGGAGCCGGGCCGACAACCCAGATCGAGAACGCGATCGCCCGCACGCAACAGCCGGAACCGCTTGTCGATTTCCTCGAGCTTGTAGACCGCGCGCGCGGCAAAACCTTCTTGCCGCGCCTTCTTGAAAAAGCGATCGTGCCGCTTGTTTCGGTCTCCGAGACCCGAGCCCAACGGCTACTTCTTCGAGGGGGCGCCCTTCTTCGACGCCTTCATCGGGTTCTTGGACTCTTGCTCTTTGACTTCGCCACGGACGATGTAACGCTTTACATCTTTGGCGCTGCCGCGAACCATGACGAGCCCGTTGGCCGGACCTGGAATCGCACCCTTGATGAGCACAACGTTTTCGGCCTCAAGAACGCGCACCACAACGAGGTTGGCGATGGTCTTGCGATCCATGCCCATGTGACCCGTCATCCGCTTGCCCTTGAAAACACGACCGGGCGTCAAACGACAACCCAGCGAACCGCCGTGACGGTAAAACTCGTGAACACCGTGGGACGCTTTGAAGCCTGACATTCGGTGGCGCTTCATGACGCCCTGATAGCCCTTGCCCTTGCTGGTTCCGGTTACGTCAACCACGTCACCTTGCTTGAAAACATCGGTAACCTTGATCTCTTTGCCGACCTCGAATTTGGCAGCATCAGCCGCATTCAGACGAACCTCGCGAATGACGCGTGGAACGGTCTCTCGCCCGATCTTCTTTGCCTGGCCAGCTTCGGGACGGTTCACAAGGCGAGAAGGCTTCTCACCGAGACCCAGTGCAATCGCACTGTATCCATCCTTGTCCTGAGTGCGCAGCGTGGTCACCACGTTGGGACCGAGCGCGATTGCGGTACAACCGAGGGCCGTTCCGTCTTCCCAGAAAACCCGGGTCATTCCGATCTTGCGGCCAATCAGGCCCATCTTCTCCGACATGGTACTCGGTGCTCCTCTATCTACAGAAATCAGGATGTGAACCTGCGCAACGCGGCTAGCCCGCACGGCAGCAAGGGATGAGGTTTATATTCGGCCCCGCGCGCAACGTCAACACCTGCGTTGGTGGCTAATTGGATGTTGCCTCGGTCGATCCCATCGGGGAACCAAAGACAATGTCCAGCTGGGCCTCCAACTCGGCACTGTTCGCGGCATTCTGCTGCGGTGTGACAGGGCGAAATACAAGGTTTACGATGGCCAGGACAGGAAAATCGTTTCCGGACGGTCGAGGAACTTGCAACGAAAAAGCGGCCTCGAGCAAACAAGTCTCGATATCGGGCCGCTCCAACTCGGACGCCATCACATCGGCCGTCAGAAGCTCACCGCGTTCGAATCGAAGGCCGATCCGAACCCTTCCCGAAAGGAATCGAGAGGTGTCGGCGTGCTTCCGATTCAGGTAGCAGGCCCTTGCTCGGGGCAGATAGGACATCGACAGGCCGTGGCGGACCACCCCGCGATCCAGTTCGCCTGTCTCGGAATGACCTTCTGGCGATTTTGCTTCGACCTCGAACCGGAATCGGACTTCGGGCCACTGCAGCTCACGCACGGTGCCAGGTCTGCTGCCCAATGCCGGAAACAGTCGACTCGAAAAACGGACAATCGGAATTGGAATGCGCGCTCGACGGCCACCGATGTCGCCGGTGGCGGTCGCGTCGCCCACGCCCAGGGGCCATTCCGCAATCGCACCTGCGCCGGGAGCGAGTCGCTCGCTTACCGGAAGACTGGCAACGGATGTCGATTCGAGGACCAGATCGAACCAGTCGCCACCCCGGCGCAGATCGGTGACCGATTCAGACAGCATTTCTGAATCGACCGTACCGTACGACATCCGAAATACACCGGTGGATGACTTCAGAATGGACTGCAAGACCGACCTGTGATGCGGGTTGATGGTTGCATCTCCCAATGGACGAATCACCCAGATTGCGGTCTGAACCTGCGCCAGCGACAACGCAGCCGAGACGTCTTTCAGCGACTCGGCAGTGTGGGCGTCGTCGAGCGCTCCGTCGGTGACGACCCAGAGCCAAGGTGGCGGCGTCATCTCGGCCAAACTGCCGCCATCTGCAATGCTGTTTTCTGTCGGCTTTGCGAGGACAGCCAGAGCATGCACAAGCGCCTCCCGCAGAGCGGTTCCATTTTCGAGTTCGGAGGGCACCATGGCGTCTGCGAACGCACGTAGGAACTGCGTCGTGGGAAGGCGCTCAATCGGAAAAAGCGTCGTTATTTTTCGAGAAAAAAAGACAATCTCGACCCTTACGTCCGGGGGAAGCGCCTGAATCATTTGGATCACGGCATCGCGCTCAAGCGCCAACCCAGCGGGCGAAACACTGGTCGATCGATCGACCAATACGACCAGGCGCCGGGGAAACGGCCCTTCGGGCAACCCGCGAGGTCGACACACGCCCACCCAGGTGCGCGGACCTGACGGTGTCTGAAAGAGTGTCCCCGTTGCAAACGCAACACGATCTCTACCAAGCGCCGGGTGCAAGGCGATGTCCAGTGCAACGTGTCCTGGTACCTGCGTTGCAAGTTTGGTCAACCCGGAACGCGTTCCGCTGGCAATTGTGTCACCGACCATCATCCAGCCCATCCGCTGCCCGGGGCTAAAACGCGCTTCGACTTCAATTCGAGTCGGCTCCGATTCAGAGGAAGTCGTGGCCGGAACCCGTAGAACCAGGTGACCATCGATGCAAGTGAGGGGCGCACGGTAACGAAGCATCAACTGCGCCGTTTGCTCCGGGAACGCGCGTTCGATCACGAGGCGAAGGGAGCCCGACGCGGCCATCGCATCGAGATCGACTGGCGTTGTCAAAACAGCAGCACGCCCGAGCACGCTCACCCGGGCCTCCAACAAGCGTGACCCCGCTGGCAACCCGATCTCGACCACCGCGTTGCGGCCGGCCGCGTCCGTCGTGAAGCGCTCGAGTTTCAAACTTCGCTCCACCGTGATCTCCGCAATGACCCCCGCGATCCGAACTCGAACCAAACTCGATGGTGATTCACGGGCAGCGTGAAGTGGACGAGCCAACAAACGGAGGGCCATCAAGCCCACCAAGGTGGCAAAAACAACGCGTCGCGCGGGGGAACAGTGTAGGTCGTTGTACGTGTCTGTCACCAATTTCCTTGCCTGTGAGGTCAACTTCGCGTATCCACTCGCGAACGATGTTGTCGAACTAACCCTGAAGAGACAACAGAAGTCGCCGGGTGTTCCCCGGTCGGGCAGGAATAGGTGGGAAAATGAATAACGATATTCCGATTCGACAGCGGCCAACGGTGGACCTACCCAACGATTCCGTGGCCGCCGCGGCCCGCATCCTCAATGGAGGCGGCGTGATTGCCATGCCGACCGACACGCTCTACGCGTTTGCCTGTGCCCTTGGCCAGAATGAAGCGATGAACCGAATCTGTGCTCTGCGAGGCATCGCCGACCCCAGCAAACGGCCCTTGACCTTCCTCCTGCCCGACCTCGGCGAGATCGCCCGCTGGGCGCAGGTCAGCAAACACGCCTACCAAATCCTGGATCGCATCTTCCCCGGACCCTTTTGCGTTGAATTGAACGTCGCATCCCAGGCGCGAGATCGCGTGCCGGGGAAACGCAGCACGATTGGAATCCGGATCCCCAACGATCCGTTTTGCGAGAAGCTCTTGTGGACGCTCGGCACGCCCATATTGTCGGTCACCGCGAAGGACCTTGCGGGAAACGGGCTTTACACTGCCGAGGCCATCCGCGAGTCCTTCGGCGACAAGCTGGATCTCATCATCGACGGCGGTCGACAGGAAGGATTGCCTTCCACCGTCGTGAGCTTGCGCGACGACTGGGTGGACGTACTACGCGAAGGACGGGGCCCAACAACCCAGATCTTGGTTAGTTGAAAACCAGCGTCGACGGCGAAAAACTAGCCGAGGCCGAGCTCTTTGGCGCAAGCACGGGCGTTGTCGATAAAGCGTCGCGTAAGGTCGGCATCCTTGATGCCGGGTTCCTTTTCGGTACCGCTTGATACATCCACCCCGGTCGGCCGGGTTACACGAATGCCATCCGAGACGTTTTCCGGATTCAGTCCACCGGCAAGCAAGAACGGTTTCGGCGCGTAGGATGCAATCAAGTCCCACGGCGCAAGTTTGCCCGTGCCACCAAAGGCACGCTCAGCAAACGCATCACAAATAAATAGATCAACATCCCACCCAAGGGCTTCTTTGAGGGAAGCCTCGTCACTGACGCGCAGGGCGCGAATCAAGTTGCGCTTGCCGATTTCGGCCCAGTCTCCCACGCGCTCATCGCCGTGTAGCTGAATTCGGTCCAGCTTCAGATCGCGCAGCGTTTCAGTCACAACGAGGGGATGGGCATTCACAAACAGGCCCACCGTCAACACGCCCCGCGGCACGGCCGAGATGATTTCTTTGGCTTGTTGCTCGCTTTTCACAAAGCGTTTGGAGCCATGCCAAAAATTCAGGCCAATCGCGTCTGCGCCTGCCTGCGCTGCCATCGCGGCGTCCTCTGGACGGGTCACACCACAAACTTTTACAAGAAACGCCATGGGTTCACGGATTGGTATGCCCGATCAACTCAGCCAGAGCTTCGCCAGGATTGGCAGTTTTCATTAGGCTCTCGCCCACCAGTATCGCATCGATCCCGCCGGCTTGCATACGCCCCACGTCCGATTGATCCCGAATCCCCGATTCTGCCACGACGAGCGTCCCCACCGGAACGGCATTCCGCATCCGAATGGCCAGTGTGGTGTCAACCTTGAACGTCTTGAGATCCCGGTGGTTCACACCCACGATTCGAGCACCCAGGGCCACGGCCCGAGCGACCTCTTCCTCTGTATGAGCCTCGACGAGGACCTCCAGCCCGAACCGACCCGCTTCGTCGTGGAGGTGTTTCAGCTCGGCATCTTGCAACGCCGCGACGATGAGCAAGATGGCGTCTGCCCCAGCCAGTCGAGCCTCGGCCACCTGGTAGCCGTCGACCATAAAGTCCTTGCGCAGCAAAGGGATTTGCACCGCCGCGCGAACGGCACGGAGATCATCGAGCGATCCTCCAAAAAACGGACCGTCGGTCAGGACGGAAATGGCGGCCGCGCCCGCATCGCGATAGGCCCGTGCAATCGCCACCGCATCGGCGTTTTCACGAATCCACCCGACCGAAGGTGAGCGGCGTTTGATTTCCGAGATGCACCGGATCCCGGGACGGCCCAGCGATTCGCCCAGACTGCGGTTTGCCGATGCCCCACAGGGAGGCGCCACCAGGGCAAGTCGTTCCATATCCAGAGCCGACACACGCGCCTTGCGACGTGCCACCTCGAGCCGCGTTTCTGCCAAGATCTCGTCGAGAATCATGTTGCCCGTGGCGTCAGCATTTGCAGACGCAGAAGAATATTGCGAGCCGCGCCAGAATCAATGGCCGTTGCCGCGAGCCGAGCCCCCTCTTCAAGCGAGGACGCTTTGCCGGCGACATACAGCCCTGCCGCCGCCGAAAGGAGGCCCGCAATGCGAATCGACCCCGGAACACCGTCGAGTGCCGCCTGCAACAGGCGCGCGTTCTCGGCAGGTTCGCCACCCCGGAGTCCCGCGGCATCTGCCTCTGGCAATCCGAACATTGCCGGTGTAATCGTCATTCGTGTCACAACTCCGTCGCGAAGTTCAGCGACCTCGGTTGGTCCGTGTACGGCGATCTCATCCAACCCGCCCGCTCCATGCACCACCATTGCCCGGGTCGCGCCAAGTGCGGCGTGCGCCCGTGCTACCATTTCCAGTCGATCCGCAGCGTAAACCCCGTTCAAATGAAAGCGAGCGCCACCCGGGTTCGTCAAGGGACCGAGCAGGTTGAAGAGCGTGCGAAATCCAAGTTCCCGACGTGGAATGGCGACGTTCTTGGTTGCAGCGTGATACACGGGGGCAAACAGAAACGCGAGGCCCACTTCACGCAGACAGAGCCCCGCGGTTTCCGCATTGGGCGCCGGATCGATGCCAAGCGCCTCGATCACGTCGTGTGAGCCGGAGCGGGACGAAAGCGCGCGATTCCCGTGTTTCGCAACCGGCACGCCGCAGGCCGCAATGACAAAGGCCGCCAGGGTTGAAATGTTGACCGATCCCGAACCGTCGCCACCCGTACCACAGGTATCAAGGACAACGGGTGCCGAGAAATCCACACGAAGCATCCGCTGCCGCATCGCCTGTGCTGCGCCCACCACCTCATCGACCGATTCGCCCTTCATGCGCATCGCAGTCAAGAACGCACCGATCTGCGCGGGGGTTGCCGCACCGTCAATAAACTGACCCACAACGGCGGCCATCTCGGCCGACGAAAGACCTTCGCGCTCGATCACACGCGCCAGCACAGCGTTGATGTCGATGGCCTCTGCTTCCGCTTGTTGCGTCATGGTGCGATCTCTATCGGGGGGATTGTTTGAGGAAGTTGGCAAGCAAGTCCTTGCCCGAAAGGGTGAGAAACGATTCGGGATGGAATTGCACACCTTCAACAGCCAGCGTTCGATGCCGCAATCCCATGATCTCGCCGTCATCCGTTTCGGCCGTAATTTCCAGCTCGGGTGGCAAACTCTTGCGCTCGACCACCAGAGAATGGTAGCGCGTCGCCTCGAAGGGATTGGGCAAACTCGCGAACACACCCATTCCGGTGTGACGAATCATGGATGTCTTGCCGTGCACCACCCGAGAAGCGCGAATCACCTTTCCGCCAAAGGCCTGTCCAATCGACTGATGACCCAGACAAACGCCAAGCAAGGGCACTCTACCGGACAGACGCCTCACCACTTCGAGCGACACACCGGCTTCGTTCGGTGTACAGGGCCCCGGTGAAACCACGATGTGCGACGGATTGAGCGCCGCGATCTGATCCACGGTCAGTTCATCGTTTCGTATGACACGAACGTCCGCGCCCAGCTCGGCCAAATACTGCACAAGGTTATAGGTAAACGAATCGTAGTTATCGATGACCAGCAACATGGGGTCAATCCTTCAAGGCGGCGTGGCGGCGCGCCTGTTCGATGGCCAGCATCACGATTCGCGCCTTGTTTTCGCATTCCTTCTGCTCTTCTTCGGGCACGCTGTCGGCGACAAGACCGGCACCCGCCTGCACGTGAATCTGGTCGCCACGGGTAACGAGGGTGCGAATCGCAATCGCCAGATCCACGTTGCCCTGATACGACAGGTACCCAACCGCCCCGCCATAAATGCCGCGGCGAGCGGGCTCAAGCTCCTCAATGATTTCCATCGCGCGGATCTTCGGTGCACCGGAGAGCGTGCCGGCCGGAAAGGTCGAGGCAATGACATCGGCTGCCGTTTTTCCGGCCAACCTGCGACCCTGTACGTTGGAGACAATGTGCATCACATGTGAATAGCGCTCGACCAGCATGGTTTCATTGACCCGAACGCTACCCCGTTCACTGACCCGTCCCACATCGTTTCGCCCAAGATCGATAAGCATGACGTGCTCGGCCCGTTCTTTTGGATCGGCGGCCAGTTCTTTTTCAAGCGCAAGATCTTCCTCGGGCGTTGTGCCACGCCGACGGGTGCCTGCAATTGGGCGAACCTCAATTCGTTCATTGTCGAGCCGCACCAGACACTCGGGCGATGCGCCCGTTACCTGCGCCTCGGGAAACTCGAGGTGAAACATGTAGGGGGACGGATTCGTGACGCGCAGGATGCGATAGACGTCAAACGGGTCTACTTTGCCGCGATCCACGTCGAAGCGTTGCGACAACACAACCTGGAAGGCGTCGCCAGAAAGGATGTAATCCTTCACGCGGGCAACCCCTTCCTTGTATGCCGTCGCTCCCGTGCGCGAGGCGGGAACCGACCCCTCCTGGATATGGGCAAATCGACCCGGATCGAAATCGAGCGGCCGCAGCGGGTTCTCGGTCTTCGACAACGAATCGACGACCGCATCGATCCGCGCGCAGGCGTCCGTGTAGGCCGCATCTAGATCGCCGTCGAGTTCGGCGGTCGCAACGATCTTCACCGTGCCGCGAAGGTTGTCGAAAATGACCACGACATCGGTCAGCACAAAACAAAGGTCTGGAACCTGCAGCTCGTCGGGTACGCGCGATGGCAGCCGCTCAAACCAGCGAACCGCATCGTAGGCCAGGTAACCCACCGCGCCACCAATGAACCGGGGCAGCCCGTCGGGCACCACGGGCGACAGGGCCTGAAGGCGTTCGGATAACGCTTGCAGTGGGTTTTCCACCTCAAGCGTCTCACTCACGTCAAATCCCTGACCATTCGGGCGCAGGATCTCAAGGGTGCGCCCCTTGGCTCGAACCACTTCCCTGGCCTTGA
>JAWXBF010000131.1:0-6910 GCA_034439895.1 Deltaproteobacteria bacterium
GATCCAGGCTTCCAGTATCATCGCTTCCGTTGCCGACGAAACCGTCCAGTCCATTGACCGGATATTTCCAAAACAACTGGGTCACGGTGCAGGCGAAGCCGACGATGGCCCATCGCCATGCGATCGGGCCGGGTTGAAGTGGCAGTCCGTGCTGGCCGGGCAGAGCGGCTACATTCAGCACGTGGATAACGCCGCACTCCTGCGTCTGGCGGTTAAGAGCAAAACCGTCGTGCAAATGGAGCGAGGCATCGGCGAGTTCGTGGTGCAAAACACCTCGCTGGTTTCGCTTGCTTTGGAGGCTCCTCCGGATTCCGAAACGACGGCCGCGTTGCAGGCCGCTTTCAGCCTCAGCCGCCATCGCACACTGGAACAGGACGCGGCCTTTGGCATCCGGCAGCTTGTGGATATAGCGTTGAGAGCCCTCTCGCCCGGCATCAACGACACCACGACGGCCGTGACGTGCGTGGATTATCTAACGACGATTCTGGCGCGGTTGGCGACCCAGCGAATTCCCTCATCGCACCGCTACGAGGGCGGGGAACTGCGCGTGATTGCCAAAGGACCGAGCTTTCAAAGCTTGGTCGCCGAATCCTTCGATCAAATCCGGGAAAGCGCCAAAGGCAATCTCGGCATGATGCTGCGGATGCTGGGCTCGCTGGAAACCATTGCCCGTCTGACAGACGATTTGAGTCGGCGGCAGGCGCTCCATGAACAAGTGGAATGGCTTACCGAAGTGGCCAACCGCACCATCGAGTCCCCGCACGACCGGAGTCGGTTTGAGGGTCGCCTGGGGCAAGTGCGCGAAGCACTCCAAACAGAACCGATTTTATCAATTCACGAACCACCCACCCAAGCATGAAGACAAAGATCATTTCCAAGGATTTTCGGGTGCGCCCCAGCGAACGGGTCGCGCTCAAACAGTGGGCAACCCCCGCGGAGCCAATTTGCAAGTCGAAGAAGCAATATCAAACACTCCTCGAACATCAAGTTGCGGAGTTGAGCGATCTGCAACGTCTGAACTTTGCCTGCAACCGCCATGCCCTGCTCCTGATTTTTCAACCGATGGATGCCGCCGGCAAGGATGGCGCGATCCGGCACGTGATGTCTGGAATCAATCCGCAGGGGTGCCAGGTTTTCAGTTTCAAGCAGCCGGGCGCCGACGAATTGGATCACGATTTTCCGGCAAAGGAAGCCGGAGCCTTATCCATTCAGGTACGTGATCCGTTCGGAGTGGAGCGACTAGGCCTCGCGCTTGATCCGGAAGCGGCTTTCGAGCGTCGGCCAGCGGTGGCGGCGGATGCGAAGATGCACGGGTGACGTATGTCGAACCGATTCAGCGTTATGTGATGACTGACCCGGCGCTTTCGTCAAGCGATCTGGGGATTGCGCTCGAAATGTCAGCGGATTTGCTTCACTCGGAACGGATCGGGCATCAGCTCTGCCATTCCGCCGGTGTGATGGTGCTCTCGAAGGAACATCTGCAGACGATCCTGTACCGCTCGCCGCAACCGGTGTTGAAGCTGGAATCGCCCGAAGAATTCCGGGAAACGATCTCGAACGTGGTGTTCCCGACGGGCATGGACCGGCTCGACGATCTCGGCACACCGGACCGCTTCGATGTCTATTACGGGATGGCGACAACCGGATTGAAGTTGCGCGCCTCCTCATTCCGAAACACCTTCCAACGGGGGCGTCGGCGGACGCCGCATTAAACGAGGTGACCAAAGCATGAACTCAAAAACCAATCTCGGCTCCATCGTATCAGTCCGCGGAAGTGTCGTGGACGTTCGGTTTGACGACCAATTGCCGGCGATCCACACCGTCCTTCGGGCAGGGGAAAGGCGGAAAATCGTGATCGAAGTACTCGCACAACGTGACGCGCATACGGTGCGCGGAATCGCGCTCACACCGACGCAAGGTCTGGCGCGGGGGATGGCGGCCATCGACACCGGCGGGCCTCTCAAGACGCCCGTCGGCAAAGAGATTCTGTCGCGGATGTTCGATGTGTTTGGGAACACAATTGATCGCGAAGCTGTGCTGACCGATGTGGAATGGCGCTCGGTGCATCGCGATCCGCCTCCGCTGGCACGACGTTCCACCAAGTCGGAGATGTTCGAAACCGGCATCAAGGTCATCGATGTGTTGGTGCCGCTGGAACGCGGCGGCAAGGCCGGGCTGTTTGGGGGTGCCGGTGTCGGCAAGACCGTGCTGCTCACCGAGATGATTCACAACATGATCGGGCGTCAGGACGGCGTGAGTATTTTCTGCGGCATCGGTGAGCGTTGTCGCGAGGGCGAGGAACTTTACCGCGACATGAAGGAGGCGGGCGTCCTGCCTAACATGGTCATGATGTTCGGGCAAATGAACGAGCCGCCCGGCGCGCGATTCCGCGTGGGGCATGCGGCGCTGACAATGGCCGAATATTTCCGTGATGACGAACACCGCGATGTGCTGCTGCTGATCGACAATATCTTCCGCTTTATCCAGGCCGGTATGGAAGTCTCCGGCCTCATGGGCCAGATGCCGTCGCGTCTCGGTTATCAGCCGACCATGGGCACCGAGCTTTCGGGCTTGGAGGAACGCATCGCGAATACCGACACCGGCGCGATCACTTCCATTCAGGCGGTTTATGTGCCGGCGGATGATTTTACCGATCCGGCGGCGGTGCATACTTTCTCCCATCTCTCTGCATCCATCGTACTCTCGCGCAAGCGTGCCAGCGAAGGTCTGTTCCCGGCGATCGACCCGTTGCAATCCAGCTCGAAGATCGCCACGCCGGGCATCGTCGGCAAGCGGCACTACGCCCTCGCGCAGGAAATCCGGCGTACGGTCGCCCAATACAACGAGCTCAAGGACATCATCGCCATGTTAGGACTGGAGCAGCTTTCACCGGACGACCGCAACGTTGTCGCCCGCGCCCGCCGTCTGGAGCGATTTCTCACCCAGCCGTTTTTCACGACTGAGCAGTTCACCGGACTCAAGGGCAAACTGGTCAGTCTGGATGACGCGCTGGACGGCTGCGAACGCATCCTGAATGACGAATTCAAGGACCACGCGGAAAGTGCCCTCTACATGATCGGGGCAATCGATGAAGCGAAAAAAAGGGCAACGCCAACTGGGAAATCAAAAGCCGAGCCTGATAAAGTTACCGCTAACCATGAATCTTAAAGTGCTACTCCCCTTCCAGATTTTCGCCGACAGGTCCGGTGTATCCCGCATTGTGGCGGAAACCCCCGACGGCTCTTTCGGACTCCTGCCGCACCGGCTCGACTGTGTCGCGGCTCTATCACCCGGCATCCTCACCTACGAATCGGAGGTGGACGGCGAGGTCTTCATCGCCGTGGACGAAGGGGTGCTAGTCAAGACCGGCCCAGACGTGCTCGTTTCCGTCCGGCGGGCGATCGTCGGCACGGATCTCGACGGATTGCGCGATTCCGTTGAACGTGAATTCCTAACCATCGACGAGACCGAGGCAGGCGTCCGCTCGGTAATGGCGAAATTGGAAACCGGATTCCTGCGCCGTTTCGTAAATCTTCAGCATGAGTGACCAGCCCCCCATTCAGCCGGTGAAAGCCCCACCCACCATGGCCCGTGAGATCGGGGAGAAGGCGACGCGCAAGCTCAAGGCACGGCGCTCGACGCAGGGCGTGTGGTTCGGACTCGGCATGATGGGCCTGGTCGGATGGTCTGTGGTTTTGCCCACGTTGCTCGGCGCGGCGCTCGGTTTGTGGTTGGACAAACACCACCCCGGGGATCGTTCATGGACGCTCGCGCTGCTGGTGGGCGGGTTGGTGTTAGGTTGTGTGAATGCCTGGCACTGGGTGACCAAGGAACACAAGGCCATGGACCAGGAACAGGAGGATGACGATGAATGAAACACTCACATGGATTCTATCAGGCATCGCTGGGATCGCTCTCGGTGTGATCTTCTTCGGTGGGCTCTTGTGGACCATCCGCAGGGGCCTTTCATCCCCACGCGCCGCGCTTTGGTTTCTCGGCAGCGCGCTGCTGCGGATGGGTATCGTCCTCACGGGTTTCTATTTCATCACCGGCGGGCAATGGCAGCGGCTGGCCTCATGCCTGCTCGGGTTCCTCATCGCCCGACTCGCCATCACCTGGCTCACACGCCCGAAGGAAAAGGAGGCAAATCATGCGTCTTAGTCCCGACCAGATCATTTACTGGGAGCATGGTTTTTTCAAACTGAACGCCACCATCGTGTTCACCTGGGGCCTGATGATCCTGCTTGTCGTCGGCTCGAAGCTGATCACCCGCAAGCTCACCACGGAACATCAACGGTCGCGCTGGCAGAATCTGTTGGAAATCATCGTCACCGGCATTTCAAAACAGATCGGCGAGGTCGGGCTGCGCCATCCGGACAAGTATCTTGGTTTTCTGGGCACGCTGTTTCTCTTCGTCGCCACCGCCAGCCTATGCACGATCCTTCCCGGCTACGAACCACCCACGGGATCGCTTTCCACCACCGTGGCACTTGCTTTGTGCGTGTTCGTGGCCGTGCCAATGTTCGGAATCGAGGACCAGGGCGTGGGTGGCTATCTGAAATCCTACATCGAGCCGACGGTCATTATGCTGCCGTTCAACATCATCAGCGAAGTGTCCCGCACGCTCGCGCTCTCGGTCCGTCTTTTTGGGAACATGATGAGCGGTGCCATGATCATCGCCATTCTCCTGACGATCACCCCGATTTTCTTTCCCATCGTCATGACCTTGCTCGGCCTGCTGACAGGTATGGTTCAAGCCTATATCTTCACCATTCTCGCCGCCGTTTACATCGCAGCGGCCACCAGCACCAAGAAACCGAAACCACTACCCAATCCCAACCCGAAATAACCACCATGGAACCCATAATCCTCATCGCAGTCACCTCGATCATCACCGCCGGCGTCACCACCAGCTTCGGCTGCATGGGCCCCGCTTTCGGCGAAGGCCGCGCGGTCTCGACCGCACTAACCGCCCTGGCGCAGCAACCCGATGCCTCCGCCACCATTACGCGAACTCTGTTTGTCGGACTGGCGATGATCGAATCGACCGCCATCTACTGCTTTGTCGTTTCGATGATTCTCATTTTCGCGAATCCTTTCTGGAATCACGTCATCGCCCAGGCCTCAGGAAAATAGTTTATGTTAATCGACTGGTTCACCGTCGGGGCTCAAGTGCTCAACTTCACCATCCTGGTGTGGTTGATGAAGCGTTATCTCTATCACCCGATCCTCAAAGCCATCGATGCGAGGGAAAAACGCATCGCCGACGAACTTGCGGACGCCGCCACAGAGAAAGAGGAGGCCAGCAAGGAACGCAAGGACTTTCAACACAAGAACGAGGAGTTCGAAACGCAACGCGCCGACCTCTTGAAAGAGGCAACAAACGAGGCAAATACCGAACGCAAGCGACTCATGGACGAAGCCCGCAAGGCCGCCGATGACATGAGTGCCAAACGCCGGGAAACCCTTGAAAAGGACTCAAGGAACTTGAACCAATCCATCGCCCGACGCGCCCAACAAGAGGTGTTTGGCATCGCCCGGAAGACACTGCTAGATCTCACCGGAACGAGTTTGGAGGAACGCTCTTGCGAAGCATTCATCCGGCGCCTGGGGGAATTGGACGACACGCCCAAAGCGCAACTGACCGAGTCCATCAAGGACTCCACCGAAACCGCACTCGTCCGCAGCGCGTTCGATCTGCCCGGGGAACAACGCGCCGCCATTCAGAAGGCTCTCAACGAGGCCTTTTCCGCGGACATTCAACTCCGCTACGAGACCGCGCCGGATCTCGTCAGTGGCATCGAATTCAGCACCAATGGGCAAAAGATCGCGTGGAGCATCGCGAACTACCTGACTTCGCTTGAAAAGGGCGTCGCCGAGCTTTTGAAGCAACCCGCCAAAACCGAAGCCACATCATGAGTGAAACTTTGGAACAGGTCTTTGATCGCGCGTTCACCGGCGTGAGTCAGGCGCGGGAAAAGTTTTCGCCGCAACTGAAACCCCACGAAGTAGGCGTGATCACCCACGTGTCCACTGGAATCGCCAGAGTCTCCGGACTGCCCAACGTGGGTTTCGAAGAGCTGGTGCAATTTCCAGGTGGCGCGTTCGGCATCGCGTTCAATGTGGACGAGGGCGAGATCGGCGTGGTCCTGCTAGGCGACTACGCTCAATTGCACGCGGGCGATGAGGTTCTGCGGACGGGTCGCGTCATGGACGTGGCCGTGGGCGACAGCCTGCTAGGTCGCGTCGTGGATCCCCTCGGCAGGCCGCTCGACGGGCTCGGCCCGGTGATTTCCAACGAGCGCCTTCCCGTCGAGCGTCCGGCCGCCGCCATCATGGATCGCTCGCCGGTCACCGTTCCCCTTCAGACCGGCCTCATGGTCATTGACGCGCTGATTCCCATCGGCCGCGGCCAGCGTGAATTGATCCTCGGCGACCGCCAGACCGGCAAGACCGCCATCGCGCTCGACACGATCCACAACCAGCGTGGCAAGGACGTGCTTTGCGTCTATTGCGCCATCGGCCAGCGCGCCTCCGCCATCGCGAAAGCCGTGGCCGCTTTACGTGAAAATAACGCGATGGAATACACCGTCGTCGTCGTTGCCGAAGGGAACGACCCGCCCGGCCTCGCCTACATTGCGCCCTATGCCGCGACGAGTATCGCAGAGCATTTCATGGAAACCGGTCGCGACGTGCTGATTGTTTATGACGATCTGACTCATCATGCCCGCTCCTACCGTGAGCTTTCCCTCCTGCTCCGCCGGCCACCCGGTCGCGAAGCTTTTCCTGGCGACATCTTCTTCATCCATTCGAGGCTGCTTGAACGCTCAACCCATCTCTCAAGGGAACGCGGCGACGGTTCGCTGACTGCGCTGCCGATCATTGAAACCGAGGCGCAGAATATTTCCGC
>JAWXBF010000132.1:0-30057 GCA_034439895.1 Deltaproteobacteria bacterium
ACCAATCCGAACACGCGTGAAAGCCGATCGCCCGCATCCAGCAAAAGGGCCTCGGTTTCCTCCGGCGTGCTGCACAGACCCTCGGGAACTTTGATGATGAGCCGTCCGTGGGGAGACGATACCTTGAGTCCGGTGCCGGCGAGAGTCTTGTTGACGTTGCTTTCGAGTCGGCCGAGGAAGCGCGAGCGGTTTCCTTGCTTGAGAAAAAGTTCGCCGAAGCGACACAGAATGACGCGGGGCAGGTAGATGGTGCGATCAGACATGGCGGGATTTTCGGGGACGCGACAGGTTCACGACCCGTTCGATTTCAGCCACTGCCTCGCCCAACAATGCGACGGCCAATTCTAGCTCTGCGGTGGTGGTTTCGGGTGAGAGGGAAAAACGCAACACGGCCGTGTCGTCTCCGATACCGATGGCCTTCAAGACGTGACTGGGTCCCTTTTTTTTCGAGGCGCAGGCCGAACCCGCGGCCGCCCGCACGCCACGTGCATCGAGCGCATGCAGCAAGGGCTCGGCGGGCAATCCATCGAACGCAAGGCTTGCAATATGTGGTCCTCGTGGTGTGCCTTGTGGTACAGTTGTTCGACTGCCCGGAACACGCGATAGCGCAGACTCCTCGAAGGCATCGCGTAGGCGTGCGACGGCGGCGCTGCGTTCGTGCAATCCTTTGCGCGCAAGTTCGCACGCAAGACCGAGCCCCACGATGGCCGGCAGATTTTCGGTCCCTGACCGCAAGCCTTTTTCCTGGCCGCCACCTGCGTAGAGGGATTCGTTGCCCGCACCCGGTCGCATCCAAAGGGCACCCACCCCGCGCGGTCCCTGCAGTTTGTGCCCGGAGATCGCGATGGAATCGCAGCCCAGCGTTCGCACCGACATCGGCAAAAATCCCGCCGCCGCAACGGCATCCACATGCAAATGCGGTGGTTTCGTATGTCCAAGCTTTTGTGCGATTGCTGCGATGGGTTGCAGCGTGCCCAGTTCATTGTTCACCAGCATTACGGCGACGAGCGCTGTGTCGGCTTGCATCGCGGCGGCGACCGCGTCGGGATCGATCACGCCAGCCGCATTCGGTGGCACCCGGGTTAACCGATAGCCCGCTTTTTCAAGCAGTTCTGCGTTTCCCATGACGGCCGGATGCTCGATCGCGCTCAGCACGACATGGCGGCCGCGTGCGCGTCGTGCCGGTCCAAGGACGCCGAGCGCATCGGCCTCGGTGCCGCTGCCCGTGAAAATACAGTCGCGCGGTTCCGCACCCAGAAGGGCCGCAACCTGAGCCCGTGCACCTTCGAGTGCCCGGGCGGCCTTGGCACCTTCCGAATGCGCGGAGGACGGATTCGCAAACAGTTCGCGTGCGGTCGCGTCGACGGCGCGCAGCACCGATTCGTGTGGTGGTGTTGACGCGGCATGGTCGAGGTAAATCATCGGGCGGGGCCGAGTGTAGCCGAAGGCCAGCATTCCGCCGCTTGCACGCTTTCACCTTGCCGCTAAGGTCGCCGTTCCATGCCGATCGACGTTTCGCAGGGCACCATCGATGCCAGCCGACCGGTGGGCCTGTACGTCCATTTCCCGTTTTGCAGTGTGCGCTGTCCATACTGTGACTTCGCCATCGACACGCGCCCGGTGATCCCCCATCGCCGTTACGCCGATGCCGTGGTCGCCGAGTTGGAGGCACGCCATACCTGGTTTTGCGATGCCGCGCTGGCCGGGCCCGGGCTCGTGTCGATCTATTTCGGCGGTGGAACCCCGGGCCTGTGGGATCCCAGCGAAATTCACCGGGTGATAGCCGAGTCTCGCCGCGTTTTTGGCGTCGCGGAATCCACGCCGCTCGAAATCACGGTCGAGGCCAATCCCGGGGAGAGTACCTCCGGCACGCTGTCGGCGCTGCGCGAGGCGGGCGTGAACCGTGTTTCGCTTGGTGTGCAGTCGTTCGACGATGGGTTGCTGAAGGTGATCGGGCGAAATCACGATGCCCGGGGCGCACGCGAGGGGATTGCGGCCGCCCGAGACGCCGGTTTTCAGTCGGTGTGTTGCGATTTGATGTTCGGGCTGCCGGGGCAGAGCTTGCCAGCATGGCAACGGGCGATCGACGCTCTCGTCGCGTTGGGTCCTGAACACATTTCGTGTTACGGACTCACGATCGAGCGCGGAACGCCATTTGGAGCGATGGTTCGCGCAGGCAAGCTCGCAAACCCCGACGAGGACCTTTGCGCCCAGATGTACGCGGTCGCGCAATCGCAACTTGCCGCCGCCGGGTATGCGCAATACGAAGTGTCGAACCATGCGCGCGATGGACACCGCGCCCGTCATAATCAGCTTTACTGGACCCAGGGCGCTTACCTCGGCATTGGATGTTCGTCGGCCTCGTTTCGACCCCTGCGCGATGGGCGCGCATTTCGTTTCACCAATCCGCGGGCGACCGATACGTATTTGAGTGCGGTGGAAGCAGGTGCCGGCGAATTCGTTCCCGCACAGTCCGAGCTTCGGTTGTTGTTGGATCTCGAGAACGAGGCCCTGTGGTTGGCGTTGCGCACGAAAGACGGGGTAGACCGTCCGGCTTTTTCAAAACGCTTCGGCGTGGATCCCCTTGCGACCCAGACCCGTGCCGCCGCGGCCGCCCGGTGTGTCGAACGCGGGTGGATAGAGGTAACCGAAAAACGCATCGTGCCGACGACGCTCGGTTTCCTGTTTGCGGACGAGCTGGCGGTGGAATTGTGGGATTGACTTCCTGAAAGCTAACGAACGTCAACTGACGGCTTTGCGCCGATATGGTGAATTGTTACCCATCGATGCTCAACCTCGACGGTGTTCACACCGCAGGGGTTCGGCACTTCGCGATCGGCTGCGGTCCCTCGACCCGCGTCCAAAAGACGCACCCGTAGCCGATCGCGGAGGCTCCTTTCTGGGCGTGCCTCCTCGGCCAGGCCCATGGCGGCAAACCAGATTTTGCCGTACAACCAGAGAGTGAACGAGCTCGACGGTAGGGCCAAGAAGGTCCTGAATGCAGTGGTCTCCGAGTACCTGGAAACGGGCTTCGCGGTCGGATCGCAGACCATTGCCCGCCGCTACAACCTGGACGTGTCTGCGGCCACGATTCGCACCGTGATGGGCGATCTGGAAGATCAGGGGATGCTGCGTCACCCTCATGCGTCGGCGGGACGGGTCCCGACTGAACGGGGACTGCGCTACTACGTGGACACACTGCTACGGGTTCGAAAGTTGACCGAGCTGGAGCGCAGTGGCATCCGCGAGCAACTGCAATCGAGCGGCGATGTGAATGAGATGATGCATCGCGCGACCCAGGTGCTGCGCGAACTCTCCCACCTGACGGTGGTGGTGCAGGCTCCGCGGGTTCAGGACGAAAAGCTCGTGGCTCTCGAATTCGTGCGCCTGCGTGACGACCAGCTTTTGGCGGTGTTGGCGACCGAAAGCGGTCAGATCCAGAACAAGGCGATTGATCTCACCATTCCACTCGCCCCGAACGAGCTTGAGCCCATCAACAACTACCTGCGTGAACTGGTCGTTGGGTTGACCATGTCCGAGGTTCAGGTACGGGTCCGGCATGAACTCGACAGCGATCGCACCCAGCACGACCGGATTCGCTCGCGGGCGCTCTTTCTTGCGGCGGCAGCCGTCCCCGAGCGCACCGAGACACCGCTCATCGTCGAGGGACAGTCCCACTTGCTCGATTCTGCGGACAATATGGATGCCGCAAGGACCCTGTTGCGGGGCATCGAGGAGAAGGAATTCATCGTGCGTTTATTGGACGAGACCTTGCGCGCCCCGGGCATCCGGGTCTTCATTGGCGCCGAAGCGAGCCTCGCGGATCATACGGATATTTCAGTTGTGACGGCCAGCTATGGGGGCGACGAAAAGCCACTTGGAACCATCGGCGTCATCGGACCGTCTCGGATAAATTATTCCAAGGTGATTTCGCTCGTCGACTTCACCGCCGATATGATCGGAAATGCGCTTCCCAAGCGTTGACGCGTCTGCCCGTTTACCCCGTTTTGGAGTAAGGTGGGCCCGTGAGCGAACAAGAAGAGCAGCCAACATCAGCAGCCCCCGCGATGGCCGAAGAATTGACGCCCGTGGTCGAATTGACGCCGGAACAGCGGATTGAGATCCTCAAAAAGGACAAAGTCGACCTTCGCGAGCGGATGCTTCGCGTGGCCGCCGATTTCGAGAACTGGAAAAAGCGCGCCAAAAAGGATCTGACGGACGTCGAATGGAACGCCAAGAAGGATGTCTTGAAGGACTTCCTCGACGTGGTGGATGGCCTTGAGCGTGCCACGGCAGCGTCAAGCGACGTGCCCCAGGCGCAACCGGTCCTCGAAGGTGTTCGACTTGTGCTGCGTTTGTTCCAGAGCAAATTCGAGCGCCATGGCGTCACGCCGGTTGAATCGAAGGGTCAGCCCTTTGATCCGCGCTTGCACGAAGCCGTCGCGCGCGTGCCCACGTCAGATGCGCCGGTCGGCCAAATCATCGACGAGCTTGTCCGCGGATACCGAATGGGAGATCGCCTCTTGCGTCCCGCCGTGGTTTCAGTGGCCGCCTCCCCCGTGGTGCCCACTGCGGATCCGGCCTCATCCTCCGAGGGCAACGGATAGATCGAGCGCGCCGAACAAACACCGGAAAACACCGATCGAAGGTGATAGGGAGCGATCATGGGTAAGATCATCGGCATCGATCTCGGAACGACGAACTCGTGCGTTGCAGTTCTCGACGGAATGGATCCGTTGGTTATCCCCAATTCCGAAGGCGCGCGTACCACGCCATCGGTCGTCGGATTTGTGGACGATCCCGAGCCACTCGTCGGGCAAATTGCCAAGCGTCAATCGATCACAAACCCCAACAAAACGATCTACG
The DNA here is from genome assembly GCA_034439895.1 of Deltaproteobacteria bacterium. Lineage (GTDB taxonomy): Bacteria > Myxococcota_A > Polyangia > Fen-1088 > Fen-1088 > JAWXBF01. The sequence continues at coordinate 4,867 of JAWXBF010000132.1, forward strand.
CCATCAAACGTTTGATGGGCCGCAAGATTGGTGACGCCGAGGTTGCCCGACACAAGCAGACTTGCGTGTACAAGATGGTGGCGTCGGATAACGACGACGTCTGGGTCCAGGTCGGAGACGAGCGGCATTCGCCGCCCGAGATCTCGGGCATTATCTTGGCCAAGATGAAAAAAACCGCCGAGGACTACCTCGGCGAGGAAGTCACCGATGCGGTCATCACGGTTCCGGCTTACTTCGACGATGCACAGCGGCAAGCGACGAAGGATGCCGGTCGCATTGCGGGTCTAAATGTGTTGCGCATTGTCAACGAGCCCACTGCCGCAGCACTCGCGTATGGCCGTATGTCGATTGCGGCAACCAAGAAAATTGCGGTCTTCGATCTCGGTGGGGGCACCTTCGATATTTCTCTCTTGCAACTGCAAGATGGTGTTTTTCAGGTCAAGGCAACCAACGGCGACGGCTTCCTCGGTGGCGAGGATTTCGACGCACTCATCATTGAGTCCCTCATCGAGCAGTTCAAGAAGGACCACGATATCGATTTGCGAGACGATCGCATGGCATTGCAACGTTTACGCGAAGCGGCAGAACGGGCCAAGCAAGAGCTTTCGAGTGCCATTGAAACCGAAATCAACTTGCCCTTTATCGCCGCGGGCGCTGATGGTCCCAAACATCTCATCGTGACGATGACGAGGGGCAAGCTCGAGTCGTTGACCGAAGTCCTCGTCAATCGCACGTTTCCACCCTGCGAAACCGCCATCATGGATGCGGGCTGGGCGAAGTCCGACATCGACGACGTGATTCTGGTTGGTGGGCAAACGCGAATGCCGCTCGTGCAGGAACGGGTTGCGAAGTTCTTCGGCAAGAAACCCTCGCGCGAGGTCAATCCCGACGAGGTGGTGGCCGTCGGCGCGGCCTTGCAGGGCGCCGTTTTGTCGGGCGAGGAAGACGATGTGTTGCTGTTGGATGTGACACCACTGTCGATGGGCGTCGAAACTGCCGGTGGTGTTTTCACGGCGCTCATTCCGCGCAACACCACAATCCCGGTCCGCCGATCGGAGATATTCACGACCGCGGTCGACAACCAACCCTATGTCAACGTTCACGTGTTGCAGGGCGAGCGCCACATGGCCGCAGACAACCGCAGCCTCGCGACGTTTCAGCTTGCGGGGATTCCGCCCGCGCCTCGCGCTGCACCCCAAATCGAGGTTGCCTTCGACATCGATTCAAACGGCATTCTGAACGTATCCGCGAAGAACCTCGGCACCGGCAAGGAACAAAAGGTCATGGTCCGCCCGACGTCGGGGCTGTCCGAAGACCAGATTCAAAAGATCATTGCCGACTCGGAATCCAACCGCGATGCCGATCACGCCAAAAAGGCCATGATCGACATTCGTAACACGGCGGAGGCGTTGCTCTACGGCGCCAGCGCGGCCCTGACCGAATACGGTGGAAAGCTGGGCGGCGCCGATACCCAGGATGTTGAACAAAAAATGGCTTCCTGCCGCGCGGCCATCGCGGGCGAAGACGCCGTGGTCGCCCAGTCAGCGCTGAAGGAACTGGAAACCGCCGCCCACGCGTTGTTTGCCAAGCTTGGGTGATGGCAGGGATCTGGCAGGCGCGCTAAACCTTTGCCATGGACACGCCCGCGGGCGATCTTTACCAGGTTCTGGGCGTCGACCGACACGCCTCGGCAGCCGATATCAAGGCAGCGTACCGACGTCTGGCGATGCGCTATCACCCCGATCGGAATCCCGATGATCTAGCGGCTGAGGAGCGATTCAAGGAAGTGTCGCGCGCCTACTCCGTTCTTTCCGAGCCCGACCAGCGCGAGCGTTACGATCAGTTCGGGCAGGCCGACACGTCGCAGGCTTTTTCGGGAGGCCTCGACGTTCAGGGCGCGACGGATTTCTTCGATGCCATGCTTGGCGATCTCTTTGGCTGGGATCGCAAACGGCGGGCGGGCGAGGATCTACGGTACACACTCGAAGTCGACTTTGAAGAAGGCGCGCTCGGGTGCGAAAAAGAAATCCATCTTCGGCGGTCCGAAAGTTGTGACGACTGCGCGGGGTCCGGTGCGGTGGGTGGTGCGGCTGGACTTGCGCCCTGTTCGCGATGCGATGGCAAGGGCAATATCAAAAGTGGCCCCGGCATTCTGGCAGCGCGCCGAGAGTGTCGTGCGTGTGGCGGCTCGGGCGAAATTCCGCGGGTTCGTTGTCGGGCTTGTCTCGGCAGCGGCAGTGCCGAAAAAGATCGCACCTTTGTGGTACGCGTGCCACCCGGCACGGTGCGTGACAGCTCTCAGCGCATCGCCGGTCAAGGTGCCCCGGGTCGGCGGGGTGGGGCAGCCGGCGATTTGCACGTTCTCCTGCGAATTCGCCCGCATTCGTTTTACCGAACGGAGGGCAATAAACTTTTTGTCGAGGTTCCGGTGACACTCCCGGAGCTTGCCATTGGCACCGATCTTGAAGTCCCGGTTCTGGATGGAGTGATACGAATGAAGGTTCCTGCCGGGACTCAGTCGGGTGCGGTCTTTCGTGTTCGTGGACGAGGTTTGCCCGAGCCCGGGGTTGCGCGCGGCGATGTTCACGTTCGCGTTGTGGTCGAGACGCCGGTTGCACCCGACGCGCGCATGCAGGTCGCACTTGCGGCCTTGCAGGCGGGTGCGGATGCGCAGCGCTACCCCCGTCGTGCACAATTTCAGGCCGTGCGTGCGGCGACCGGACGAGAAAAACCATGAGCGACACGCCCGTCCGCACAAACCGCAAACCCAGTTCGTCGCTCTGGTTTCACGCTCTCTTGTTTTTGGCGACCGTCATCACGACCACCGCCACCGGCGCGATCTATGTCCATCCCGAACGCATGCTTCCCATTGCCGACGGCTGGACCTTTTCGGTCCCGCTCCTCGTCATATTGCTTTGCCACGAGTTTGGGCATTTTACGGCCGCGCGTCTACACGGCGTGAAGGCGTCCTTGCCGTATTTCTTGCCGTTGCCCCCTCCTATCGGGATGCTGGGGACGCTGGGGGCTGTGATACGCATGCCGCCCGCGACGGATCGACGCAAGCTCATCGATATCGGTGCGGCGGGCCCGCTCGCAGGTCTGGTGGTGGCGATCCCCATATTGTTTTACGGACTGTCCTTGTCCAAGGTCGCGCCGCTTGTGGGTGTTGGCATGCAAGAGGGGAATTCTCTCCTCTATGCGCTGATGAAGTTCGTGGTGACCGGGCGCTGGCTCCCGTCCAACGGTGAAGACATCATGCTGCACCCCACGGCGCTCGCAGGATGGGCCGGATTGTTGCTCACCATGATCAATCTATTGCCGTTCGGACAGCTCGACGGTGGACACGTGGCGGTTGCTTATCTGGGAAATCGTTACACGTCGTTTTCACGGCGTTTGTCGCCTGCGTTGTTGCTGCTCTCGGTAGGGGTTTTTGCATGGGTGTGGTTTCTGACCGACAGCCTGTTGGCGGATCCGGCCGTGGCCAAAGTGCTTGCCAGTCAGGGCGTCGATTCCGTTTCGGTGGCTCTTGCGGCCGCCATGCCATGGTTGGTTTGGTTTGGCATGCTGCGTTTGATGTCGTTTTTGGCAGGGGGAGAGCATCCCGCCGTCGATGACAAGCCGCTTGGTCGTTCCCGCGGCGTCCTGTTCTGGCTCGTGGTGGCGGTGTTCGTGTCCATCTTCATGCCGGTCCCGCTCAGGTTCTCGATTGGAAAAGTCGATGTCAGTTCGACAACGACGCCCACGAAGGCTGCGACGAACAACGACGATGGCGGGGTAGACGCACAGGACGATGGCGGTGACTGACGAGACGCAAGCCGTGACCTCGACCGAAGGGCAACTTTGTCCAAAGTGTCAGTTTGCGCGCACGAAAACGCAACACAGCTGTCCCCGCTGTGGCCTCATGTTCGCGCGTTGGAATCCCGAGGTTGCGGACATCGTCAAGCCGATTGACGCCGAGGGTGAAGCTTTGTGGTCCGCGGCCATCGCCGACTGGGGCAATGAGCAACACCATCTGACCTTCGTCAAACATTGCTCTCTTGCCGGAATTCTTGCGGCAAGCGGCCGCCGCTACCGCGACTGGCTCTTGACCCATCCGGGCGACGCGACGGCGATGGCCATGCAGAAACGTATCCTCGGCATGGCGCAGGCGATGCTTGGTTCCAATAGCTCTCGACCAAGCGGCTCCATCCTGTCGAGCAAGTGGTTCTGGACGATCATTATCGTGGCCATGAGCGCAGGCATGACAGCTGCATTCTTGATTCGCCGTTAGCCGGTCGTCTGCGCTACGCCGCAGCGATTTCCGGAGAGCGCAACCAGGCACGCGCCCGCACGGTTCCGGTGTCGTTGCCCGTCGCGAGCTTGAGCTGATCATCGATCAGCTCCCAAACACCCTTCAGTTCGGCACGGTGCAGCGTGAACGTAATCATGAAGAAGGGAGTATGGGCATCGGGTGCCTGTACGATCGCCGTGACCGCATGCCGTGCGTTTTCGGCCGTGAGCATTCCCTTGACCTCGTAGGTCCAGGGCGAAACCGACTTCACTTTCCGTGAGCGAAAGGACAGAAGCCGGGAGCCCGTATCGGCGGGGCTCGTGATGCTGGTGGTATCGACCAACATTTGCACCTGAACGTTGCCGTTTTCATCGTCGGAGCCGTCCATCAAAAGGGGGACCCATTGCTGGAAATTTCCGTTCAATAACAAGCCGTTGCCCGCGATCGAGAGATTGAGTGCTGGTTTCAAGGCCGTTGCCATGGACGGTATTGATACACCCAGGGCGGGGCGTCAAGTCACGGCAATGGGCCAACATCACGATGGCGGCATTCGTTTCGGCGCTCCGTGCGAAAACATGGCAATACTCGGGCCGTGAAAGTTCCGCCCTTCGAGCTGCCGCTGCAGGAGATAAAAGAGACCCTGGATTCACTGCGCCGGCCACTGTCGATAGCCATCATCCGTTCAAAGAACGCGTTCAACGTGGGCGCCATCATTCGTGTGGCGCATTCTTTTTTGGTGAAACAAATCGTCCTGGTTGGCGACGAACCGTTTTACGAGCGGGCCGCGATGGGCATGCAGCGCTACGAAAATCTGGTGATGTTGCCCGATGATGCCGCCTTTTTGACCTGGAAGCGCGAGCAGAACTTGCCGATGGTTTGTCTTGAACGCGAGCCCGCCACCGTCGGGTTGTGGCAGGCCGCTTTGCCCGCTGAATGTGTGATGGTCTTTGGCAGCGAGAATGAGGGGATCTCTACCGAGATTTTGGCTGCGGCCGATCAGATCGTGGCGATCCCGATGTTTGGGATCAACAATTCGTACCCCATCACCGTGGCTGCGGGTATTGCGATTGCCGAGTGGACGCGCCGGCACAGCCCAGGCCCGGGTCGCTGACTACCGGGCGCCGCGCAACGAGGGCAACAAAAAGCCGATCAGTCCGGGCAGCGCGCCGATGCTGCCGAGTACCAGAAACAGGCGCGACGGCGAGACCCATTCAGCGAGTCCGCCCACCATGCCCGAAGACAGGGCCATCATCCCGAAGACAGTGACGTTCACGAGTGCGAACGCGCGGCCGTGTAGATGGGCCGGCACCGTTCGCTGAATCATGACCGTGCGCGGAATGATGATGAGTGGGATGAAGAGCGCGTGAACGAACTGGGCGATGCCGAGTTGTCCAATCGTACTGCAAAACGCATACGGAATGAAGGTCAAGCCATCGAGCACGATGCCAACGAGGATGGTTGGCCCTCTCGGGAAATTGTGTCCAAACACCCAGAAGGCAGCGCTTGCGAGTGTCATCCCGAGGAAAAAGAGGCCAAGGGTCTGAGAATACGCGGCGGCATTCAGTCCAAGCGTCTTCGTGACAAGCAGAGGTGTTGCGACATGCGCGAGCCCCATGATGGCAAGATTGTTGGCGGTGCCAATCACCAGCAGCGCGCGCATCGAAGGCACGGCCCAGACCTGTCGCGCGCCAGAAATCGCCTCGTGCAAGGTCGCTCGCAGATCGAGGGGCAAGGACGGTCCTTCCATCGAGCCGAGCGGCGTGGGTCTGCGATCACGGACGAGCGGCAGCAAGGCGATGCAGCCCGCTGAAAAGAGGAACGTTGCCGCATCCACGAGCAACAGATTGATCGAACCCACAAGCGGAATCAGAATGGCGGCGAGCAACGGCCCTGCAACCAGCGCCCCGTATTCGGCGACCTGAAATCCAGATACCGCAGCCGTCAGGTGTTGTGGTGGCGTGATCCGTGGAATCAGTGACTTGATGGCGGGGTTAAAGAGCGTTGCACCCGTGGCGAGGCAGAAAACCGCAACGCCAAGGACAGACGGCGTCAACAGACCGGTCGCGTGCAGAATGGGGATCGCCCCAACGCTGATCGCGCGCAACAGATCCGCCCACAACATGATCTTGCGCCGATCACTGCGGTCGACGAGTGCGCCTGCGAAAAGACCGAGGGCCAGCGCAGGCAAGAAGTTGAGTGCCACCAGTGCAGCGGACATCGACGAGGAGCCCGTCACATCGAGTGCCACGAAGAACATGACGCTGATGAAGAGCGCGTCCCCGAGATGCGACACGACCTGACCGAGCCAAAGCAAGCCCAGTCGACCCCGCCATCGATCGTCACCTGGTTCCGGCGTTGCCATCGGCAGATCGGGCGCGCTCTCGGTGTTGGATGGCGTAAAAGTCACGTTGGAGGCCGTCGCGCCGGTCATCATGAACCAATGGTTCCGAGCGGGCATGCGCCCATTGTCGCAGAGGACGTCGATCGGCCCAAAAAAGCCTATCCGATCCGGTTTGAAGGCAATTGTTTCGGACGGGTATCCGTGTGTGTTTCCCGGTAGTTTCCTCTCGGTTGCACTGTAGCTAATTCTTCATTTGCCGTGTTTGTGCGGCTTTACAGGGGGGATTTGCGTCGCCTAGGGTGAATCCATCCTGCGGGAAACGCCGCAGCAACAAGGAGAAACAAGATGACCCGACTTCTAAGCATGACCCTGGCCGCTTCTCTATTTGGCGGGGTCGCCTACGCACAGGATCCCTCCGAACCGACCCCCGAACCGACCCCCGAAGTTACGGCCGAGACGACCCCCGAAGTGAAGGCCGAGACAACACCCGAAGTTACGGCCGAGCCGACAACCGAACTGAAGGCCGAGGAGAAGGCGGATAACTCGCCGTTCAAGATCTCGGGCTTTATCGACGGCTACATGGGCTACCTTTCGAGCGAAGCCGGTCAGGCGTTGCCGGGCCACCAGGCCTACGTTCGCAACAATGGCTTTTCGCTGGCCTTCGTCGGACTCGACCTCGTCTATGACACCGAATACGTCTCGACGACGATGAACCTCCGCTTCGGTCCGGGTGTGAATGCTTTTTACGGCGCCGGATATTTCAATGCTGGGAACGTGACTGCCCCAGTAGCAGGCGTATACAGCAACGACTCCGTCAGTGCGGCCATGCAAAACGTCACACAGGCGTTTGTGACCCTGAAGGCCAACGACGCGTTGACGGTCGACTTTGGCCAGTTCAGCACCATCTACGGAGCTGAGGTCGCTGAAAGCTTCAACAACTTCAACTACTCGCGTGGTGCCCTCTACTACTCGTTCCAACCCTTCTGGCACACCGGTGCAAGGTTCAACTACAAGGTCAGCGATCAGATGACGATCAAGGCCATGGCGGTCAACGGCGTCAACACCTTTGTGGACACGGGCGATTCGATTCCTCAGATCGGTTTGCAAGGTGTGTACACGTCCGAGAACTTCAGCCTCTACCTTGGATACCTCGGTACCCTTGAGAAGAAGGTTGACGGTCCCTGGGATCACCTTGTGGATGTGGTCGCAAGCACCTCGCTCGGTGGCTTGGATTTGTTGTTCAACTTTGACTTCGCCATGGACGACGGCGGTGCCAATGCCGGAAACAAGTTCAACTTCTGGGGCGGCAGTCTCGCCGCACGCAAGGCGCTCAGCGATTCATTCAAAGCATCGTTCCGTGTCGAGTACCTGAAGGATGAGGATGCGGTTGTTTTGCTCGCCAAGTCCTTGCTCACCAACACTCTCACCTTTGATTGGTTGCCCTTGCCCACGCCGAACGCGCTCATTCGCCTCGACCTGCGCTTCGAGAAGTCGACCGACGGCGACATCTTCGCCAAGCGCGGTGACACTGCCGCAACCGATTCCGCCTTTGCCGCGGTGGTCGGAGTGGTCGTCAAGACCAACTAGTTTCGACTCTACTAGCCTGGCGCCTTCTGGCGGATGGAATGGGCGATGGTCTACAACGCCATCGCCCTTTTTATGTGCGGCGTTCGACCTGCCTAGTTTTCCGGCGGCTGATCAGCGGGGTGACTCAGTTCGACCGGTGTGTGTCGCTCAATCTCTGTACCGCCCGTCCTGTCGCAGGTAAGAATGCGATCGCCGTCGGTGAAAACCACATCAATCTTCCCTGGCCCCGGCGAGCCACGCACGATCCCGACGCCAAACTTGGGATGCGCAATGCGCTCGCCTGCGCGATAGCTCTCCTTGAACGCGTATGCGCGTGGCGGCTTGCTCGGATCCGTAACGGTGGGGAGTGCGGGGGGCGCCTTCTCTTTCGACTTCTTGACGCTCGAACGCTTGGTGGTGCTGGCAGTCGCGCTGCTGCGACGTTCATTCCGATAGTTGTGCTGCCCGCTGCATTGCTTGCAGAGGACACGGACAACGCGGGTGGCGACCATGGCGACCACGACGTGCCAAACGTCGCCGCACTTGTTGCAGTTGTCTTCAATGTCCTGTCCCACCTTCGGCGTTGCCATGATCGTTCAGTTCCTCTCGTTCGTTTCGTTCTAAAGATGTCCAGGGTCACGATAAACGCCGAAAACATCCCGGAAAACCTGGCTGATTTCGCCCAGGGTGCAGCGCATTTTCACAGCCTCTAGCACGGATTCCATGATGTTGGCCTGCGCCGGTGCGCTTTCGCAGGCTCGTGCCACGCCCGCAAGTCCATGGGCCGCTTCGGTGCTGTTTCGTTGCGCACGAAAGGCCTTGATGCGCTCGACCTGCGCACTTTCGACCGACCCATCGACCTTCAGCAGGGGCACCCTTTCGTCCCCATCGGACTGCAATGTGTTGACGCCCACCACAAGCCGATTGCCGCTGTCGATGGCGCGCTGTTGTTCGTAGGCGCTGGCGCCGATTTCTTTTTGGGGAAAACCCTGTTCGATGGCGTTGGTGATGCCGCCCATCGCATCAATGCGATCCAAATACACCTGGGCTTCGCTTTCCATTTTTTCAGTCAGGTGTTCCACAAAATGGCTGCCACCCAGCGGATCGGCTACCGATGCCACACCCGATTCGTGCAGCAAGATCTGCTGGGTTCGCAGGGCCAGCGTGGCGGCGTCTTCTGTTGGCAGCGCATAGGTTTCGTCGAAGCTGTTCGTGTGTAGCGATTGTGTGCCCCCGAGTACCGCTGCGAGCGCTTGCAGCGACACGCGAACCACGTTGTTGCGAGGTTGCTGCGCCACCAGGGAAACACCCGCCGTTTGACAGTGCGCTCGCAACAGCCACGAGCGCGGATTCTTTGCGCCGAAACGTTCGCGCATGATGTGCGCCCACATTCTGCGGGCCGCGCGCAACTTGGCGATCTCCTCGAAAAAATCGTTGTGGATGTCCCAGAAGAAACTCAACCGAGGCGCAAACGTGTCGACATCCAGCCCCGCATCGATTCCCATCTGAACGTAGCCAATGCCGTCCGCGAGCGTGAACGCCAGCTCCTGTACGGCGGAAGCTCCGGCTTCGCGGATATGATAGCCACTGATGCTGATGGTGTTCCATTGCGGCATCGTGCGCGTGCAATACACCAGCATGTCCGCCATGATGCGCAGATGGGCGCGCAGCGGGCAGATCCATTCCTTCTGCGCGATGAACTCTTTGTACATGTCGTTCTGAATCGTACCACGAAGTTTTCCGGCATCGATTCCACGTGCCTGCGCAAGCGCCTGATAGAACGACAGCACCACCACCGCAGGCGCGTTGACCGTCATCGAGGTCGATACGGCATCAAGCGGGATATCGGCAAACAGGCGATCCATGTCATCAAGCGTTGCAACCGCGACGCCTTCTCGACCGACTTCACCGCGACACAGGGGATGGTCGGGGTCGTAGCCCATGAGCGTGGGCATATCGAATGCGGTGGATAATCCCGTTTGCCCCTGCGCCAGCAAGAACTTGAATCGTCGGTTGGTGTCCTCGGGTGAGCCGAACCCCGCAAACATGCGCATGGTCCACGGTTTGCCCTGATACATGGACTCGTGCGGTCCCCGCGTAAACGGGAACACACCCGGTTGTTCGTCCATCACGCGATGATGTGCGGGACCGTAATGCGCCTGCAACGGAAGGCCCGAAAGCGTTTCAGGTAACGGTACCGAGCCTTCGGGCCTCGACGCGCGCGGCATGAACGCAAAGCCTACCATGGATTGCAAATTGACGGGTTAAACCCCGCGCGCTAGGCGATCGCATGTCCAATCGACGGATCGATCTTGTGATCTTTGATCTTGACGGAACGTTGATCGATTCCATTGTTGATATCGCAGGTGCGCTCAATCACGTGTTGCGCATGCATCATCACCCGACGGTTTCGGTCGACTCCGTTCGACGCATGGTGGGTGATGGCGTATCGATGTTGGTGCGCCGCGCGCTTGCCGAGGTTGCCCCCGATGCTCGAGCGGTTTCCGATGAAACCGTCAATGGCATGGCGCAGACGATCTGGCAGTACTACGTCGATCACCCCTGCGTCGACAGTCAACCCTTCGACGGTGTCGTCTCGATGCTTGATGAACTCGCGTCGCGCGGAATTTCAATGGCGGTTTTGACCAACAAGCCCGGCGATGTCGCGCGCGCACTGTTCGATGTCCTGGCGATGCGGGCGCGCTTTACGGACGTGATTGGCGACATGGACGGGTTTGCTCGCAAACCTTCTCCCGAAGCTGTCTCGGTGCTGATGCAGCGGGCGGGCGTCAGCGCCGAACGCACGTTGATGGTGGGCGACGGCATTCCCGACGTTGGGGTTGCACGCGCAGCAGGCATCGCGTCCGTTGCCTGTTTGTGGGGATACACCCCGGTTGAAAAACTGCTGGCCGAAAATCCCACGCATGCAATCGCAACACCGGAGGCTTTATTGGCCCTCCTCTAGCAGTCGACTATGCGCTCGCGGAGGTCTCGGGTTTTTCAGCGCCCGGTTCAGCCACCACCACCGGCACAGGTTCAAGCGCTGCTTCCAGTGCTTCTGAGATCCTGGACACGAAGGTGATCTGCATTTCGTTCTTCACCATGTCTGGCACATCGACCAAGTCCTTGCGATTCCGCTCGGGCAACAACACCCGCTTGATGCCGGCGCGATGGGCCGCGAGGACTTTCTCCTTCACGCCACCAATCGGTAGCACGTTTCCGCGCAAGGTGATTTCACCCGTCATCGCCACGTCGCCGCGAACGCGTCGACCCGAAAGCAACGAGATGAGCGCCGAACTCATCGCGACACCCGCCGACGGACCATCCTTCGATACACCGCCCGCGGGCACGTGTACGTGCAAGTCGGTTTTCTCGAAGTCGACGGTGATGTTGTATTCGTCGACGTGCGCTCGGACCCAGGAAAGAGCAGCCCGCACCGATTCCTTCATTACGTCACCGAGTTGACCGCTGAGAATAAGATTGCCTTTGCCAGGCATCTGCGATGCTTCGATGAAGAGGATGTCGCCACCGCTTGGGGTCCAAGCCAACCCCGTCGCCACACCGGGGACCTCGGTGCGCTCGGCAATTTCTGGATAGAAACGCTGGGGACCCAGGATATCTTCCATGCGCTTTTCACTCAGTACGCTGTCGTATGGCTCGTTTTCGGCGACCTTGACGGCGATGGCACGAATGGCATTGGCAACTTCGCGCTCCAGGTTACGAACACCCGCTTCACGCGTGTAGTGATCGATGATGGCGCGCACACCGTCATCCGGAAAATTGACCTGCTCGGGCTTTAATCCGTGCTCTTCTATTTGCTTGGGAATGAGATGCCGTCGCGCGATCTGCAGCTTTTCGTCGCTCGTGTAACCGGCAATGTCGAGAACTTCCATACGGTCGAGAAGGGCCGGTGGAATCGTGTCCAGCATGTTCGCGGTAGCGATGAAGATGACGTTCGATAGATCGAAGGGAACTTCGAGGTAGTGGTCGGAGAACGAGTTGTTTTGTTCCGGATCCAACACCTCAAGGAGAGCGGCCGACGGATCACCGCGAAAATCCAAGCCTAGCTTGTCGATCTCGTCGAGCACAAACACGGGGTTCTTGGTTGCGACCTTGCGCATGCCCTGAATGATTCGACCCGGCAATGCACCGATATAGGTTCGGCGGTGGCCCCGAATCTCGGCCTCGTCGCGCACGCCGCCAAGCGAAATGCGGATGAACTCGCGCCCGAGCGACTTCGCGATCGATTTGCCAAGCGACGTCTTACCCACGCCCGGAGGTCCAGCCAGACAAAGAATCGGTCCCTTCTTGCCCGGTGCCAGTTTGCGCACCGCCAAGTATTCAAGAATGCGCTTTTTAACCTTGACGAGATCGAAATGCTCGTTGTCGAGGATCTCTCGGGCCGAGTTCAGCTCAAGGGTGTCGATGGTTTGCTTTGCCCAGGGGAGCTCGACCAACCATTCGAGGTAGGTACGCTGAACCGTGTACTCGGCGGAGGAGGGCGCCATTTGTTTGAGGCGGTCAAGTTGCTTGCGCGCAACCTTGATCACGTCCTCGGGCATATCGGCGACCTTGATCTTGTCGTCGAAGGTGTCCAGATCGCTCGATTCGTCTCCTTCACCGAGCTCTTCCTGAATCGCTTTGAGCTTCTGGCGCAAGACCGCTTCGCGCTGGTGTTTTGAGAATTCCTCGCGCACCTGCGTATCGATCTTTTGTTTGACCTTGATGAGCTCGACTTTGCGCTGCAAGAGCACCAGCAGGCGCCGCAGCCGATCGGTCACATTGGGCTCGATGAGCAATGAGGCGCGCTCTTCGCTCGACAGATCCACCGTCGCGGCAACCACGTCGCCCATGCGCGCGGGATCTTTGTTCTGATCCAGCACCTGAGCTGCCTCGTCCGGGATGTCGGGCGAAATGGCAATCAATTGTTTGGCGACATCATAGACCGCCATGCCAAGGCCATCGATTTCGATGGGATCCTTGCGAATTTCGCGCGCCGATTCGTACTGCGCGATCATGAAGGGCTTTTCCTGGACGAAACCCTTGATGCGGCGACGCTCCACGCCTCGCAGCACGGCTGTCACGCGGTTCTCTGAGGCCTTCACCACGCGGACGACTTCGCCCTCTACGCAGATGTTATAAAGGTCCGTTCCTGCCGGCTCTTCGACATCCGCATCCTTTTGCGTGCCGACGAGCAATCGGGCTCCTTTGCCGGGCAAGCTCTCGATGAGCTTGAGCGAGCTGGATCGGCCGATTTCGACCGGCATCACAGCACCTGGAAACAACACCAGGTTCCGCAAAGAGAGAAGGGGCAGGGTCTTGGTTTCTGATGCCGTCATGCTGTCTCTCCGTTGACTGCGATCTGACGCAACAACCCTAGCGCCGGAACGTCTTGTGGCAAGTCATTAATTTGTACATCGAATGTCATGGTCATGTTCTTGAAATGATTTGCAGGAAATCGACCCGCGACCGAGATCGCTTTCACTCGTTTTCCCAGCTGCGGAGCTGCGTGTTCACCACACGCGTGCTGAGCTCGGTTAATAGACGTCGGGATTCCTCGTCACCTTCTTCAATTGCGGGCACAACGACATGCACACGACAGTATTGGTCGCCCCGTCCAGCCTCACCGTTCGCTATGCCCTTGCCCTTGAGGCGCAACTTGCGACCCGTGCTTGAACCCGGTGGCACATTCACCCACACAAGCCCGTCAAGTGTGGGTACGTGTACGCGAGCGCCCACCATCGCTTCTACGATCGTGATCGGCACATCGAGAAGTACGTCGTCACCTTCGCGCTGTAGGTAGGGATGCGGTGTCACGGTGATCTCAAGATAAAGATCACCAGGATGCCCGTTGGCTCCCGGTGCCGCGCCTCCCTGTCGGGCGATTCGCAGTCGGCCGCCGGTTTCTACCCCTGCGGGGATCGCCACTTCGATTGGATTGCCGTTACCGGCTCGAACCTTTCGTTTGGTACCAAGCGCTGCCTCGCCAAAGGGCAGCTCGACTCGCGCCGACATGTCTTGACCTCGGGCCGAAGCAGGTCCGCGTTGCTGCCATGGGTTGCGGCCGGAGGCGCCCTGACCAAATAAATTTGAGAAGAGATCATTCAGATCCGGACCACCCGGTCCGCCGGTAAAGCCGCCTCCGCGCGCAAAAGGGGATCGCCCTTTGCCAATATTAAAGTCGCCAAACACGCTCGCGAACGAATCCGGATCGAATCCCTGTGGCATGCCATCTTGGCCGATCGGGGCGTGGCGCAGGCGATCGTATTCTCCCCGCTTCTTCGGATCGCCAATGATCGCGTTCGCGTCGCTTATCTCCTTGAATCGTTCTGTTCGTTTCGCGTCGCCGCCGGTCGCGTCAGGGTGGTTTTCACGCGCAAGCGCCCGGTAGGCCTTCTTGATATCGGCTTCGCTCGCGTTTTCCGCGACCCCGAGAATCTTGTAGAGATCTTTCATGGCGAGTGGAGGGTGTTAGCGCTCGTTCCCCGCGACGGCAGCGGGTTCGGCCGAGGACCGTTTGTCGAAACCAAGGGCGTCACCCTCGCGCTTTACCAGGATCGTATCCCCTGGCGCAAATGCCCCCTCTATCAGCTTGCGAGCCAGTGGATCTTGCAGATGCCGGGTGATGGCGCGCTTGAGCGGTCGGGCCCCATAGGTTGGGTCGTACCCCCGGTCGGCCAGGAAGGTGCGCGCCTCTGCGGAAAGTTCGATGGAAAGCTCGCGCTCCGCAAGCAGTTTCCGGAACCGTTCCAGTTGAATCTCAACAATCCGATCGAGGTCAGCCCGACCCAGCGGATCGAAGGTGACGATTTCGTCGACACGGTTGAGGAATTCGGGTCGGAAAAGTCGACGCAACTCTTCGTGGATCCGCTCCGGTGTCGCGCCTTCAACGATGAGGTGACTACCGACATTGGAAGTCATGATGACGACGGTGTTGCGGAAGTCGATCGTGCGTCCCTGGCCATCGGTCAGGCGACCGTCATCGAGTACCTGCAAAAGGATGTTGAACACATCTGGATGTGCCTTTTCGATCTCGTCGAAAAGCACGACGGCGTAGGGGCGCCGGCGAACGGCCTCGGTGAGTTGCCCGCCTTCGTCGTATCCCACGTAGCCGGGCGGCGCGCCGACGAGCCGTGACACAGCGTGTTTCTCCATGTACTCCGACATATCGATGCGCACCATGTGCGTTTCGTCGTCGAACATGAATCCAGCGAGCGCCCGCGCGAGTTCGGTTTTTCCGACGCCGGTCGGCCCGAGAAAGATGAACGATCCGATCGGTCGGTTGGGGTCTTGCAATCCCGAACGTGAGCGACGAACCGCATTGGCGATGGCTTCCACGGCACGGGGCTGGCCGACAACGCGATCGTGCAGCCTCTCTTCCATCGTCAACAGGCGTTCCTGCTCGCTTTCGAGCATGCGGTCGACCGGGATCCCGGTCCATTTCGAGACGACCTGGGCGATGTCCGACTCGGTCACCTCTTCGCGCAGAAAGCCGCCGTCCTTCTGCGTGATACGCATGGTTTCGTCCAGCTCTTTCAACCGCTTTTCAAGCTCTGGCGCGCGGCCAAAGCGGAGTTGCGCCGCCTTGTCGAGATCGCCCTTGCGCTGGGCCAGGTCGGCGTCGATCTTCACCTGTTCAAGCTCTTCCTTGGCTTTTCGCAGATCGACGATGAGCGCGCGTTCCTTTTGCCAGATGGCTTTCTTCGCGGCCACCGATTCCTTGAGCTCCGCAACCTCGGCGCCAACCGCCTCGAGGCGTTTTTTCGAGGCCGGATCCTTTTCGCGAGACAGCGCTGATTGTTCGATGGCAAGCGAGATCAGCCGTCGTTCAATTTGATCGATGGGTTCGGGCAAAGAATCGATCTGGATTTTCAAACGGCTTGCCGCTTCGTCAACGAGGTCGATCGCCTTGTCGGGCAACTTTCGGCCAGCAATATAGCGATCGGACAGCCGCACCGCAGACACGAGCGCGCCATCTCGAATGCGAATGCCGTGGTGAACTTCGTAGCGTTCTTTCAATCCGCGCAGGATGGCGATCGCGTCTTCACGCGACGGTTCGCCCACAAATACCGGCTGGAAACGCCGCTCGAGAGCCTTGTCTTTTTCGACATGCTTGCGGTACTCGTCGAGCGTCGTCGCGCCGATGCAGCGCAACTCACCCCGGGCGAGCGCGGGTTTCAGCATGTTCGCCGCATCCATCGAGCCCTCTGCGCTGCCCGCACCGACCAGCGTGTGCAATTCGTCGATGAACAGGATCACGCTGCCTTCGGCGGCCGCGATCTCTTTCAGGACCGCTTTCAATCGTTCCTCGAATTCCCCGCGGAATTTGCTGCCCGCGATGAGCGCTCCGATGTCGAGCGAAAGGATGCGTTTGTCGCGCAACGAATCGGGTACATCACCATTGGCCACCCGCAGCGCAATGCCCTCCACGATTGCGGTTTTGCCGACGCCCGGATCGCCGATCAAAACAGGGTTGTTTTTGGTTCGCCGTGACAGCACCTGCATCGCGCGCCGAACCTCTTCGTCCCGGCCGATCACTGGGTCCAGTTTCCCCGTTCGCGCAAGCTCGGTCAGATCGCGGGTGTATTTGCCGAGCGCCTGGTACTTGCTTTCGGCATCTTGATCCGTCACACGTTGTGTGCCTCGCACCTCGGCAAGCGCTTTCATCAAAGTGTCGCGATCGATTCCGCCTTCGCGCAGCACAGCCGAAGCAGCGCCCAGATCTTTGCTGACGAGTGCCAGCAAGAAATGTTCGCTCGACACATAATCATCCTTGAACGCCGAGGCCTGTCGATTCGCTTCCTCGACCAGATCTTTGAATCGTCGACCGATAAACAATTCAGCAGTTTGGCCGCGGACCTGGGGCTGTTCGTTCAGCTTGAGTTCGGCGCCCTGGAGGATGATTTCCGGGTCGGCGCCAAGTTTGCGCAACAGGGCCGCGGAGACGCCGCCTTCTTGCTGCAACAAGGCAACCAGCATGTGTTCAGGACCAAGCTCCTGATGGGCGCGCTTCTCCGCAATGTCTCGTGCCGCCGCGACGGCTTCCTGGGCTTTGATGGTGAGTTTGTCGAGTCGCATGAAATGCCAGCCTCACAAACGCTTGTAAACACCCACTGGCACTCGACAAGGGCTGGCACAAGGGGTGCTTGTCGTCGTACATTGCCGCCTCCGTGTCCTACTTGGTTCTTGCCCGCAAACACCGTCCCAGACGTTTCGACGATCTGGTTGGGCAAGGCCATATCGCCAAAACCTTGCACAACGCAATCGAGCTTGGTCGTGTTCATCACGCCTATCTTTTTACGGGTGCCCGCGGCGTCGGTAAAACGAGCGCCGCCCGCATCCTGGCAATGGCGCTCACCTGCGAAAAAGGGCCCACACCAGATCCGTGTGGGATCTGCGACATCTGCCGCGAGATCACCGCCGGTCAATCGGTCGACGTGATCGAAATCGACGGCGCTTCCAATACCGGTGTTGACGACGTTCGTGTGCTGCGTGAAGGCACGCGTTATGCGCCCGCGCGCGCCCGTCGCAAGGTCTACATCATCGACGAAGTTCATATGTTGTCGACCAACGCCTTCAATGCGCTCTTGAAGACGCTGGAAGAGCCGCCGGCGCACGTTGTCTTCATCCTTGCGACAACCGAGGTCCACAAGATCCCAGCGACGATTCTTTCTCGCGTGCAACGGCACGATTTCAAGCTGATTCCCTCGGGTGAACTGACCCGGCATCTGATGTCGGTTCTCGACAGCGAAAAGCTACTTTACGACGAAGATGCGTTGCGAATTGTGGCCCGCGAGGCCGGCGGATCGGTGCGCGATTCGCTCTCGATCCTCGATCAACTGTTGTCGTTCGTGGGCGAGGAAAAGCTCACAGTCGCGCACGTCGTCTCGGTACTCGGAATCGGTGATCGCCGTCTTCTCGGTGAACTCATGGATGCAGTGCTTGCACGCGCTCCCGGAGCGGCCTTGCGGGTTTTGCATGCGGCGATCGATCGCGGAGTGGATCTGGCGCAGCTTTCGCGGGCCTTTTTGTCCTACATCCACGATGTCGAAATTGTGGGTCTCGTCAGCGACGCCGCGACGGTGGTGGAACTGACGACCGAAGAGCTGGCCGATGCGCGGGCGCGCCATGAAAGCGCACCGAAGGGACTGTTTCTGGTGCTGTTTGATCGCTGGTCGCGCGCGGTCGAAGAGGCCAATAAATCGTTTGCGGCGCGCCTTGTTTTCGAGATGGCGCTCGTCGACCTTTGTCAGGCGGAACCGCTGTTGCCGCTGGGTGACTTGTTGGCGCGGCTCGAATCGCTTGAAGTTCGCCTCGCGGGCGGTGCCCCTCCTTCCACGCCCTCGGGCAATCGATCGGGCGACCGCGGTGGCGGGGCAACCACCTCGACCGCTGTTCGCGCTTCGGGCGAGAGCGGATGGCCGGTCCCGCGTGCGGCCCCGCAGGCTGTCAACGCGGCGCTACCTGCGCCAAGGTCGCGGATCGACCTCGCCAACCCGACCGCCGTATGGGTTGCAATTCAGTCGGCACTCGAAAAGGACAGCCCGTTGCTTGCGTCAGCGCTTGAGAATGCGGCGGTCGAGGCCATCGACGCGGATGTGATCCGGTTGCGCATGACCGAGTCTTTTCAGATGGGACAGGTCGAGTCGGCGCGCGCTCGGCTCGAAGCCATGATTGAGAAGGTTCTCGGTCAGCCAATGCGTCTGCAAGTTCGTTTGGGCGAAAGCCAGGCGACCATGGCGGTTCCGGCCCGTGCCCGCGTCGAGGCGGATATCGCCGAACAGCACCGCCACAAGCTGGAAAACGAGGCGCGCGAGCATCCGATGGTTCGAAAAGCTCAAGAGTTGTTCCACGCTGGCGTGGCCGGCGTCAAAATCCTGGGGTGACACATGGCTGGAATCGACGACATCAAGGGTATTTTCGAGGCCGCGCAACGGATGCAGGGCGAGATGGCGCGGATCAAGGAAGAGCTGGCCACGCGAACTGTCACGGGTGAATCGGGCGGCGGTCTTGTGCGATGCGTTGCAAACGGCAAGGGCGAGATCCTTTCGCTCGAACTCGACCCGATCGTGACCTTTCAAGATGAAGCTTCGCGCCGCATGGCCCTTGATCTAATTTTGGGGGCGGTGAATGTGGCACTCGACCAATCTCGCTCCCTGGCGGAAAAAGAGGTCGCCCAGGTGACCGCCGGCTTGAATCTGGGTCCGGGGCTCTTCGGCGGCGGGAGCTAAATCCATGGCCATTGGGGGGCCCGTTGCTCGGTTGGTGCAGGCCTTGGCCAAACTGCCCGGCATCGGCGAAAAGACCGCAACACGGCTGGCGTTCCACATCCTGAGAGGCTCGGCGGACGATGCCCGCGCCCTGGCTGCGGCTATCGGCGAGGTCAAAACCCGCATTAGGCTGTGCGAACGGTGTTGCGACTTCACCGAACAGGAAGTCTGCTCACTTTGTTCCGACGCGCGCCGGGACAGCAAGCTCATCTGCGTTGTGGGCGAACCCCAGGATGTGGTCGCCATTGAGCGAGCTGGGGGCTACCGCGGCCGTTACCATGTGCTTCACGGCGTGCTCTCACCGCTTGATGGTGTCGGTCCGGATGATCTTCGGATCGCCGACCTGATCAGACGCTGCGGCCCAGGCGGGACCGAGACTGCGGTCGAGGAGGTCATTGTCGCGACCAACCCGAGCGTCGAGGGCGAGACCACGGCGGTCTACCTTGCACGCCTCTTGAAGCCCCTGGGAATTCGCACCTCCAGAATTGCAACGGGGGTTCCAATTGGGGGCGAACTGGAGTACGCAGATCGCTTCACCCTGGCCCGGGCGATCGACGCTCGGCGCGAGATCTGAAGTTTTTTTTCTTTACGACCGAATTTAGGTTCACTTGAAGCCGGACTCCGGCGATGTTATTGCTGATTCTGCCGCGCAAGCAGCACCTCTCTCTCGTCAACCGCCCAGACTGGAACCAACGCGACGATGTCAACCCAAGTGATGTTCCCGGAGGAGCAGGAGGCAATCAACAATATTTGCTTCCGTCTTCAACGAGACGCCAATGCCCGTGCCGTTCTCCTCATCGGCCGTGACGGTCAGCCCATGGCAGAAGCCGGTGAAGTGGCCGAACTCGATACCACCTCGCTGTCCTCTCTTACCGCCGGCAACGTTGCGGCGACGGGGGCCATTTCGCAGCTGCTTTCCGAAAAAGAATTCGGAAGTCAGTTCCACGAAGGTGAGCGAGCCCACGTTCACATCACGCTGATCGCGAAAGCAATCATGCTGGTGTTGTTCGACGAACGTTCTTCCCTCGGTCTTGTTCGCCTTCGGGTGCGCAAAGCCGCAGAAGAAATGAATCGTCAATTCGAGGCGATGAACAATCGCAAACCAGAAGATCGCGGCCCGTCGGTGCTGGACGAGATCTCTGATAGCGACATCGACAACCTTTTCAATGATTGACGCCAACCGTTCAATCGATCGCGAGTTCGCTCGATGAGTTTCATCAACTACAGCTCCCGCGAAATCAACTGCAAGCTGGTCTATTACGGACCGGGCCTTGGCGGGAAGACCACCAATCTGCAGTACATTTACCAAAAGACGAATCCCGACGCGAAGGGCAAGATGATATCCCTCGCGACGGAAACGGAACGAACGCTATTCTTCGACTTCCTGCCGCTTTCTCTCGGCGAGATTCGCGGCTTCAAGACGCGCTTTCACCTTTACACGGTACCGGGGCAGGTGTTTTACGACGCCAGCCGCAAGCTGATCTTGAAGGGCGTCGACGGCGTGGTCTTCGTGGCCGATTCTCAGATCGAGCGCATGGAAGCCAACATTGAGGCGCTCGAGAACCTGCGCATCAACCTGCAAGAGCAGGGGTACAACCTGGAAAAACTTCCCTACGTGATTCAGTACAACAAGCGCGACCTGCCAAACGCAGCACCGCTCGCAGAGTTGCGCGAGTTGCTGAACCCCACCAATGTGCCCGAGTTCGAGGCGGCAGCGGTGAGCGGACAGGGTGTGTTCGACACGCTCAAGGCCGTTGCGAAATCGGTTCTGACCGAGCTCAAGCGCGGCGGGTAGGCACTATTCGCGCCGCAAGGTGAGGTGCGACATCGCAATCGCGATTGCGGCACTTGCGACCAACCACACGCGGTCGAGTAGATCGGGCACAAGCCGAACGTCCGTCGTGTGCGCGATTGCGACGCTCAGCAGGAGTCCGGCTAGCCCTGCACAAAGCCCAGCCAGCGCAGGCCGCGTGCGACGGATGCCGAAAAATAGACCGATCGCGAGCACCGGCAAAACGGGCGACAACAAGAGCGGATTGCCAAGGCCGTGCGGCCCCATCGTCGACGCAATTCCGAGCGGCCCCGCAATTCCCGCCACCAATCCTGCGCCAAGCCCACCAATGCCTCGCAACCCGAGGACCATGCGCCGCCTTCGACCCACGCACAATCCCAGGGCCAGGGTTGCACCGAGCCCCAGTGCGCCGCCCTCTCGTTTCGTGTGCAGGGCGTTCAATGCGGCCTCTGCATTCACGATGCCAGCGCCAAAATGATCATCGATGCGGGCTCCATCCGTACTGCGTTTATGGCCGCGTGGTTCGCGCGCGCTCTGAATCAAGAGCTGTTCGACCTTCTCGGGCCGGGTGACGCCGGCACCGGCAAGCAGGGCCGCGACGCCCGCAACGTGAGGCGACGCCATCGAGGTCCCCATGAAAAACAGGTAGCCGGACTCTCGGATGTTGCCGGGAACAATCGTGTTTTGCAGGATGCCGTCGGGCATGCCATCGCCGTTTTGATCCACGCGGACGTTCCCGCCCGGGGCAGCGATGTCGATCTGCTGTCCCCAGTTTGAATAGAACGTTGCACTTTCATCGAACTGCGTTGCGGCGACGCCAATGGCATTGACGTAGCGTGCCGGGTAGCTCACCCGTCCGCGTCCATCGTTGCCAGCTGCGGCAATAACGGTGACGCCTTTTTTAAAGGCGTATTCGACAGCCTGGCGCAGCGTCGTTGCGGGCAAGGGACCGCCGAGACTCATGTTGATGACGTTCGCGCCATGGTCCGCGGCGTAGCGAATCGCTTGCGCAATGCCACCTATCGAGCCCGAGCCCTGCGCCGACAACACCTTGAGGGGCATGATGCGCGCTCCGAACGCAACGCCTGCCACCCCGAGCGCGTTGTTGGTAGCCTGCGCGATGGTTCCTGCCACGTGCGTGCCGTGTCCATGATCGTCTTCGGAACGGGTGTTGTTGTTGACGAAGTTGTAACCCGCGACAAATTGCGTTTGTTCGAGATCGGCCACGCGGGTAACGCCCGTGTCGATGACGGCAACCACGGCGCCCTGGCCCTGGCCCAGTTTCCAGGAACCCGTCGCGCGAACCTGATCAAGGTGCCACTGGTATCGGAAGCAAGGATCGTTCGGGAATCCTTTCTGGGCGGCAACTATCCTGGTTGCGTTGCAGTCCGCGCCGGGCCGGTCCGCCAAAGTCGTTGCATCGGGTGGCAAGGCCATCGACAAGTCGTAGTCGACCGAAGTGACCGTCGGATCGGCTTTCAGTCGCGCCATGGCCTGATCCCGGGCGACAAGATTCGGGAATCGGATGCGATAGAGCTTGTCGGTGGCGGAGTAGGCCGAGACGGCCTCTTCGATCCACGGATTTGCCTCTAGCTCGGCGTTGCTCACGTCGTCGTCGAAGTCGACCAGGAGATCGGGATCGTCCGTTTGAGCAGCACGAGATCGTTCCTCGGCGACTTCCTCGTCGTGGACTTCCTGGTTTGCGAGGCGTTCGGGGCCCGACCACACCCAAACAAGACTTGTGGCCACCAAAAGGAACGGCAACCAGCCCAGCTTTTCCCCGAATCGGTCACGCGTCAGCAGCTTCATCGCCTGTCCCTTCAACGATTATATGCCGAGCAGACCGGTCACGCTTGTTTCCGCTGGGGTGCTTTTGCTGTTTCCAATTGTTGACCCGCTTGAACCTGTCGGCTTAAAGTCACGCAAACACGTGAGTTATCGGCAGTTTGGGAGAATTCTTTGGCGCCGCTACTTGCCTGCGAACGAGGCCCCACTCATGAAGCGTTTGAATCGGAAGATCGCAAGACTGGCTTTTTCACTTTGGCTCGTCCCGGCCATTGCGGTGAGCAACGGTGGAAACGGTATCAATACCGCGCTTGCCGACGAGAAGTCTGCCATCGCGGACGTGACCGACCTCAACAAGAAGGCGCTTGCGGCATACGACGAACTCGACGTGGACGAGGCCAAGAAGATCTTGATGCAGGCGTTGCAGATCTGTGCGACTCAGGGTCTGCAAACCCATCCGTTGCGCGCCCGAACCCACCTGCACCTCGGCGTGGTGTTGGCAGGCGGTTTTCAAGAAAAAGAACAGGCGTTGCGCCAGTTCCAAAAAGCGCTTGAAGTGAAGTCGGACATCACGCTGAGTGCGGCGCTCGTGAATCCCGAGATTCAGGCAATCTTCGATCAAGCCAAGGCCGCGGCGGGCAAGGCGCCCAAAGAAGGGCAGAAACCAATCCCTGTTGTGGTGAAGCCAGAAGAGCCAACACCCCCTGCGGACAAGGAAGAAAACGAGGACAAACCGGTGGTCGACAATCCCATCGAGGTCCCTGCAGAA
Source organism: Deltaproteobacteria bacterium (assembly GCA_034439895.1). Taxonomy (GTDB): domain Bacteria; phylum Myxococcota_A; class Polyangia; order Fen-1088; family Fen-1088; genus JAWXBF01. The sequence continues at coordinate 28,660 of JAWXBF010000132.1, forward strand.
CAAACGGTGGAAGCCGGGCCGCCGCCGGAGTTCAAGGGTGTTTTCCACGAGCCTGTGCCAACCGCGACCGGTGGCGAACCGGTAGAATTGCGTGCTGCGGTTGAAGAAGGCCTGACTTTCAGCCGTGTCGTGCTTGCATACAAGATGGAAGGCAGCGGATCGTTTCTGGCGCGGGACATGACCAAGCAGGAAAATGGCTGGTATACGGCGCGCATTCCGGTGCCCGCCACCCGCGGCAAGTTGGTTCAGTATTACATCGAGGCGAAAAACAAAACGGGCCAATCGGTTGCGTCCAACGGATCGGCGGTCGAGCCGCATACGATCGCCCTGGGTGGCAGTGTTACGGTTGACGATTCAGAATTGGTTGCCGCTGATGACGAGGATCCGTTCTCGAATCGCACGTCGGAGCCCGACGAACATGGCCACTCGTTCTTTTTCAATATTGGGGTTGGCACCTCGTTTGGCTATGTTTCCGGTTCACCCGAGCTGAGCCTGACCGACGAAGGGGGGAATCCCATCGATTTTGCCGGTATCACGACCACGGGGGCGTTGGTGATTGCGCCAGAATTTGGCTACTACCTGTCGAACGATTTGCTTGTGTCGGTGCAGGCTCGGTTCACGATTTTGCCGGGTTTGACCAAGACCGTTGATCTGGTCGATTTGGATGACAGCGGTGCAATCGATGCCGATGGCGAGGATCCGGTCCTTTCGCCTGCGACGGGTGCGCTGGCCGTCATGGCTAAGGCCACCTACTTCATGGGTTCGGGTGCCTTGCGAATGTTTGTGTCGGGTTCAGTGGGAGGTGGCGAACTTCGCGGGGTCGTGAACCTGGATGGCAAGCGCAACGACTGCGGCGTTCCCTCCAAACGTTACACACGTGGCAGCGATGCTTGCATCGATTCCATCCTGGGCGGACCGGTGGTGATTGGACCCGGCGGCGGTGTGCTTTACAACTTCACGTCGAATATCGCAGCGACCGCAGGGGTGAACGTCTTGGTCGGCGTACCCAAACTCGTGGTGGCGACCGATCTGACGCTCGGCGCGGCGGTTGGTTTCTAGTCGCTAGGTTGTTTCTGGCTGCCACAGGGGTTCGGGCTCGCCCCACAAACGTGACACGTGACGGGACATGACGAACAGGTGATCCGAAAGACGGTTCAAGTACGGGATCACGAGCTCGCCGATGGGCTCGTGTTCCGATAGCGAAATTGTGCAGCGTTCGGCGCGACGGCAGACGGTTCGCGCAACGTGCAGAAACGCGCCCACCCGGCCACCACCGGGCAACACGAAGCTGCGCAGTTCGGGCAAAGCATCGTTCCACCCATCCAGTTCGTTCTCGAGCATCTGAATGTGGCGCGCCTCGACAAGCGGTTGTTTCGGGTGTCGATCCTCAGTCAACGT
>JAWXBF010000133.1:0-8043 GCA_034439895.1 Deltaproteobacteria bacterium
CCAACACCATCACCCGTCGAACATCGGGAGAATGCCGGGGGATCGACCTGCGTGGTTCGCTGCGAATCGGGTTGGGCACGTTTTACCGCGTAATGAAACGAAAAGGCCGGGTCATGAAGGCGTAGTAGCTATCCTTGGGCGCTGGCGGTTTGGTGAACTGCGAATAGTCACCCGAAAACAGCAACGTTCCCTGGAGCCCGTCCGCGCTAAGCCATTTCGAAGGGATCTGCGGCAGATAGGCAACGTGTTCTCCTTCCCACTTTGGTTCATGGTGTACAAGAGCCCAAGGTCCCCAGGGAGATGGCCCTTCAACGATCGTGAGCTGACGCGAACGGTGCCAGGTTTTCTCGGCAACGTCGGGCATCGTTGCCAGCGAATGTGGTACGGAATCACTAAAGTACGCGAGCAAAAACCGGCCCAGACCCGCATTCCACGTCATGGTGGGGTGCCCTACCCTTCCGGGATCACTGAGAATGGGGCGAGCGCGAAATTCTTCGTTTGTCCACGTTGGCTCGCCGGCAACACCCGCGTAAAACTGCCATGCAGAACGATCCAAGATCCGATCGCGTGGTACCCGGGCCATGAAAACGTTGTTTCCGGTTTCCCAGTTTTCGTCGTTCGATAAAGCATACACATACGAACCCAGTTGCGGAGGGACACCCGTATATCCAGGGCCAAAACCAACAAAGGCGAGGCCGCCGAAGTTGGGTCCCAAAAAGTAGGGTGTCTTGCCATCGGGAACATTGTTCCAGGTCTTTCCCGCATCATCCGAATACATAATGCCCACCACACCTGCTTGCGCCGACACGGCATCCAACAACATCGTGGCCACGTCTTTCCGGATGCGTTCATTTCCTTGGTCATCCGTCACGCGCCAACGCTCGTTGCCGGGAAACGAATAGTCATAGTCGTAGGCCGCCACGTACAAGCGACTGTCCACTGCCAACGCACCGGAAACGTAGCGGACCTTGGCTGTGTTTGGACGACCCAGACCGGGAAAGCGTGAGACCTCCTCGATCTTGTGATCAGGCGGCATACCCGCAACACGAAGCAAATGCGCAAAGTTCCACGGGTTTCCAAAATTGCGACCGTCGTCGTCCACAACATAAAGATCACCGTCGGCGGCCCAGGTCCACCAGTGCATGTCGGTTCCCGTACCCGGATATTTGAATGCGGGACCGGTAAACTCAAATCCCCGAATCAGCTTGCTTCGGGGCAATGGCGGGCCACCTGTCTGGCCCTTGCGCGCGGATGCCATGCGGGGGCTTGCGTTGGTTGACACCATCGCAAGGGCGCCGACGGTGCCACAAATCAACGACCTTCGATCCGTGTGCTTTGCAGTCATTTCGGCTTATCGTACCTGTGTACGATAAACAGTCAACCCGGGCGTGTCGCGGGTAGCCCCAAGCGCATCAATTTGCGTTCCAGCTTGTACATCTTGTCCGCCTGATGCCTGCGCTTGTGGTCGTGCCCAAACAAATGGCACAGTCCATGGATCGCCAGGCGTTCAAGCGAGCGTGGAAAACGTGCGCCCGGCCAGCGGCGGCGTGCCGTCTCGACGGAAATCACGATATCACCCAGCAGGATGCCATCGCCGGCTGGATCCGTTTCACCTTGTAGCTCTTGCAAGTGAAAACTGAGCACGTCGGTTGCGCGATCGATGTGACGATACTGTCGGTTCAGCGTTCGAATCTCTTCGTCGTCGGTAAAAACCAGGGAGACCGACGCCTTCTTCCGATCCAGTTCGCTCAAGGCCACCTTCAGGCGCAACGTCGTACGTTTCACCAAACCACGATCCACCTCCCCCTTCGCCCGGCCCAGAATCAATACGTCGACGGACATGAATAGTCAGTGACCCGTCACCGCATCAAAAACACGTGCGTCGACGAAGACCCGAAACAGGTTTTCATCGCACCGACCGCGACGAACCTCGTCCGCGATAATGTCGAGCGCTTTGGCCACCGGAACCGCCGGTTTGTAAGGGCGATCCGAGGCCGTCAACGCGTCAAAGATATCCGAAATTGTCAGCATGCGCGCCTCCAGCGGGATCTCATCGCCGCGCAGGCCGTAGGGATACCCGCCCCCGTCCAAGACCTCGTGATGTGCGCCCGCGATCCGGGGAATCCGTCCGAAGGTCCGCCCCCACGGAATCGTTCGCAAAAACTCAATCGTGTGATTCACGTGCGACTGAATCTCATTGCGCTCCTCGTCCGTCAATGAGCCGCGGCGAATACGCAGGGCGTGGATCTCGTTTGGTGCGAGATACGGTTGAACGACCCCGCGTGGATCCATGTAGGTCCGCGTCGCCAATGCTTCCAGGCGATCCCGGATCTCGGTCTCCATCAAGGTCGGTTCGTTGGCCGCCACGATCAGATCCCAGAGGGCGTCAATCTCGTTCGTGCGCGCATCAAATTCGTGTTCCACCAGAACGATTTCATCCGGATCCACACGACCGCGTTGAAACAATACCACGCGTTCTTGCAGTTTCTCGGCCTCGATCGACTTGCGAATGTAGTCAAAACGCATGCGAATCAAGTCTCGCTCGCCGTCGTACAGTTTTTTGGCCTTGACGAGTACGTTCTCGCGCACCCCGACCTTGCCAAAATCGTGCAACACACCCGCGTATTCAATCTGCCGCAAATCGTCGCGCGAAAACTTGAACGCCGCGAGCGGCCCATCCGGTACCGCGTCTACCTTTTCGGCGAGGCGCACGCTCAGGGTGGCCACGCGACGGGAATGACCCGAGGTCGTCGGATCACGAGACTCGATCGCGGTGACCGAAGCATCCACGAACTTTTCGAATAGGTTGCTTATCTCTTCGTAAAGGTTGGCATTCTCAAGACAGATGCCTGCCTGGGCCGCAAGCGCCAGCGCGAGCTCTTCATTGCGTGCCTCGAATGGAATCACCTCGCGCGCGAAATCCACGTCGGTTTTCAATACCGAATCGCGATGTCGCTTGCGGTTGATGAGCTGAATCACGCCAATCACCTCGTCGCGAGCTGAACGCAACGGAACGGTCAACATGGAACGTGCGCGATAGCCTGTGCGATCGTCAAAGCTGCGGTTGTGCTCGAAGCCCCAGGGATTGTTGCCGGGCTCGTTCAACCGATACAAGTCCGGAATGTTGACGGGCTGGCCCTCGATGACTGCCTTCCCCACAATCGAATGCACATCGACGGGCATCACCGATTCAGCAAGCGAGATCGCCATCGAATCATTTTGCGCCAACATGAAGCGCAGCTGCCGCGTGCGGGTCGACGTGCGTCGGGTCCCGCGCGTCGACGGCAACACCCCTTCGGCCTCATCTTCGTCGATAACGTAAACGCTGCCGGCGTCGGCGTTCGTCACCTGTCGCGCCTTGGCGAGAATCAAATCGAGCAGGCGATGGCGATCCCGTTCGGACGACAGCGCCCGCGAAATAGCCAAGAGCTCCTCAAGTTCGGAGCCCGTTCCGCTGTTTCCCCCGTCTTTCGGTTCTTCCATCCTGCGACCGTCGAGGGCGGTTATACCACCGGGTCTGCTATTCCGGTGGATTCCGGTGACGGTCGTATGCCTTGATGACCTCGCGCACCAGGCGGTGTCGAACCACGTCGACCTCCGAAAACCGGCAGAGCGCAATCCCCTCAATCCCGCCGAGGATGTGAACCGCCTCGGCCAGGCCGGAACGGCGTGCATCGCCCAGATCCACCTGGGTCAGATCGCCCGTGACCACCACCTGTGAGTCAAATCCGAGACGGGTCAGAAACATCTGCATCTGCTCCCCCGTCGTGTTTTGCGCCTCGTCCAGGATAACGAAACTGTCGTTCAGGGTCCGGCCGCGCATGAAGGCCAGCGGCGCGATTTCGATATGACCGCGCTGCACCAACTGCTCCACTTTCTCCGAGTCCATCATGTCGTTGAGCGCGTCGTAGAGCGGTCGGAGGTAGGGTAGGACCTTTTCTTCCAGGGTGCCCGGCAAGAAACCAAGGCGCTCGCCCGCCTCGACAGCAGGCCGCGTCAAGACAATGCGTTTCACGCGCTTTTCCATCAACGCACGCACAGCAAGGGCCATCGCCAGATAGGTTTTTCCAGTACCGGCAGGACCCACACCAAAAACGATATCGTTGCTTCGGATGGCATCGACGTATTGTTTCTGCGCCAGACCCTTCGGCGCGATGGGGCGTGCGCGATTCGCCACCAGAATGGTCTCGGCCAGGATCTCGGGGATATCCGCCCCGCCGTCCATTCGCAACACCGAGGCCGCACGTGAAACATCGTCTGGACGCAGGATCTTGCCGTTGCGAACCATCGGAATCAGACCCTCAAGTACCTTCGTCGCCATCGCCACCTGATGCGACTCACCGACAAGCGTAATCTCGGTGCCGCGACAATGCGCGCGCACACCGGTGTCTTTTTCGAGCTGCCGCAGGTTGGCGTTCAACTCACCCATCAGGGCGAGCGCTTGATCCTGGCCCTCCACCACGAAGCGACCGGTAATGGTACCCGCCGCCCCACCCTTGTTGGCATGTTTTCCCAGCAAGGGATTCATTGCTATGCATCATGGGCGACCCTGCTCGACATTTCAAGCCGCTATACTGCCGCCCATGTCGAGCGCCGACTCCCAAGACAATCCCCCGACGTTTTCTCCGCCCGAACCGGCGCAAGGACCCCACGCGGGGGCGACCTTGCCGAACCTCGTCGGGCTCATGCAACGACTCCTTGCCCCCGATGGTTGTCCCTGGGACCGCGAGCAAACCCTCGAATCGCTGGTTCCCTACCTCATCGAGGAAACCTACGAGGTGGTCGATGCACTCGCGATTCGCAACGTCGACGATCACCGCGAAGAGCTGGGCGATCTGTTGCTGCAAATCGTATTCCAGTCAGAGCTCCGGCGGCGCGAAAATGCCTTCGGCATTGACGACGTGGTGGAAGGGATCGTGAGCAAGCTGCTGCGGCGACATCCGCACGTCTTCGGAGAAACCCGCGCGAAAAATAGCGAGGAAGCGCTTGCGAGCTGGGCGCAGATGAAGGGCGTCGAGAAGAAAAAGAAGGGCAAGCTGGGCGCACTCGAGGGCGTGCCCCGGAGTGCGCCGGCCCTGTTGCGTGCAGCACGCCTTGGCGAAAAGGCTTCTGCGGTCGGGTTCGACTGGCCCGACACACACGGCCCCCGAAACAAGATCAGCGAAGAAGTGGCGGAGCTGGACGAGGCCATTGCGTCCGGTGATCGCGGTGCCATCGTTCACGAGTTGGGCGATCTGTTGTTCTCCGTCGTCAACCTCGCCCGCAAGCTCGGCATCGACGCCGAACAATCCCTCGGTGCGTCGAATCAGCGTTTCTCCGACCGTTTCCGACATGTCGAACTGGCGCTGGAAGCGCAGAACAAGATCATGCGTGACACACCGATGACCGAACTCGATGAATTGTGGGAAGCCGCCAAACGCGCCGAATAGCGCGTTAAAAGTTCTTGCCGACGTTGCCGACCGAGATGCTGGGACCAAAGACGAAGGACACGTGGCTCGCCTTGTCTCCGTTATTCAAGATGACCTCGTCGCGAAATTCATAGACCATCCACGCGTTGACGCCGATGGCTGCCCCCTGGCCAAGAGGTACCCGCAACCCCACCCCCATCACCATCCCGAGGGTCGCGGGCCAATCCTGGAGATCGTTGGAACTTGTCACGAGGCCCATGCCCAGCAAGCCAAGTTCCGCACCGAACAAGCCTTCCTTGCCGACCTCGTTGAGCCACGTCACGCGTGAGATAACGCCAAAGTTCAGCCGAAGCTGGCCGCTCGGTTCGTTCACACGGAAGAGACCCGCTGGAATCGCGGCCGTCGCATAAACCCGCAAGCGCCCACCCTCTATCACCGCGGACCACTGTACCGAGGGCAGTCCCGCGCGCGTCTCCGCGCTGATGAGGTAGCGCTCTTCATCGACAACGTGGGTCAGGCGAACCGTGATGCGATCGAACTGCTCAATGCCTCCCTTGACCCAGAACACACGCGGTTCTGCGCCCGGCCGTAATACAATTCGTTCACGAACCTGCGCTTCGCGGGGTTCGCCATCGGCCGTTTTCACATCGACTTCAAGCACGACCTCTTGCATCCCATCTTCTAGCTTCAGGCGTTCGCGATGGATGACCACGCGACAGGTATCCCGCTGCGCGAATGGGACCGTCCAGGACTTACCCGGCAACACTCGATAGGGATTTCCGTGCAGGTCGGTGCACAGGAACTCGGCCAGACCGTCAGCCTCACCACCAGCCGATGCGAAATTTGCCGGCACGCTCGCCTCGCGGACCTGTCGGTGCAAGGCTTCGGACAGGATCGCCAGATCCACATTGCCAAGATCGCCGGGCAATCCGGGCCGGCGATAGCCGAACTGCAAAGATCCAAACCCGCCGGCATTGCCGTCGCCACGCACGGTCGGGCGATCACCTTTCATCCCAACGAAGTACACGCCTTCAAGGGGTAATAACACGAGTCGTGCATCATCCAATGGCCGGCTCACGATGACGGAACCATCGCGATTCGTCGGAATAAACGGAACCTTTACCCCATCGAGCAGTTCAATTGACGCACGGGGTACGGGCGCAACCTTCGTCAATTCCGTCGCCGAACCGATGACGACCGGGTCCACGCCACCACGCGCGGCCGTCACCGTCACCTTGGTACGCGTGATCTTTTCGCTGCGCAAAAGCACAAAAACGTCGTCCTTTTGCGTGACGATGTTTTCAACCTCGGCATCCTCTCCGCCAACCGTCCACTGCAAGCGTCCAGCTTCCGAACCGCAGCGTGCGTCCATCCGTACCACAATCCGGATCACCGGCGTCTCACGCAGCGGCGGACCAGAAATGATGCGCAGGGGGCAGGCCATCAAGGGTAGACGCGCAACCACAGTTTGAGAGAGCGCCCCGCCCTCCCCTGGCACATAGACACGCGGCCCCAGTTTGAGCTGCAGCGCGACCATGGTGGCGGGGCCGGGCACCGATCGAATCACCACGGCGCCATCCACCAACTCGCAACGGGCACTGCCACAGTCAACCGACGTGATCGCTTCGGGAAAAAGTAAGGGAATCGTGCCCGGGCCGCGCGAAACATCCACGCCGTCCTTGGTCCACAAACGGGCAGGCAAGACGACCCGTGCAGGCCGTAGCCTGAGGCGATCTTTCGCAATGCGATTGCCAAGTTCATCGAACAAGACGGATTCGGGATCAGGCGTGGCGTGGGCCGGGAACCAGGTAAACTCGCTGTCGGAACTGAGATCTCGCGAAACCGGAATCGTACAAAGTTCAGCGTTGTCGACCCGTGTGGATTCGAGGCACACTTCAACCGATCGATTGGTCGCATCGGTGGTGTTCCCTGCTGCTTTCTTGCGCCACAAGATCTGCAGGCCCTGCAAGTTTCGGCCGCGAACCGCAAGACGCCCCTCTGCCGGGTAAAACATCACCTGTGCGGAGTCGATGATGGGCAACGCTGCCGTCGCGACGAGGGTGATCGACTGTTTGCTATCCGCGCAGCCCTCGACCGTGTCGGAAACCCGAACCGAAAACTGGCGACTCGCCCCCTCTGGAATGGTGCGCGGAGGCGTGACGCGCTGGTTGTCGCTCTCAAGAGCCCAACCTGGCGCCATCGGACCACAAATGATTCGGTCCGTGGCTTTGACGGCGATGCCGGCCTCCGGAACCTGCACCACCGTCGCGATCTCGGCGGCGGCGGCGTTGTGGACCCAGGACGACAGGGACAAGAAGGTAAGTGCGGAGACTATCCCGATGATGCGAAACACCCCCAGACGATACCAGCGAGTCGGAAAAATCGCGCTCTTGCCGAGCAGTCGAAACGATATCTGGGTAACCCTGCGCACATCGGGACCCTGATCTACAGGTGTTCGAGTGCCCGCTGCAACGTGGTCATCGCAGCGTGCGACTCGGCGAGCGCCGCGCGATCCTTGGCAATGACCTCGGGGGCGGCGTTTTGCACGAACTTCTCGTTGCCGAGTCGTTTTGTGTAGAAGTCCACGTCCTTCTTGGCCTTGCCCAGTTCTTTTTCGATGCGTGCACGCTCGACG
>JAWXBF010000134.1:0-21001 GCA_034439895.1 Deltaproteobacteria bacterium
CCTTTTCCTTTTCCTTCTTCATCTTTCACCTCTCATTAGTTCGGCGAAGCGGATCTTTGCGATATTGACATCTGGTTTTGACGTGATCTGCGTTTTCTTTTGGAATGCATGGAGGACATAAATCGCCTCCGCCAGCCGCGCTGGATAAATCACTCGGAAGGCTCCGGCCGCTTCGCGGACGCGGATTTCCTCGACACCTTTCCCAATCGAACGCATGGGCTTAAAATCATTCGGTTGCTGCCCGCGCTGTAACAGGTCAATCTGATACCCACAGTCATGTCGTGCTGCGCTCGGGAACTGGCGAAGTCGTTCGAGCGAGTCACCGAGGAATCGCACTGGCTTCATCCATTGATTATATCCGTACGGATATGTTCCGGCAAGTCCTGGACCGCGATGACTTGTCACGCGCTACACGCTGCCAATTTGTCGAACAGTGGCGATGGCGCAAGATGTTCTTCGAAGATTTCGCAATTTTCTGTGCAGACCGCATTGCCAGCACGGCTCATGCGGCCTTGAGAAGCTTCACGCCAGCTTTGATTGCGGCCTTTTTCAACGCCTCATCGGGCGTCGACAGCGGCAATCCGGCGCGCATCGCCAGCTCCAGATAGGACGCATCGTAGGAGGAAAGTCGGTATCGACGGGCCAACTGAAGCGTCTCGGACAAGGCATGGGCCGCGGTCGTTCCATCAATCGCAATAGGTGCGGCGCTGAGCATCGCCAGAAACCCCTCGCTCTGGGCTTCCGTCACGATGCCCTTGGCTTCCGATCGCGCGATCACGTTGGCGATTTCGAGCCCTCAGGTCGCCGGTACGTCAACCTCCGTACCTGGCTCTTGAATCCGCCGCAAAACATTGAAGGCATAGGATGCACCGCATTCGCCAGCATCCTTCAGGAGCCAGGTCGAACCGGGTGAGCCTTCTTGAAGGCGAGAAACTGATCAATCGCGGCCGCAGCGTCTTTGGATCGATCCACTTGACTCGGGACAAGATCGGCGATCGCTTTGCCACGGGTGGTGGTCGTGAATTGCTTACCAGCCTGCACCTGGCGCAGGAGTTCGGGGAGCAGAACCCGACCTGGGCGCGATGGATTGCGCGCTGAGCCGGTTCTGAACACGGGGGCCATCCTGGCGATTGTTGTTAAAGCGCCAACACCATGGCCCTGTAACACAATCCCGAATCGTCGTGGGGCGAGGTGGATTGTGTTACGAATCCGGCCGACTCGTAAAGACAAATTGCAGCGGCGTTGTCGTCGCTGACATCAAGGCGCACGCGGGAGAAACCTTCTTCGCGCAGGGTGCCGAGCGTCGCTTGCAAGAGGCGCTTGCCCAGGCCTTGCCCGCGACGCGCCCGATCAACGGCCACGCGGCTAATGTACGCATCGCCGGGCTCGACCGCAGGAAACAGCGCACGGGCACCCGACGTTACCTCAAGGGCGATCGCATCGGCTTCGGGACCGCCGCCCAGATCGCCCAGAAATGCCGCGAAGTCCGCGGCCCGGTAACTGGAAAGTTGCGAACCACGCGCCCAAATGATGGCGCCCTCGGGTTTTCCGGCAACGTCGGATAACAACACCGAACGGCCGACAAACAGCTCGGAATCCGGTCGAGCCATCCACTCGGTCAAGATATCGGAGGCGGCTTCCGGATCCCCGAAATACCAGTCCGCAAAAGGATTGGAAGCGTCATACACCCACGGTGCCAGCGTCGAAATCAGCGCACCGAGTTCGGGGTTGGGTTCTTTCCAGAGCCGGCGGGTCGACATGGTTATCCCTCAAACAACATCGTCGGCGTTCGCGGATCTTCCAGAGTGGCCAGCAGATGCGTGGGCTCACACACACGCAACTCGTCAAGACTATAGTCACCGGTCGCGACCGAAATGCATTCCGCACCAATCGCTCTGGCCGCCGCCACGTCGCGAGGCGTATCACCAATCACCACCACGCGGCATTCTTCGGCGGGCCGTTGCGCGGCCAGCGCGCCGCGTGAAACCGCAGCACGCAAGATGGACTCGCGCAAAAGATGATCGCTACCGTAGCCGCCAAACGAAAAGCGCGCGAACAGATCCACACGGCCCAATTTGATCTCGGCACCGCGCATCACATTGCCGGTGCCTAGACCCATATAAACCTGTGTTTGCGCATCACAAAGATCCAGAATCGAGTGCACACCGGGGCAAACGAAAAAGTCGGTTGCGCGCGCCGCCTCGTCGGCCAGGGCATCGATGTAGATAGCGAGCAGCGCATCCACCTCGGCTTCGAGCACTTCGCCCGACCAACTGGGTTCTTCTCGACCCACGAGGCGTTCCATCGCACCCCGCATGATCGCCCGATCGGTCATGCCATCGAAGCGAAACTTCAGGGCCTCGGGTTGTCCGTAACGGGAATCAAAGGTGCGCGCCATCGCCCGCCGGCCCGCGCCCCGCGTGCGCAGGAGGGTCCCATCGATATCAAAAAGCAGGAGAGTCGGCTTCACGGCAAAGGGAAATAGCAGGCCTCCGATGCGGAATCGACCCTGCGCAACGGCGATCGACCCGGCAGGATTTGACCGCAGGCCTCCGGAGCGTGAAGAATGCCGTCATGCGCCCAAACATGCTTCGATTTTCCATGATGGTCATGTTTGGCGTTTGCGCGAACACGGCCGCGGCTGCGCCAATCGAAACGCCGCCCACCGTGCACCCGATTTTTGTCAGCGCGGAAGGCGCCGTTCACGACGATGAGGCCCGCTCGACCCTGCGACAGATCGTTGCGCGTCGTCGCATGGGTGTGATGGAAACGCTCGATCTACCGACACCGCCGCTGCCAACCCTTGCGGGCCGTGTGAAGAACGCCATCACCCACAACAAGGCGCTCAAGTTTTCAGAAGCCGAATCGGAATTGCGATCCGCCATGCAGGAGGCTGAAAACTCGGGAGGCCATGGACTCGACACCGAAGGTCTGTCGAATCTGTACTTGCATCTCGGCATCGCCATCGACAAGGCCGACTGGACCGATTTTCCAGCCACCGGTCCGCCCCGTGCGAGCGTTGCTGCGGCCGACTGTTATCTGCGCGCTGCCACGATGACGCCCGCACGCGAGCTTTATACCCGGGACTTTTCTCCCCTTGCCCGCTTGCACTTTGCCGACGCGATCGCGACGGTGAAAGCTCAACCCCGGGGTGTGCTCACCGTGAACGGTCCTTCCGACGCCATGGTTTCGGTGGACGGTCGACCGGCCATCGGATTGCCGCTCGAACTCAAGGAACTCGCCTACGGCGACCATTTCATTCGGGTCACAGCGCCCGGCCGCCAGCCGTGGTCCGAACTTGTGCCGATCACCCAGCCCACCCTCGCCGTCGAGGTACCGACGCTGCAGGCTTACCGACTTGACGACCAGACAGCGGCGACCCACGCCCGCCGGATGGCCGCAGCCTTTGCCCTCGTGGTCGAGATGAAGCCGCCAGGCCAGGTCGAACTCCGCCTCATAAAAGTGGATGGGGTGCAGCGCCTCGATGCGCTCGTCGCCTCGGCTCACGGGGATCCTGCCGGATTTGAGGCCGCCGTGATTCGTCTCGACGAAATCGCCCGACGCCGCGAAATGGAGTCGGAGCATGGATTCAAGGTGGGCAAGGACACCGAACTTGCCGTGGCAACGGTGGAATCGCGTGCCCCCACCCAGCCTCCCGTCGTCCTGCAGGAGGATCCGTCGGGCTGGGCCGAGCAGCACTGGCCGCTTTTGAGCGCCGCCGGGACCGCCGTCGCGCTCGCTATTATCCTTGGAATTGCTGTCTCTTTGGACTGAAGGCACCAGTTGGCGTTACAATGACCAACTGCTGGATTTCAGGGGCATAAATGGCTGTTATCGGGATTGATCTGGGCACCACGAATTCGGTGGTGGCGACCGTCAAGGACGGTCAGGTGATCGTTGTACCCGATGCGCAGGGCCGCCACCTGCACCCGTCGGTGGTGTCGTTCGGACAGGACGGTGTGAAGCTTTTTTCACACGAGGCCGTTGGACGGCGCATCGTGGCCCCGGAGTACACCGTTTACTCGGCCAAGCGCATCATCGGCATGCCTTTTCATTCGCCCGAGGTGCAAGCCGCGATTGCGCGCATGCCGTACAAGCTCATCGAGGGCACAAACGAACAGGCCGTGTTCGTCGGTCCCGATCGGCAGTACACCATCCCAGAAATTTCCGGACAGTTTCTGTCCTACGTCAAGCAATGCGCGGAATTCTATCTTGGTGAAGACGTGACCGGTGCCGTGTTGACGGTGCCCGCCAACTTCAACGACGCGCAACGCCGCGCCACCATGGACGCTGGGCGCATCGCGGGTCTCGACGTGATGCGAATCCTGAATGAGCCCACCGCGGCGGCGCTCGCCTACGGTGTCGGCCGCAACATGTCTCGCCGCCTCGCGGTCTTTGACTTCGGCGGTGGTACGTTTGACGTGACCATCTTGCAGGTTGAAAACGACGTCTTCGAGGTGCTGGCCACCGGCGGCGACATGTTCCTCGGCGGCGACGACTTCGATCACATTTTGATGGGTATTCTCGCCGAACAGTGTTTGCACCAGACCGGGGTGGATCCCCGCGGACACTCCGCCTCCCGAGCCCGCCTGTTGTTGGCGGCCGAACAGGTCAAACGTCACCTTTCGGACAAACCGGTTGCGCGCGGAGAGTTGAAACAGATGGCGGTTGGCGGCGGGGGACAACCCTTGCATCTGCGTTTCGAGGTCACACGCGAACAGTTTGACCAGGCCGCAAGTGAGCTTGTGGCGCGCACGTTGCACACCTGCCAGGCAGTGCTTCAAGCAGCACAGTTGACCGTGACACAGATCGACGAAGTGATCATGGTCGGTGGCTCGACGCGCATCCCGCTGGTGCGAACCGCAGCACAACGTTTTTTCGGAGGACCCCCTCGAACCGATCTCAACCCCGACGAGGTCGTCGGCTGGGGAGCCGCCATTCAGGCCGACAACCTCGCTTACGGTTCGGGCGACGTGGCGTCACGCGCGGTATTGCTTGATGTCACACCGCGCGCACTTGGAATCGCGGTTGCGGGTGGATTCGCCGAGACGATCATCGAACGCAACGTCCCGTTGCCGGTGGAACAGAGCCGGATGTTTTCGACCTCGGCGGACTACCAAACCTCGGTCCGCATCCAAGTCTGTCAGGGCGAGTCGCGCCAGTTCGACGAAAACTACCCGCTCGGCGACCTCGAACTCACCGGGTTGCGACCGGCGCGCCGTGGTGAGCTCTCGATCGAAGTCACCTTTCGCGTGGATACCGATGGCATTTTACGAGTCCGTGCCCGTGACATGGAAACCGGACGCGCCCAAGAAGCGCAGGTCAACGTTCGCGGCTCCATGAGTGCACAAGACGTGGCCGATGCCGCGGGTCGACGCGCTGCGGAGATGGAGAACCTTCCCGATACCGCGTAGCAGTTCGTATGGTACGATACGAAAGAGTTTCCAACAGAACTCAGGTCTGCCTTGAACGCTTCCAACCATCTCGACCAACTCGCTTCGTTCGCCCGCGCGGTTTCGCCAACCCTCGACGACAAGAGCTATTACGACCTCTTGAACGTCAACAGCGCCTCCAATATCCCGGACATCCGACAGGCGTATTACAAGGTCGCCTCCCAGTTGCATCCGGATCGGTACATCCAGATGACCGACGCGGAAGCGCGTGACAAACTCAATACGATTTACGCCCGCATCACCGAAGGCTATCGGGTCCTTACCGATCCGGTGAAACGCCGCGAATACGACGAGGCCCTGGCCAAGGGACAAAAGCGCCTGGTCACAACGCAGCGCGAGCGCAAGGGTCCGAAGGCACAGGACGAAGGCGTGCAAAACCCGGATGCGCGACGATTCTTTAGAATGGGTGTCAGCGCTCTCGATCAACGCGACTACCGCGGCGCTACACTGAATTTCAGACTGGCGCTCGCCTACGAGCCGACCTCGGCACTCATCAAGGAAAAGCTGACGCAGGCGACCTCGATGCAGTCACAGGCGGGACCGCCACCGGCGGCAGCGAAGCCGGAAAACAAACACTAGGTTCCGGCGTCGCGCCCGCGGCCGGGATGCGCGCGCAAACTTTTGAAGATGAGCCCGACGCCACCGGCGATCAGCACCAGCATGACGAGGGTGTTGAACAAACTGGTTCGTTCAAAATAGACATCCATCTGCATCAAGATGCCGGTGAGGATGAACAACGCACCACCAACGGTGAGGAACCAACCTATTTTCGAGCGTGCGCTCATGAACAAAAAGCCCACGCCAACCAGCATAGGCAAAAGGCTCAGCCCGAATCCGTTGGCAAGTCCCCACAACCGCCAACCCGAAGTGTGAACCTGCGTATTGGACAGCAACAAGTAACCACCCACGGCAGCCATGGCGCAGCCGAACAGGAATTCGCCGCCGCCACCCGGCGTTCCACCCACGTTGTCGAGGTGTCCGCGCCGTCGTTCACCGCCACCCATGCTGGATCCAGAATCGCTCATCCTCTGGATATTACACGCTCACACCACTTTGGTTTAGTCTAGCGCTCAGATGGCCGCCGTTCCGCAAATACCCCGACGCGGCGATCGCTTGGGGCGATTCCTGCTCGGGGAACTGGTCGGCACGGGTGGGATGGCGATGGTTTTTCGCGCAACCGATACACAGCTCGGGCGCGAGGTCGCGATCAAGGTACTCATGCCCTCGGCGGCGCTGCATCGCGAAGGTGCCGAACGCTTTCGTCGCGAGGCACTTGCCGCGGCGGCGCTCGCGCATCCGAACATCATCGAAGTGTTTGATTTCATCGAGGCCGAGGGCGAAAACCCTGACTATCTTGTCGAGGCCTTCGTGGAAGGGCCTACCCTTCAAGGTGTTTTGCAATCGGCTGGCGGACGACTGTTGCCGGAGCTCGCTGCATTGCTGGTTGCCGAAGTGGCGGATGCCTTGCAGGCCGCGCACGACAAAGGGATCGTCCACCGGGACATCAAGCCAGCGAACATCCTGCTCGAAAATCGACCCGAACGCGCGCGCGTGGTGTTGACGGATTTCGGCGTCGCCCACATTGGCGATCTGACCACGATGACGGCGACGGGCGCGATGGTGGGCTCACCCTCGTACATGTCACCGGAACAGGCCAGTGGCAGCGACGTGGGTCCCGGTGCCGATGTTTGGGCGCTGGGCGTGTTGCTTTATCAACTGGCAACGGGGGCTCTGCCTTTTCCGGGCCGCGATCCTCTCACCGTGATCGTGGCCGTTGCGCGCGGCAGCTATCCACGCGCGAGTCAAATCGATGCGCGGGTCGGGCCCGCCATCGATCGCATCATCTCGGGGTGCCTCACACCCGATCCTGCGCGTCGAACACAAAGCGCAGCACAAGTTGCGCGCGAGCTTCGCCTCGCACTGGCGGGCATACCGGGCCTAACCGAAACACCGATCGCATCGACTGTGCGTCGTTTGGTCAGCGAACCCGTGGAATTGACAACCGAACTGGTACCGGCCGTTGCCGGAGCGGCCCTCCAGCAGGCCAAGTCCTTGATTGCCGCGCGAAACCTTGCACGCGCACTCAGCGAACTGGGTCGCGTGGATGCCCTCATACCCGGACATCCCGAAGCAGTACGTTTGATGGCCTCGCTCGGCACTCAACGAGCAGCCAAGAAAATCATCACCCTCGGCGCGCTCGTGCTTGCGGGCGTGGCGTTGGTTGTAGTCGGTCTGCCGAAGCGCCAACCCGTGACACGCATTGCAGCGATCGCGGACTTACCGTCGACTCCGGCGCCGAAACCCGGGCCGGCAACGCCATCGCCGGCGCCGACGCCCCCGGCGCCAGCCCTCCCGTCGGCGCCAACGCTCCGTGCTGCGATTGCGACAAAACGACCCGGGATGCGACGCATCCAGGTCGAAATACCCGCCCCAAGCGGGGTAGCAGCCGCCGTTGTCATTCCCGAAGAAGCTCCCGAACCGGTTCCACCGGCGACAGAGGAAGCGGCGCCACCGAGGCCGGCACCCGCATCGGTGCGCCTCTACTCGTCCTTCGGCTTTTGTTATCCGGCGCTCGACGACGCGCCTGCCAATCACCTCACACCAACCTACGGGGAGGTCGGGCCGGGCCGACATCGGGTGTATTGCGCCCTCGTCAAGGATGGTCCTCGGCAGCTCGTCGGGACGCTGAACGTCCCGGCTGGCGCCAGACTGGAGCGACAGATCATTCGGGATTCAACAGGAAAACCCGCCTTTACCCGAATGCCCTGAGGGGCGACCGAAGGCTGACATTCGGATCACGACACCCACAGACAGGAAGCAACACGCGTGCCGCAATGACCGGAAATCGTTGGAAGCTGCTCGCCTGGAGTCCTGGCCCGGACGTTGCAGCACCGGAGCCTGTGTTAGTTTCAACCCGTGCGCTCAACTGGCCCTTTGCGAATACTCGCCCTGTGCCTCGGTGCCAGCTCGACGGGCTGCATTTTGTACACCGACCCTATCAATCGAGCACCGGAGATCTCCGAGATCAAGGTCAAGCCATCGAGTTACGGGACCTACACACGGAGGTTGCCGGTGATTTTTGATGCAACCGTATCGGATGAAGGCGATCACGCCCTTGCCACAACCTGGTGGGTCGTGCCCGGCGCCTGCAAAAGCCCCTGGCCCGCCGCAGATACCGCACTTCCAGGCAACCGGTTCGTGCCGGCCGTGCTCGGTCCGCACTGCGTCCGCGTCGATGTTGTCGACCAGCACGGAGCAGTGGCCTCGTCCACGACCGAGTTCGATGTAACCAACTTCGCACCGACGGCCCAGATCGCGATGACGGTACCGCTCGGATCGTCCGAAGGGTATCCCCTGTTCTCGGAATTTGCATTCGAGGCGAGGTTGTCCGATCTGGATTCAGCCGAAAAGCCGATGCCCCGCTGGAAACTCACCGGGCCCGACGGTCAAGAACGCATGATCATGCCGTGCACGAGCGCACCGGGAACGGTGTGTTTCACGGGCGATACCACGGGTGAATATCGTATTGCGCTTGACGCAATCGACGCCGAGGATGGACACGCCATGCCGACCGAGATCTTGCTGAAAGTTGCCGATGACGCCCCGCCTTGCATCAAGGATCAACAACCAACGATCCTCGATCTGGTTCGCGATCCGAACACCGCGCTCACCCTGTCATTCGCAGTGGCGGACGACGGCGATCCGTTGCCAGCCCGATCCACACGCCCTTCGATGGCCGTCATCACCTGGCGTTTCCGTCGGACGGGCAGTGTCTCCTTCGACCGGTTGATCAACGCCGGTGAGCGCTTTTTGACCCTGCCCGCAGGTGCTTTTGTTCCCGGCGATGACATCGAGTTGCGTGTCGACATTGCCGATCGGGTGAGCCGTATTCCCGCCGCCGGTTGCACCGACGATGCAATCGAATGTGCACTGACGACGAACTGCCAACAACGCACAAGCTGGAGGATTCGATACCTGTGATGCGAATACACGGGAAACTATCTTCGAGACTCGTTGTGGCCTCGCTTCTGTGGCTGGCAGCCTGCTCATCCAGCTCGGCGGGTGGCAGCGCAGGCAGTCCCGACAACGAGGGAAAGGCGGGCGGCAGCGGGGCAGACAGCGCGGAAGGTGGAACCGGCGGCGGGACCTCCCTAAATGGAAGCGGCGGAGATGGTGCGCCGGATGACGACTGCCGCATCCGGTTTCGGCCACTGTCGGCGCCTGCGCTCACCAACTTGCCGGCGGGACCCGGGCGAACCGTGACCATTCAGGGCGAACAATCATCGCCCGATTCCACCGGCACAGATTGGTCGTGGGTGGTTGCCCACAACGGCAGCAATGCCGTCCTCTTGCCCGATCCGAACAACCCCTCGATCGTCACGCTGGCCTTGCCTGACGAGGGTCGCTACGAGCTGTCTGCCCGTGTCGATTCGTGTTACGGAATGACCGCAATCTCCGCCGTGCCCGCGGACAGGCGAACAGCCTACTACTGGCTCCGCGTGATTCCGCCCGAGGGCAGCCCCTTTCTTCCCCACGAACAGGGTGTCGGCATGCGCACCGATATCGTTGAACAAAACGCGTTCGAGATGCCCACGGGCTACGCCGTCCCAATCGACCCACGCGCACCGACCGCGCTGAACCTGGCTTCTGCTATCCCCTCGTATCTGCGCCTGTCTTCCGAGGGTTCAAGCTTCTTGCAAGAAGGCCGCAGCACCTCGAAGGGCGCGACCGCGTTTCGGGTTTCCCCCCTGCGCCAGTACAACCTGATGGTCATTCCCGACAACGGCTGGGCGCCGCAGATCTTCGATGGCCTGATGCTGAGCGGCGCGGGTGTTCCGTCGTTCTCGCTTTCCGGCAATCCCGACTTCGAGCTTGCACAGGGAACCGAGATTCGGGCACGGTTGCGCGAAGACGGATTTGCAGTGAGTGGCGCACGCCTCTTGTTTCGTGCGGGGGCTTTGCCCTCGACCCTTGGCTCAAGTGATGAAAACGGCAACACCCGTGTGTACGTGGCCGCCGATGGCAATCGACGTTTTGGCATCGAGGTGATCGCGCCGCTGGAAAAGGGGCTGCCTGATCTGGCGATCGACGCGCCCTCCGGACTGCCACTGCCTGCAAAGGGCAATGCGCCCGAAGCCATCACGATTGACTGGGCCACACTCCCACGCGGAAAAATCGAGCTCTTGATCCTGTCGGAAAAATCAGGATTGCCGATTCGCGATGCGCTGGTTGTGGCTCGGTTCGTGGCACCGCTTGCGAACGCTGGAACGGCCACGCTTTCCGGTGGTTCAACCGTTGCACTTTCCGGACGCATCAAGTTGCAGGCGCAAAGTGATGGCACCGGAAAGGTATTGTTCAACGCCATTCCTCGCGCGCAGTACCAGGTAACCATCACGCCACCGATGGGTTCCGATTCTTCGTTCACGACCACCGTTGATCTTTCAACGGTCGATCCGGCAGCCACGATCGTCCGGGTACCTGAACTTGTGCGCTTTTTCGGGCGATTCACCGGTACCATTGCCAAAGGCTCGGAGATCGCGGCTGTTCCAGACGATCCGACCGACAATCGCAGCGTGTCCGCACCGCTCGACGCAAGCGGTGGCTATACCGTGCTACTCGACAGAGACAAGACCTATCGCTTGCGACTTCGGGTCGGAGCAGACGCACGCCTGACCTTGCCGCTCGGGATGTTGCCTTCCGGGCAGACCGGAGGCGAGCTGCCCCCACGCGTGCTGCCCCGCACCGTGCCACTACAAGGTTTGGCCGTGAACAAGTCGATTGGTGTGCCCGGCGCGCTGGTTGAGGTTTATTGCCTTGCCGAGCTACCCGATTGCATCGACTTTCGGATGCCGAATGTGAACGGGGCTTTGCGCGTCGCCGAAGGTCGCACCGACAGCAAGGGCATGTTTCAGATCCCCCTGCCCGATCCCTCGGATGAGTGATACGTTCCACGGCGTGCGCGGTCATTCTATTTTGCTTTTCGCGAGCGTGCTTTTGTTCACCCCAGCGGCAGGCTGCATCCTCTATTCCGATCCGATCAATACACCACCCGAGATCAGCATCGTGCAACCCGAACGCGTCACCCGCATCGACACGTCCGTGTTCGCAGCGACGGTCCGCGACCCGGATCAGGGTGAAGTACCGCTGCGTTTTGGTTGGTTCGAGGGCACGGGTGCTTGCAGTCCGGACTTGATTGATAACCTGCGAAGCGGCGCCATCAGAGCCGAACAATCGATCGACTTGCCCACGCACCGCTTCCAGTCGAAGGCACACGGAACCTACTGTGTTGCGGTACAGGTGACGGACCGTTACGGCGCCCGCTCGGCTGCGGCAGTTAGCGTTGAAACCACAAACCTTCCCCCCACAGTGGTGCTTGACGCACCTACTACCTCGGCGATGGCGTCGAACCTTCCGTTGTGGAGCGCGTTTCGCGTGGTAGCAAAAAGCGCAAGCAACGATGGGCGCCTCGATCCGGAAGGCGACAACGTGAAGCTGCAATGGAGCATCACGCGACCCAATCAGTCCGTGGTGGTTCCGATGCCCTGTCCCGATGCATCTCCAACACCGGCGATCTGCTTCATCGCGGATCTGTCGGGCGAATACACCGTGTCCGTTGCAGCCACGGACACCTACGGACTGATGACGCGAGCCGAAACGAAGCTCACCGTTGCCCCGGATGCGCCACCTTGCCTCGGTCAGCTTGAACCGAACTTGCCACTGCTCTTGCGAGCAGCCGATGCCACCGCAACCTTTGCGATCCTGAATGTCGCCGACGATGGTGATCCTTTTCCGCGTCCCACCACGCGCAGTTCGGAACTTCGCTTTACCTGGTCGGTGCAAGAGCCCGGAAAACCCTTTGGCCGACTTGCGGACTACAACGCCGAACGGTTTACCCTGCCCGGAAGCTACAAAACCGGCGATCGGGTGCAGGTGCGAGTCGAGGTCGAAGACCGCGTGCTACGCAACACCGGCACAGGCTGTTCGGACAGTGACGCCACCTGCGGTGCCTCGACCACCTGCTTGCAGCGGTACACCTGGGCTGTGGAGTATCGGCTGTGAGGCACATCGCGCTTTGTTGCTTGGCGCTTTCGGTGGCGCTCGGCTTGTACGCCTGCGCATCGGCCGAGAGCGATTCGGCCACGTCCTCGGACGCAAGCGCAAACGGCGGGAGCCTCGGATCGGGCAGTAAAACGGGCGGCACAAGCGGGCGCGTCGACGGCGGCGCCAACACCGGTGGCTTTCGATCCGGTGGCAACAGCGCCACAGGCGGATCGCTCGCAAGCGACGGTGGCGTCGCGACGATCGATGCGGCCGCGCCCACCTGCGCCCTCTTCATCGAAGCCATCGATGGAAAACCGTTGACCAGTCGACTCGCCGCGCCCGGTGAGACGATTGCAGTCCTCGGACGCGTTGCCGGGACAGTTGACACCTCAACCCTGGATTGGCGCTGGAGTGTGTTTCGCAGTGGCGTCGCCATAACGTTTACCGTTGCGCCCGGGAACCCCGCCAGCATCAGCATTCCCATCGACGTGGCAGGGGTCTATCAAATCCGCGCGACGGCAAGCGATCTGTGTCAGGGAACGATATTCGCAAGCAGCGTGACGGCAACCGAAAGACGAACGCCCTATTTTGTGCGCGTGCTTCCCCCGCCCGACGCCCAAAGCCTTCCATTCGAAGAACTGCTGGAAATTGGCGGCGGACTGCCCCCGAGCAAGGACTTTCACCTGCAAGGCGGCACCCGAATCAAAATTGATCCGCGCAATGAAAAGGGCATCGCGGTCCCAAGTTACATCCGTATCACGCCTCGCGCCTCAACTTTTGTGATCGAGGGATATAGCGGTCTGCAAGGTGGACTCGTGCGGCAGGTGGCCGCCATCACCACACACGACATTCTGGTGGTTCCGACTGAACCCCTCCCGCCGCGAAACTTTGTGGGGCTCACACTCGCTGCGATCGGCATCGAGCCGTTTACCATGGCACCGGGCGTCGCGGTGCGCGGCACCGTTCGAGTAAACAGCCAGCCGGTATCGAATGCCCGCCTTTTGTTCCGGCAAAACGGCACACCATCCACGTTGGGTACGACCGATGCAAACGGGAGTTATGTCATCGACGCGCTTCCCGGCCGACATGGACTGGTCGTCGAGCCCTCGCCCGAGTCCGGCCTTCCGCAAATTGCGCTGTCTGAAGCGGCGGGCATCGTATTTCCGGCGAACGCACCCGGCGCACAGGTGGATCTCGACTTTGTGCCGATGCCGACGGCTGCGCTCACACTGTCGGTCCGGACACCCGATGGTGCCACCCCTGTGCGGGGCGCACGGGTCTACCTTGCAACCGCGCAACCGAAGGCAGCGGTCGCCACCCTGACGGTCAATGCGGGAACGCCCGTACCGGTTGCCGGCAACATCTTGCGCCAACTTGAAAGCGATGCCTTCGGCGTGGTACGTTTTGTTGATCTACCGCGGGATCTCTATGTGTTGCGCATTGTTCCGCCTGCTGGCAACGCCAATCCCGGGGCCACCCATGTGGATCTCTCGATCGATCTGACGGCCGGCAATGTGGAAAAAGGCAACGTCTCGCTTGGGACCCGAATCAAGGCAACCGGTAACCTCTTGCCCGCCGCGCGGGCCGTGGGGGTACGCGTGCTCGCCTTGCCCATCGCGGATCTCGATCCCCTGTCCAATAGCGTCTCGGCGGTTGCCGGCGCCAACGGTCAGTTCACGCTGTCCCTGTCGCCAAATCAATCGTACCGATTCTTTGCCCATGCCGCTGCAGGTAGAGAATTCGACTTGCCACGCACCCATCTCGGCGACCAGCTGATCGGGTCGACTCCCGTCACCCTTGACCCGTGGACGCTGCCGACGGGTCTTGTATTTTCGGGACGGGTCTACGATCCGAAACAGCAATTGCTGCCCGGTACCGTCATTCAGATCTTCTGCGTGGGAAGCAGCACCACCTGCGTCAACTTGCTGTCACCCAAAGTTGATAACGCGCTTCCCGTGGGCGAAGCGTTGACCGATTTCCAAGGAACCTTCGCCATCGTGTTGCCCGATCCCGGCAGCAGCCAATCACCATGAACGCAATCTTTCTATGTGCCCTGTTGTTTGGACTGCAAGCGGCCCCCGTCGCAGAATCAGCGCCCGTTCCCGTCGCTTCTGAACCGGTTGCAAGACCGCGTCCCAACACAGCGACAGCCGTGCTCGATCAAGCCGCCGCTGCGTACGCATATGGCGATATGAATCTGGTGGTCGAATCCGCGCGCATCATCGTCGAAGGCGGTGTCGGCTCAAGCACGCCCGACGAACGGGGCGATGCCCTGCGTTTTCTTGGCATTGGACTCTATTTGACCGGACGCATCGAAGGATCCCGTGTTGCGTTTACGGAACTGCTGCGATTGCGCCCAGAAGCCTACCTTGATCCCACCATCACCCGACCCGAAGTCGTCGCGTTTTTCGGAATGCTCAAGCGCGACAACGAACAACGTCTCGCGACGGAACATCGGGCCAACCTGCCGAACCCGGTGTGGAACCTTTTGCCTCCCACGGGACAGTTCAATAATGGCGACCACGGTCGGGGATGGGTGTTGACCGGCGCACTCGGCCTGAGCTTGACGACAGCGATCGTCACCAAGCTATGGTTGTTGTCGTCGGAGCAAGAGGGTCATACCTTTGGTGATGCGACCGATACCGCGACGACCATGAGAACCGTCAACCAATGGAGTGTGGGCGTTTTCGCGGCGGCGTATGTGGTCGGCGTGATCGATGGCTTCCTGCGCCACGGCAGCGCTGCCAGAACTTCGTCCCTATCCCTTGGTTTTGGCCGACACGGCTCGATCATGTCGCTGTCCTTTTAGAGAGCGCACATGTACGTCCCGGTGCGACCGAACCGACGATCGCCCAGTGTTTCTTCGTTGGCCTCTCGCAAGGCCTGATAGGATAGGTGCCGAACGGAGGTCGGAATGCAACGCATCGACATGTCGGTGATTCGGATGGTTCCAACAGTTGCGGGTTTCGCGTTGCTGTTTTCGGCTTGTTCCGGCAATACCACAGACAACGCTGGTTCGGGCGGCACGCCGGGCGGCAGCACGGGTGGTACGAATCGGCCAACGCCGCCCGATCCCGATGCCGACCAGATCGTTTCCAGTTCCCTCGCGCGCCGTCTGTCTCAGGCAGAGATTGACGCGACCCTCGAGGACATCCTCGGCGACACGCGTCGGCCCGCGACGCGCCTGCTCAACGAAGACGAGTTCAAACCGTACGACAACGATTACCTGATCCAAAAAGGATCGCAGGCCTTCACCGATGCGATGCGAGAACTGTCCCGCGACGTCGCGCGCCGTGCGGTTGCCGAGGCCGCCACGCGGGATAAATTCATGCCGTGTCAGCCCAGCGGACCCGACGATTCGACCTGTTTCAAAGCCGCCGTGCAGGCGCTTGGGCTGCGATTCCTACGGCGCCCCCTGTCGGCCGCCGAGCAGGCGCCGTATCTGAAGTTGCTCGCGTTTGCGACGGAGAAGGTGCCGTCCGTGACCACGGATTTCTGGACCAGCATTGACCTTTTGCTGCGCGCGTTCATCCAGGATCCTGAATTTCTCCATCGGGTCGAAATCGGGCGCGCAACGTCGACCCCGGGGGTCTTTGCCCTCAATGGCTACGAAATCGCGTCGCGGCTTTCATATCTACTGTGGGGCAGCGCACCCGACGCTTCTCTCTTGCAGTCCGCCGCCAAGGACGAACTCATCACAGAATCGGGCCGCAGTGCTGCGTTTGAGCGCATGATGAAACAGCCGCGAGGCCGCGCACAGATTTCCCGCTTCCACTCGATGTGGCTTGGCTACCGTACGATTCCCCATCCCCCTGAGGTAACATCCAGGTTCGCGGCCGAAACCTCGAAGTTGCTCGAGACGGTCATCTTCGACGAGCCCTCGTCCTATTTTGATATCTTCACCTCGAAGCGAACGTTTCTAACGACTGCAGGCGCAAGGCACTACAACCTGCCGGAACCCGTGGGCGGCGAGGGATGGGTGGACTACGGCAATTCGGGCCGTGCTGGTCTGCTTTCGCACGGCGCAGTCCTTGCCGCGTTCAGTAAATTTTCGGATACCAGTCCCACCCAGCGCGGCATCTTCGTGCGCACGCGACTATTGTGCGAAACGATTCTGCCGCCGCCCGCCACCGTGGATGCCGACCAGCCGCCCGGAAATCCGGATGCCGAGTGCAAGACGGCGCGATACATGGCACACATGGATCAGTCGGGGTGCAAATCGTGTCACAGCCAAATGGATCCCATCGGCTTTGGCCTTGAAAACTACGACATTGCCGGCCGCTACCGAGAGACCGACAACGGCAAGCCGCAATGCAAGATCCCGGGTCAGGGCGAGGTCGTCGGCATCGGTACTTTCTCGGGACCGAAGGCCCTCGCAGAAAGTTTGGTGGCATCCGGACAGCTGCAGGCGTGCATGGTGAGACAACTTCTGACCTTTGCGCTTGGGCGCGAGCTTTCCGATGACGAGGAGCCGGTGGCCACCAAGCTGAGGACAACCATGAAATCGAATGGCGACAGCTTCGTGTCTCTCTTGCGAACGCTCACGACCGATGCCTCGTTTGCGTTGCGCCGCGTACCGGAGGTGAAGCCATGAAACGTATCACGATGAACCGCCGCACCGTTTTGCGTGGCATGGGTGGCGCGGTGGTTGCCCTGCCAACCCTCGAATGCATGCTCAACTCGCATGGCGAGGCACTGGCTCAAGGAGGCGCACTGCCACGACGATACGCCATCGTTTTTGCGGGACAGGCGCTTGGGGGCGACGCCTGGGAACACGATCGCTACATGATTGGCGGGGTCCGCAAACAAGAGGCCGGGCACTTCATCGCACCGACGACGACCGGCACGAACTACACGCTCACCACGCCCCTGAAGCCTCTCGAAGCACTCAAGTCTGACTTCAATGTGATTACGGGGATGCGCATCCCGTTCAGCACCACCTCGGCCGCACCGGCGGAAGTCCCCGTGGGTGGTGCCTTCCGCGACTTCCACGGCGGCGGCTGCTCGCCGCTCATTTCGGGCATGCGATCGACGTCGTCCTCGTTTCGCGCCGAAGGCATTACCTCGGATCAGGTGATAGCCAACTTGGCCGAGAACAAAGGCATGACCCCCACGCCCTCGCTTGTGCTGCGCGCGCAACCGTCCTGGTATCTGGCGGGCTCGAGTTTCGCGGGTCGACAATATCTGTCGTATTCCGCCGCCGGAAAGGGAATCGAATCACAAACCAATCCGCAAACCGCCTACAATGCTTTGTTTTCTAACTTTACGCCCAAGGGCGGTGATGCGATTGCGGTACAGGGTTTTGAAAAACGCTCGGAACAGAGTGTTCTCAGCCTGATTCGCGATCGCCGAGAGGCACTGCTTGCCCGGGTGAGCGCACCCGATCGCATTCGTTTGCAGGAGCATTTTGATCAAATCCGCGATCTCGAAAATCGCATCAACGCCATCTCGATCGACTCGACGGCAACCTGCAACAAACCAACGGATCCGGGAAGCAACTGGCCGGTGGGTTCAGATAACGCGGGCTCCGGCAGCAGCGAAATCGGGACCAACACCGGTTATAGCGACGAAACCAAACGGGCAGAAGCCATGTCCGACCTCATCGCGATGGCGTTCATCTGCGATCTCACCCGCGTGGCGACGCTGCAGATCACAGTATTCCAGTCGCATATGAACGTGTTCCCTATTTCCACCGCGATGGGTACACCGATCCGTGCGGATCTACACGAAGTGGGTCACAACGGCGATGAAATGAATCGAGGCCAGTTGCCGGTCAGCTTGATGTTGCAATGGCACATCAAAACCTACGCCCGCCTTGTCGACCGCTTGAAGCAGTCCAAGGAAGGCGCGCAAAGCGTTCTCGATTCGAGCGCGATTGTCTTCATGAACGAGGCCGGCCATGGCCGCCAGCTCAACGACGCCGTGTCGCTCAACCAGACCCACTCGGTCGAAAACATGCAGCTCCTGGTCGCCGGTCGGGCAGGAGGCATGAAGCCGGGCCGCCACATCGCAGCGACGGGAAAACACCCGGTGCAGGCCCTGTTGGGGGCGATGAAAGGTGCGGGATTCAAAGGAGATATGTTGGGCGAGGTTCCCGGTCCCTTGCCCGACCTGTTTGCCTGAGCGGGCGCCCTTTCGGGCCGAAGAATCCGCCACCGACGACGCTTGATTCTTGCGTCCGGAACGATAAAGTACCGCACATCTAGGCGGGTAGCTCAGTGGCAGAGCGGGGCCCTTACAAGGCTCTGGTCGCAGGTTCGACCCCTGTCCCGCCTACAAAACATCCACCTCAGCTTGCTTTGAGCAGAGGCCGCGGCCACCTCCGCATTGCCTTGCGCGCATCAAACAGCTCGATTGCTTTTACCGGTTGGCTTTCGTTTCATTGGTCGATGTATTCCATATCGATTGGCCAAACTCAAAACCAACTTTTTTCGTAGATGAAGCCTTTGATGGGACGACATCGGAGGGTCGCCTCCCACAACGCAACCGTGCTCTGATATCCTCGCGCTTGAGGAGAAAAGACATGTCGAAAGTTCAAGCGATACCACCCCAGTATGGAAGCCTCACACCCTATCTCGTTGTCCCCAGATGTGACAAAGCGATCGAGTTCTACAAACAAGCGTTCGACGCCGAAGAAGTGATGCGGATGCCTATGCCTGATGGCAGCGTGGGCCACGCCGAGCTCAAGATCGGCGACTCTATTGTCATGGTGGCCTCCTCCAACGAAGAGTGGCCGCAAACGTCCGCGCTCACGTGTCTTTATGTGGACGATTGTGACGCCGTCTTTCACCGAGCTCTGGCGGCTGGCGCCCAGGAGATTGAGCCTCTGTCTGACAAGTTTTATGGAGACCGAGCAGGTGCCATCAAAGACCCTTTCGGTCAACGGTGGTCGATCATGACCCACAAGGAAGATCTTAGCCCAGAAGAGATGGAGACCCGAATGGCGAAAATGTCAGCGCCTTAGTTTAGGTGCTCGGTCTCAGGGCAAGCGGGCCCCGACGCTACCAAACGGTGCTCACCACATTTGAGTCCACTATCTGCCGATCGTTCGTAACAAGAACAAGATCATGGGCGATGGCGGTGGCTGCAATTACGCGATCAAAGGGATCCCGATGGGGAAGCGCGATGGTGGTGGCGTTCTTCGCAATGCGTGCAGTGATTGGCAGGACCACGAGCTTGTCAGCGAAGGTTTGCAATCCAATGTTGACGTCAGGTTTCAACGTGATCACACCCCGAGCGGCCAACATCGCAATCTCTAGCAACGTGATATCGGATATCGCCACCAGGTCCTGGGCATCAAGCAACGTGCGTGCGTTGGTACCCAGATTGGCATTGCCCTCAAGCAGCCAGATTGCGGCGTGGGTATCGAGCAAGTAGCTCGGATTCAAACCGACGGCTCCCAATCGGGATCGTCCGCCCCCGAATCGATTGCTCGAAGGGTCTTGGAATCGATATTTGCTGCCAATGATCCAAACAACGAACGTCCCATCGGTTTCTCTGCCGTGAGAACCAAGTTGCCCTCACGGGTACGAATAATCACGCGTTCACCGGCCAGAGCCGCCTGGCGAACCTTCGGAAAATTGCGAAGGAGCTCGCTGACGTTGGTCTGCATGTCAAATAATATGACATGCAAACAGCGGGGTCGCCAGTCTCTCGTGATAACTGTACGCGTCAGATCGGGCTAATCCCGTGTAACCCCTCCACCAAAGCCATCGTCGCTGAAACACGCGCACCAGGACTGCTTGCCACCGATGCGACTGGAATCCCGGTCCTCAATAGCGACACGCCCGACGGGATCCGCAATGGGACGATGTGGTGTTGGACAAACGCGCGCTGGGTGACGTTTTTCTACTCGCCGCAAGCCGACTCCGAGAGCGTGCGACGGTTTCTCGGCGACGATCTCGCGCGCGTCGTGCAGTGTGACGGAACCAGCGTGATGACGTTTTTTGAGAGAAAAGGCGGCCAGCGCCCAGGCTGCTGGAGCCACGCCCGACGTAGGTTTGCCGATTCTGCGCGGGTCGGGACAAGATTGCGCTCGAAGGTCTTCGCATCATCGGACGACTGTTTGCCATCGAGCGTGAGAGCGCGAGTCTCGGGGAAAACGACGCCGCTCGGCTTGTGCGACGAATCGCGAAAAGCCAGCCTGTCATCGACGAATTGCGCATCTGGCTCGATCAACAACGTGCGCTCGTCCCGCCCAAAACTCCGCTCGGCCAAGCGCTCGGCTATCTGCATCGGCAGTGGCCCAGGCTCTCTCTGTTTCTCAAGGATGGCAATATCGAGCTCACCAACAACAACGTCGAGCGCGAGCTACGCAAGCTCGTCCTTGGTCGTCGTAACTGGCTTTTTACCTGGAAAGATCTCGGCGGCGAGCGTACGCCCGACATTCTCACCATCGTCGGCACCTGCGTCGCACACGGCGTGAATCCTCGCGCCTATCTGCACCTCGCCGCCAAGCGCTGGCCCCAGAGCAAGCTTCGCGACCTCTTGCCCGATCGTCTCGTCAC
>JAWXBF010000135.1:0-26528 GCA_034439895.1 Deltaproteobacteria bacterium
CAAACGGTGGCAAAATGACGAATATGGCGACGCGTTATTCCTGGTTTGTTGTGGTTGGGCTGGCCCTTGCTGGCTGCGATTTCTCAAGTAGTAAGGGCGAAGACAATCTCGGCAGCGTTCCGTCCGGCGGGACCGAAGGAGAAGCCAACGAGGGCGGAACCGGTGGATCCGGCGACGCAACCGCCACGGGCGGGACACCCGTGATTGAGGGCGGACAGGGCGGCACAAAGCCTGTGACAGGCGGAGCCGGCGGTACGTCAACAGGCGGAGCAACAGGTACGGCAACAGGCGGAGCAGCAGGTACGGCAACGGGCGGCACTGCGGGCCAGGGCAACGTGGGATACCCAGCGGGCCCTTACGGATTCGCGATCGGCAACACCGTCGCCAATGCCGAGTTCAAGGATGGCAACGGCAAGGTCGTTAAACTGTCGGAGATGCGGATGAAGCCCGGCGCTAAGGTCACGTTGCACAAGGAGTATTCACCGAATGGACTGTTGGTGTTCGAGTCCTTGCACTAAAGCTCGAACCGCTCACCGGCCACGGCAGAAACTGTGTCGCGCTGGCTCGCGGATCTGAAGGTCACCTATCCCGTTTACGTCGAAAAAAGTCCGAACTACGCCGGGCATAATGACAATCCACTCGAGCTCATCATCGACGCCGCGACGATGAAAATTCGTTTCCGGCAACAGCACACTTCAAGCGATCTGGATGCCCAGATCGCATCGGCGCTTGCCCAGGCAGGAAAGTAGCGCGATGAACTCGCGGCGGCAGATCATATTGACCGGCGCCGGACTGGTCATTGGCAGTCGAGTCGCACGGGCAACGGTCGGCGCCCGGGCGACCGCTTTTTCCCTGCGCTCGGTCCCAGGGGCCAAGTGGAGTGGTACGTTTAATCTGGCAGACTTTCTAGGCAAGCGGCCCGTGGTCATCACGTTTTTTGCAACCTGGTGTCGACCCTGCGAGGTCGAGATCCCCCTATTGCAAAAGCTACAAAAAGAGCACGAAAAATTGGGACTTGTGACAGTGGGCATCGCGATCGATGGTCCCGAAACGACCTCTGGTATTGGTCCCATGTCCCGGCGACTTGGCGTTGAGTTTCCGATTGTGCACGACGCCGACTCGCGCGTGGGGGCCCGGTACAATCCGCGAAATTTCGCACCGTTTCTTGTGTTGGTCGATCGCTCCGGAAAGATCGTTCGCGAACGCGAGGGGTGGAATCCGTCACACGAATCCGAACTCCGCGCCTCGGTGACAAAACTGGTTCGATGAGGTCTTCCGCCCTCGCCGAATGGGCGTTCGCGCTTTCCGTCCAGTTTGTGGGGACGAATGCACAAGCCGACGACGCGCCTGCCACCGATCTTCCGGTGGTCGATGAACCCGCGGGCGCGACCTTCTCGGGTTCAACCGCCACCTTGCTTGAATGGCGCAACAACAACCGAAACGGCGATGCGACCGATGACAACTATGCCGACGCGCTTGTCCGTACGAACTTGCTGCTCGACGCCGTGGACAACCGCATCACCGTCCGCATCAATGGCGCCGGCTTCGCATCACGACCCACAGGAGTCGACCGTCAAAACTACCTGCGGCTGGAACGTGTTACGCTTGAGCTTTTTCGCAACCTTGGCAAGGTCCGCACTCAGCTCACGGTGGGAGATTTCTACGCTCAGTTCGGAAGTGGACTGGCCCTTTCGCTTCGGCGCGTCGATGAACTGGGGCTCGACGTGGCAGCCCGGGGCGGTCGGCTGGATGCATTTTTGTGGGATGACCACCTGCAGGTGATCCTGCTCGGTGGTCTCACCAACTCTGCCAATATCGAGGCGACCCGACTGCGCTTCACCGAGGATCCAGACGACGCCCTCGGGGGCTGACTCTTAGTCTGATCTTTGCGGCACGATGGGTTTACACGGTGCCACGGTTCGTCAGGCAGAGGCCCTTCCGGGACTTTCCAATCCGGTCAATACGAACTTCGGAGCGGACACCAATCTAGCACTGGGGGAATTCACGCTTCAGCTTGAAATAGACGGGCAACGGCGCGACCTCGGCGCCGAGGTCGTAAAGGACGGCCATGCGGCCTACGCCAATGTGACCGGTCACCTCGGGCGAACGACGTTGATCGCCGAAGGAAAACATTACAAACGCTTCGAGCCTCTGTACGGCAGCTTGCCGACCTATCAGGAGAACCGCTTCTTTTACAGCTTCTCCCCAACGGCCGAGCGCATCGATCAGGAGGTCCTCGACAACACCGACACGACGGGTGGTCGGGTACGGGTGGACATCGTCACAAACGAAGACACCTCGTCCAGCGTTCACGCCATCGCGGCGATTTTTCGCAACCGTTACACCGATCTTTGGTTTGCCCACGGATACGGCGGCGTGGATCGGCGATTCTCAAACGGGGGCGCCTTGCTCCTGTCGGGTGGGCACCGGCGGGAGTGGTACCCATCCGATGCCTCGACCAACCCCGGTCAACTCTTCCGAGCCATTGCGCATGGTGAGCTCGACTGGTTGACGCCGGTGGTTCCATTGCTTTCGATCCACCTGATTGCGATGCACCGCTCGCTCGTCGAACAGCTCGGCTCACGCAAGGATGTTTCCCACCGTGGCAACACTTCGCTTGAGTTCGACCTAGGCGACCGGTGGATCTTCCTCGGTGGGTTCGACTGGAACACACAGGATTCGCGTGACGGTATTCGCACGATTTTTGGTTTCTGCACGGCGCGATATCGGCCTTCGGACCGCCTGTTCGTGCAGGCACTCGTGGGCTCACAGCGAGGCGGGATCCGCTGCGTGGCCGGCGCCTGTCGGGACTTTCCGCCGTTTTCGGGGGTTCGTCTCGATACGACGGTTCGTTTTTAGCACTACGGTTGGCGCAGACAGCGCCGTGCCAGCTCAAGCGCGGTCGCGTCCTCGGGGACTATGGCAAGGAGCGCCATCACCAGGGTGCGTGCATCGGCCTCGCCATTGCGGCAGGCCAGTCGGGCGTTCAAATAGTGGTGATACGCTACAAAAGCACGTTCCTCGCGGGTACGCACTACCCAAGGCACGTCGAAGAACGGATCGGGTTTTCCACCACGGTTCAGCTGCCAGGTATTCCCAAACCGTACCAACTTGCGCCCAAACTCAGCCGTCATGTCAATTGCAGGATCGAGAAAAACAGGACGACGCATCGAAAGTTGTGAAACCGATTCCAACGACAACGGACCGTGGCGATGCGATTGCATGAGCGGCGCGAGTTCAGGCAGCGCCGCCTCGACCCGTTCGGCGTATCCGGGTCCACGGTTCCACCCCAGGTGAACCCAGGCCACATCCGGACGCTGACCCTCAACTCCCCGCAAATAGGACATCAAGAAGGCAGTTTCGTAGTGTGCCGTCAGGTAGACTGCCCGTGGCGGCAAACCGTGCAACAGTCCAAAGGCGAAACGATCGGCGACCTGGACGTTGTGTAGCGTTTTGCTCGCCCAGCCCCGACTCGCCAGCGCAAGGGCGAGCACGAGCGCGGACACTGCCCCGATGGTTTGCCATCGGGTCTGACGCAGAATCCACAGTGAGAACTGCACGCCAATCGCGACCATCGCGCATCCGATACCGATCACGACGCCCAGGTAACCACGAATATCAGGATTCGAGGGATCGATGCCACCCACCACCGCGGCGCCGAAAAGGACACAGCCCACCGCAAAAATCGGCCCCACCGCCGCCGTTCTAACCGTGCGCTTCCGCAAGAGCACGTAGAAACCGACCAGCGCCAGGAACAGGCCGATGCGACCCAGCTCCTCGACAAAAAGAAAAGGCAAACTGGCAGCATCGTCGCGTCCGTGCACGAAGGTTGCCTTGTCTGCAAACGTACGACCACTTAACACCCACCACAACCCAGATGCGGTTCGCGAATCGCCCCACACGATGGTGTTGAGCGAGCCGACATTCGCACCTGGCGAAAGTGCCATGGTTCGCAACGGCAAGTAGAGCAGCACGCCAAGGCCAAGCACGAGTGAGGCCACCGATCCCAGCACGACCTGTAGACGGGGCAACGTGCCACGCAGAAGCGGAATCGAAGCAACCGCCGCACCGACGCCGGCGGCAGCCGCAACGAGGGGATGGTTGCACAGGCCAAGTCCGATCAAAAAGGCGGCCGCCCACGCAAAACGCTGGTCGTTTCGTTCGGCCGCCGTCATGGCCAGGGCCAGCGCGCCCAAGCCAAGTGCCGTGGCGAGGGCATAAACCTCGGGACGAAACGCCGCATTGCAAATTCCGGGCGAGAAAACAAAAAAGCACGCGGCAACGGTACCGAGTAAACGTGACACAACGGGCTGCGCAGGCCGGTCGGATGCGACGGCAGTGCAAAGCATGTGCGCAAGCCGGTAGACCAGCGCCGTTGCGATCCCCGTGGCGGCCGATTGCGAAAGGCCAACCTTGAACGCGACCGAGCCGAGGGGAAGCAAGGTCCACAACTTGCCCCACAAGAGGGCAAGCGGCTCACCCGGTGGGTGGGCCACCCCGAGCCCGAATGAAGCGGCCGCAAGTTCGGCCGAATCGAGCAGGTAGGGCGTACTCGCCACGCCAAAACAATGAACAGCGAACGCCATCGCTCCTAGTAAAAGGGCGTACCGACGTTCAGTCATCGCCCGCACCTTAACACCGCCCGCCCGCATGCGAATCCGGTTTCGTGCTAGTTTCGCGACATGGCGCCCGTAGGCCTCGACTATTCAAAATTCGGTGTGTTGGTCGTCGATGACGAACGTGACAACCTGGACGCATTTCGCTTCAATTTTCAAAAACAGTTCACTTTGCACCTGGCTCAAAGTGGCCCCGAGGCGCTGGCCATCTTGCAGCAGCAGGACATTGCGGTGATCGTGACCGATCAACGCATGCCGGGTATGACGGGACTCGAGTTGCTCCAAAAGGTTCGACCCGAACACCCTGACACGGTCGGGATCATCGTGACCGCGTTCACCGACACCAACGTGCTCATCGAGGCCATCAACCTTGGCCACATTTACCGATACGTCACCAAGCCCTGGGTCCGCGAAGAATTGCGCGGCATGTTGTGCCAGGCGATCGAGCGCTTTCACCTTCGCCGCGAAAACATACGGCTGCAAGCGCAGGTCGCCGAGTATGCAGGCATGCTTTCCCGCGAAGCACACGGAGATTTTAACTTCGGTGAAATCGTAGGCGCGTCGGGAGCGCTTGACGATGTTCTCCGTCGGGTGGAACAAGTTGCACCGACAAGCTCCGCGGTCCTGGTCCAGGGCGAAACCGGCACTGGAAAGGAATTGGTCGCGCGCGCCATCCACATCAATAGCCCGCGAGAAGAACGTCCCTTCGTCAAGGTCAACTGTGCTGCGCTTGCACCAGGCGTTCTTGAATCCGAGCTTTTTGGCCACGAAAAAGGCGCATTTACCGGGGCCATTGCGCGCCGACCCGGCCGCTTTGAGCTCGCCAATGGTGGCACGCTTTTTCTCGACGAAGTCGGCGATCTGCCAGCGGAAGTGCAGGTCAAGCTATTGCGCGTCCTGCAAGAACGCGAATTCGAACGGGTTGGCGGCGTCGAGACGGTCTCGGTCGATGTACGGGTCGTCTCGGCAACCCATCGCGATCTCGAAAAGGCCGTAACTGATGGCACGTTTCGTGAAGATCTGTATTACAGATTGAACGTTTTTTCGATCACGTTGCCTCCCTTGCGAGACCGGCTCGAAGATCTGCCAATGTTGTGTGAACATTTCATTCAGAAATGCTCGCGGACGACCGGGAAGCGCCTGTCGGGCATTCGCGGCGATGCGCTGGGATTGCTGGCGCAATACCCGTGGCCGGGCAACGTGCGCGAGCTGGAAAATGTGATCGAGCGCGCACTCATTCTCGCATCCGGACCCGAAATCACCGTCGGCGATCTCGACTTTGGGCGACGCATTGGCCACCCGGGCCTCGCCGCTGCCACCGCAAGCAACGCCCTATCCCCCAACATGCCAGCGCCCCGGACGGCCGAGGAAGATGCAACCCACCGTAGCCTCTACCGACGCCTTTCCGATCAGGAACGTGCGGAAATCATGAGCGCCGTCGAGGGAGCACAGGGCAACATCGCCCACGCTGCCCGAACCCTGGGCATCAACCGGTCGACCCTCTACTACCGCCTTCGCAAACACGGTCTCGAACATCTCCTGCCGACCCGATAAGTCACGGTCCGTCGCAAATCAGCCAATACCCCTGGCGCTTCGGGTGCGGTAGGCTCTGCCCCCCATGAAGATGCTTTTTGTCATGGATCCCCTCGCCCGGATCCACCTCGATGGCGACACCACTTTTGCCATCATGCTAGAGGCTCAGGCCCGGGGCCACGAGCTTTGGTTTTGCGAGCCACCCCACCTGGGCCTCGAGCACGACAAGACGACAGCCACCGCGTGGCCCGTCACTGTGCGACGAATCAAGGGCGATCACTATTTGTTGGGACCACAATCCCCGCGCCCGCTGTCGGATTTCGATTTGGTTTTCATGCGCAAGGATCCGCCCTTCGACATGGACTACTTCTACGCAACGCTATTGCTGGAGCGGGCTCGCCACCAAACCCTGGTCTTGAACGATCCGCGTGGCCTGCGCGAGTGGAACGAAAAGCTCGCCGTGCTTGAATTCCCGCAGCTCACGGCACCCATGATCGTCACGCGCGAGGCCACTCGCCTGCGCGGATTCCTGGAAGAGAACAACGGCGAGATGGTGATAAAGCCACTCGATGCTTCCGGTGGTTTCGGTGTATTTCACGTGCGCAAGGGCGATCCCAATACGGGCTCCATCTTGGAACAGGCCACGAACCTGGGCCGACGTTGGACGGTGGCTCAACGTTACTTGCCGGCCGTCCGGCAGGGCGACAAACGCATCGTGCTCGTCGACGGAGAACCCCTCTGTGCCGTGTTGCGAGTGCCGGCACCGGACGAGGCCCGCGGCAACTTGCACGTTGGTGCCAAACCGCACGCAACCGAGCTGGATGCACGGGATCGCTTGATCATCGACACCCTCGCGCCGACGCTGCGCGAGCGGGGCTTTTTCCTGGTCGGGCTCGATGTCATCGGCGGCTACCTGACCGAGATCAACGTCACAAGTCCAACCGGTATCCTCGAAGCAAACACGCTATATGGTGCGCACTACGAAACGCAGATCGTGGAACGCATGGAAGCGCGTGCCCTCGCCGCCAAACAAAACCGATCCCTCTAGTCCCAAGGAAATATCCATGAGCTATCAGCCCCTGTCTCTCGAAGGACGCATTGCCGTTGTAATTGGAGGCACGACCGGCATTGGTCGTGCGCTTGTCGACGGCCTTTGCGCTGCCGGTGCCAACGTGATTGCAACGTCGCGCCGCAAGGATGAGGTCGAGAAAACCGCCGCAGCGATCGAACAAGTTGGCAAACAAACCCTTCGGATGACGTCCGACGTGACCGATCGCGCTTCTCTCGAACGCGTGCGCGACGCCTCAATCTCGACCTTCGGCAAGATTGACATTCTTGTGAACTGCGCGGGGCGTACGAAACGCACCCCCACGATCGACGTATCCGACGAAGAGTGGAATACCATCATGGATTGCAACCTCACGGGCACCTTGCGCGCCTGCCAGGTGTTTGCGAAGCCCATGCTTGACAGGGGCTACGGTCGCATCATCAACATCGCCTCGTTGACCAGCTTCGTCGCGCTCTACGAGGTGGCGGCTTACGGCGCGAGCAAGGCAGCCGTGATGTCCTTGACGAAGTCGCTCGCCGTCGAGTGGGCAACCCGCGGTGTCTGCGTGAATGCGATTGCTCCGGGTGTATTTCGTACGGATCTAAACGCCGCACTTTTGGATGGAACGCCGCGTGGTCAAGAGCTGAAACTGCGAACACCGATGAAGCGTTTCGGCAACGTCAGCGAACTGGCTGGCGCTGCGGTCTTTCTCGCATCCGAAGCCGCGGGCTTTGTGACCGGCCAAACCCTGGCTGTCGACGGTGGCTTCCTCGCGAGCGGCGTCAACCAGTAACCATGCGGATCGCTCGAAGCAACGCAACGTGGGCCACGGCTGTAGCTTGTGTTGCGATTGTGCTGCAGTCCTCCTCCGCACAAGCCGATGACCCGCGGGGGCCCACGGTTCGCAACCTCGGCTGCATTGCGCTTGATGCCGAGCGCATGGCGAATGTGTTGCGCGTCGACCTCGGCGCAAGCGGGCCACCTTGGGACGGCCTCGGCGTTGACGTTCGTTGTCGCGGACTCGATTTCACGTTGACAATCGAGCGCGGCAATCCCGAAGCACGCTTCGAGCAAGCGCTTTTCGCCGAAAGCGATCCCGATCTCGACACCGAACGCTGGCTGGCAACCGTCATCCTCGATCTCGCCGCATCCGAATTTGATATCGCCCGTCCGACAATGCCCACACGTGGCTTCCTGGCACCCGCGTGGTCCTTGAA
Source organism: Deltaproteobacteria bacterium (assembly GCA_034439895.1). GTDB lineage: Bacteria > Myxococcota_A > Polyangia > Fen-1088 > Fen-1088 > JAWXBF01. The sequence continues at coordinate 8,415 of JAWXBF010000135.1, forward strand.
AAAGGCCAGACCAGACAAACCGGCGCAAGTGCCCAAACCCACTCCGACGCTGCAACAATCGATCGGGCCAGCCCATATCGGGTTGCGCATTGGCTGGCGGGCCCTGAATCTTGCCGAGTTTGTCCCGCTCGATGGCAACGACGGCGCGCTGGGCATTTCCGGCGTTGATCTGGTCGGCGCCAGTGTCGTGCGACCACGGCTCGGCATTTTTGCGAAAATCGGATTCTCGAAAGCCGACAACCGAACGGCGGGGACCGATCTCAACCTCACTTTGTTTCATCTCGGTGGCGGCGTCACGTGGCGCCTACCACTCGGTAAGCGATGGATGTTCGAGACGGATCTGGGCGCCGCCGTCTATTCAGCGAAACTCACCCGACGTGCAGCCGGCGTGGCCGACATAATCGACGACCACTCCGGCCTTGCGGTCGCAGCGTCGACCTCGTTTTTGATCATTTCGTACTACAACGGCAGCCGAATCGGCTTTGGACTCGACACCGGGTGGCTAGTCGGTGCGCCAACCAGCAAGGGTGGCCCCTACGAATCAAGAGGCGCAGATTATCTTGCACGGCCTCTGTCCGTTGACGGCCCGTGGATGGGCCTCGTGTTCCACATTGGCTCGGCCGAAGATCGACAGTAGGATTACGCGCCGAAGACTATGCGTCGGGCATCCAGCACACGCGCGGCCCACTCACCAACCGATGCATCGGCACACCAGACAAAGAGGATGACGCCCTCGCGCATCAACCGAAGCACAGATTGCAGCGCCGCCTCGGGATCGGTCCCCAGATCGAATGGGCTCCGCAAGGCGAGCGCCAGGGGCTTTTTTGCGATCTGGTGCAGGGAACGCACGTTTTGCTCCCACGTACCAAGCTCCGGAAACTCGGCGCCCGGCAAGAGCAACACGCAGGGGAAGAACCGTTGCGACAAAACCTGCGCTTGCTCGACTGCCAATCCCCAGTCGGGGCCAACACCCGGAATTGCCCACAGGTTCTTGGGAAATCCCTGCAACCAGGTGGTCAGTTTGCGAAACGGCTCTAGCGCCACGCCCGACAACGCGTCACCGCCATAGATGAACCGTGTTACACCCTGGCGCGCGAAGATCTCGATCTCTTTCTGGCTTTCGCCCCAGTCAATCTCACCCGCTTCGTGGCGCACAAGGCGGGGCTGTGCGAAGACGCCCTGCAGATCGTCGAGGCCAACGGGACTGGTTTTCACGGCCGCGCCCCCATCCTAGCCATCGGTGTGGTTGAGTACCTTCAACTTGCCACCGTCGTGTAACAACTCCGAGAAAAAGTCATTGCCCTTGTCGTCCACGACGATGAACGCCGGAAAATCGATCACTTCGATGCGCCAGACCGCCTCCATACCAAGTTCGGGATATTCAAGAACCTCGACCTTCTTGATGCAATCCTGCGCAAGCCGCGCGGCCGGACCGCCAATCGATCCCAGGTAAAACCCACCGTATTTGTGACACGCTTCGGTCACAACGTGAGAGCGGTTGCCCTTGGCCAGCATGATCTTGCTGGCACCGTGTTGCAAGAAGAGATCGACGTAGGAATCCATGCGACCCGCGGTCGTTGGGCCAAACGATCCCGAGGCGTAGCCCTCGGGGGTCTTGGCGGGACCCGCGTAGTAAACTGGGTGGTTGCGCAGGTAGTCGGGCAGTCCGCCGCCCGAATCGAGCCTTTCCTTGAGCTTTGCATGCGCGATGTCGCGGGCGACGATCATCGTTCCCGTCAGCGACAACCGTGTTTTGACCGGGTGCCGGGATAGCTCGGCCAAGATCTCGGCCATCGGCCGGTTGAGATCCACCTGAACCACGCTTCCACTCACCTCTTCGTGCGTGATCTCGGGCAAGTAGTGGGCCGGCTCGGCTTCGAGTTGTTCGATGAACACGCCGTCCTTCGTGATCTTGCCAAGCGCCTGTCTGTCGGCAGAACACGATACCCCAAGCCCCACCGGACACGAAGCGCCGTGGCGCGGCAAACGTATTACACGGACGTCATGACAGAAGTACTTGCCGCCGAACTGCGCCCCGATGCCGGTTTCCTGCGCGATCTTGAGAATCTTTTCTTCGAGCGCCCGGTCGCGAAAGGCGCGCCCGTGCTCGTCGCCGCTATCGGGCAAGGTATCGAGGTAGCGCGTGCTCGCAAGCTTCACGGTTTTCAGGGTCTGCTCGGCCGACAAACCCCCGACGACAAGCGCCAGGTGATAGGGCGGACAGGCCGCAGTGCCAAGCGAGCGCAACTTGTCGCGCACGAACTTCAACATGCTGGCCGGATTGAGGAGCGCCTTGGTCTCCTGATACAGATAAGTTTTGTTGGCCGAACCGCCCCCCTTGGCAATGAACAGAAACTTGTATGCGTCGCCATCCACCGCAGAAATGTCGATCTGCGCAGGCAAGTTGGTCTTGGTGTTGACCTCGCGATACATATCGAGCGGCGCCATCTGCGAGTAGCGCAGACTGGTTTCGGTATAGGTCTTGTGGACGCCACGGGCGAGCGCGGCCTCGTCACCACCGCCCGTCCAAACCGATTGCCCCTTCTTGCCCATGATGATAGCGGTGCCCGTGTCCTGGCACATGGGCAACACGCCACCCGACGCGATGTTGGCGTTCTTCAGCAAATCGAGCGCTACAAAGCGATCGTTGTCCGACGCTTCGGGATCGTCCAGGATCTTGCGCAACTGTGCGAGGTGGCCCGGCCGCAGCAAGTGGGCGATGTCGTGCATCGCCGTCTTGGCCAAGAACGTGAGCGCTTCGGGCTCAACCTTCAGGAAGGTCTTTCCATCGGCGGTGAAGGTTGAAACGTGCTCTTTGCTCAGCAGACGATACGGCGTCGTGTCGGGGCCAAGCGCAAATAGATCCTCAAACTGAAAGGTGCTCATGTTTTGCAGTTCGCAAGCCTACCAGCGGACTCCGCGAACGCGAAAGGATCCGTTGGGCTTTGTGGGCGGAGGATTTTCGGTCCTCGCGGGCGGTAAATATTCGACCTCGACCGGGGTCGTGCGAACCCTGGGTGCCGTCCACTCCGGCGTTTGATCGGACCAGTTGGATCCAGAATAGCCGCCACCGAAGCGACGGGGATCGCCAAAGATCTGGCCGTAGGGTCCCGATTCTGCAAAGGCTCGAAAACGCGCCGCATTCAATTCGGCGAAGCTCATGAACACGATCATCACCGCAAGCACCACGAGTGTTGCGGGTCCGTAAACGATCCCGGTCAGGAACATGCCGAAAGCGAAGAAGCGCGCGACCTTGACCGAGACCTCGGTGGCTCGCAAAAAGCCCATGCGCCGCGAGAGCAACGCTCGCAGGATGCGCCCGCCATCCATCGGCAAGGCCGGCATCATGTTAAACGCGCCAACGAGCAGGTTGATCCACGCGAGATGCAGAAGCAGCGCCGAACCCGTCACATTCGACGTTAGCAAGGCTGCTCCGGAAAGTGCAAACGAAACCGCGGGCCCAGCGGCGGCAATCGCTATCTCATGGCCTGCCGTGCGCGGCATTCCCAGCATCTTCGCTGCACCACCAAAAAAGTTCAGTTCGATCTCGCGGATGCGCACGCCGAGATGGCGCGCCGTCACCGCATGCCCTAGCTCGTGCAGCAACACCGATCCGAAGGCCAACAACACGATGACGAGCGCTCCGGTTCCACCTCCCCCGACGCCGCCAAACACGACGAGCCCCAGCAAGAGGAGAAAGGAGTACGCGATCCGAATTTCAAAACCCAGGAGCGATCCCAGGCGGAAGTTGCCCATGATTATGTTCTGAATCACCCTCGACCCGGCGTCAAACGAAACGGCCATGCCGCGAGTATCCATGCGATTTGTCAACGCCCGCCGACGCCTGCGGCGCGCATTGGGCCTTTGACAACCCCGCGTTTGACGATCCCGTCCCTACTTACCGCGTCGAAACTGCGCATTTGACAGATTTCTTCGGTTATTTCGCAAACCCCCGTTGAACCTTCTCTTGCGGGGTGGCATCAAACGAATGATGGCAAACCTTTTTGACGGCATCCAGGTCTTCACGGCCACCACGGCGCAGCGAAGAACCGATCTCGGAGAGGCCGCTACCAATTGGCTTCGCGAGCATCCGGACCTCGTGCCGTTCAAGTTAACGGTGACCCAGTCGTCCGACAATTCGTATCACTGCATCTCGCTCGTACTGTATTACAAATTCGCAAGGTAGCGTCGGATCGCTTTGGCGGCAGAAACGCGTTAGAACCTCCCCCATGGTTCTCCCCCGTTTCAAAACGCTCCCGCTGCTGGCCATGCTTGCAACCTTGCTGCTGGGTGCCGAGGAACTTCAAGCACAAACCGTCTGCCGGATCGAAGTGCGCAATACAGCCGGAATTCAGGCTGCAATCGACGCCTGCGCCGCCCGAGGTGGAGGCGTCGTGAGCTTGCCAACAGGTCTAACCGTGAGTGGTCCGCTCTGGATGAAAAGCAACGTCGAGTTTCATCTCGAAGCGGGAGCAACGTTGCGCATGAGTCGCAAGCCCGAGGACTGGCAGAAGGATGTCCGGGCCCTCATCAATGCCGACGGTGCCCATCATTTCGCCATCACCGGGACCGGCACCATCGATGGCGCCGCGACCTGGGCATACGAAAGAGTGAAACGCGTCGACATCGAAATCGCAGCCGAACAGGCCCTGGCCGAAAAGGCCGGCGTCGAAATGAAGCGCTTCTATCGTACGGGCGAGGTCCAGAAATATCTGCTGGTCCTGCAAAAGTCGAGCGATGTGAGAATAGAGGACGTGACGATCACCAATGCGCCGCTTTGGAACGTTCGCCTCCAGGATTGCGATCGCGTCTGGATGCGTGGTGTATCCGTACTCTCGGATCTCGAAAAAGGGGTCAACTCGGATGGCATCGACATCGTTTCGTCATCCAACATCACGATTTCGGATTCGACCATCATTACCGGTGACGACGCAATCTGTCTGAAGACAGACGGATTTGGACAGCGAGGCAAGGAGCCAATACGACCGACGGAGAATGTTCTTGTGACCAACTCGATCCTGGGTTCGTCGTCAACACCGTTGATGATCGGAACAGAAACCTACGCCGACATCCGACACGTCGTGTTCTCAAACATCGTGATTCGAGATTCCAACAAAGTATTCGGAATCAACGTACAAGATGGCGGCACGGTCAGTGACGTGCGTGTCAGCAACATCACCTTCGAGACGCAACGGCGACACTGGAACTGGTGGGGCGATGCCGAGTTCATCAAGATTGTGTTGAAGAAGCGAACGCCCGAATCTCCCCTCGGTCGCATCGAACAGATCACGGTGGATGGAGCGCAGGGGATCGCACGGGGCACCTCACTCGTCGCCGGTCACGCCGAGCGGAATCTGAAGAACATCCGCCTTTCGAATGTATCGCTTCGCCTCTTGCCCGAAGGAACGCCGGATCACCGCACGAGTCACGGTCTAGTATTCGAGCGGATCGACAGTCTCGTGTTGCGAAACGTCGATATCGAATGGGACACGACTGCGCCGCAATCTAGCTGGCAGAGCGCCCTTGTGTTGAGGGACATCAACGGACTACGCTTTACCGAGGTCGCGACCAGCGGAACGCGCAAGGGCATCCCCGCCGTGGTGAAACAGCGGGTACGCGACAAACACCCGTAGCCGTGACGTTCTACGGTTTTTTTGCCGGGCAACCGATAGGCTTGGTGTCGATGGCAACGTCGTCAATGTAGACCGTCACGGGTTCATTTTGTTCGTTCACGTGACGGTAACCGATCTTCGTGTACTGGATCTCGGGCAAGAACCAAACGCCGGCCGTCACGTCCCATTCCGGAACGCAAACAGCAGATGACGTGTCGAAGATAAAGCTCATCGCTTGCAGTTCTTTGCCGTTGATCTTGACGCCGTAGTTCAGAAGATCGTTCGCATCGGCCTTCATCTCGACACAGGTCCAAACTTTTTCGGGCAAGGGCATCGGCGTGCTCTTCGTACAGTCGGAACGGCCCTTGCCACCCGCGGTCACGTCTCCAAAGTACTGCATCTTCATGGACCTATCACCAAAACCGCCAAGCGAAAGAAAGCCCGAGATGGTCATCCCGTCGCCCTTCATGAGCCCGTGGTTCGCCATCACGTCCCAGTGACCACCGGGTGATACGTTATCCATATAGACCATCATGCGCACGTAGGCCGTGGTTCGCGGCGGTGGCAGAAACTGACTGGAACGAATCGACACCATGCCGTCGCCACTCGACGACACAACCTTCAAGGCCTTGGTGCCGCTGTAAGCCTGGCCGGTTTCAACCTTGGCCCTGCCGCCCCCATCGCCACTCCACAGGGCGCCGACCGGAGCCTTGCCTGTCGCATCGGCCTCGAAGTCGTGACTGAACAGAGGCCCGGTGCCGACGGGCTGACCACCGGTTCCAGTTCCCGAAGTCCCCCCCGCGGTGCCAGCCGCTCCGCCAGCCTTGCTGCCACCCTGTCCGCCTGATGCGGTTGAACCGCCGCTTCCTCCTTTTGCGACACCGGGGCCACCCTCGTTGCTGCCCGCAGCACCGCCCGCACCGTTGTCGGTACCGCCACCCTGTCCGCCTCCGGCTTCACCGCCGGCACGGTCGCCGCCTTTTCCATCCGAACGGGTCGATTCCGAGCCGCCGGAGCACGCCACGATCGACGAACAAAGGCCGAGGGTCAGAACCGCATTTCTCGTTTTGATACGCAAAAACATGGTTTCAGCATGTGCCGGCTCGGCGAATTTGTATCGACCGAACGGTAATGGCCGCTCGCAACGAAGGCACCAACGATAACCTTCGTCAATCTGAAGAGGTGAGGTCGCACCTTCTTGCGCCCTTGCTCCGATAACGTCACGATGCCTCCCAACGACGTGTTGACCGAACCCAACCAGATCCTCCACGAACTCTTCGGATTCCGAGAATTCCGTTTCGGACAACAGGACGCGGTCGATGCCGTAATGCAGAACCGCGATGCGGTGGTGCTCCTACCCACGGGTGGAGGCAAGTCGCTTTGTTATCAGGTGCCAGCGGTGGCGTTTCGCCGCCAGGGCAAGGGCACAACGGTGGTCATCTCGCCACTCATCGCGTTGATGCAAGATCAAGTGGCAGCGCTTTCCGGGCGCGGCATCGCGGCCGCTGCCATGAACAGCCACCAAGACGATGAACAAAGACGGGACGTCTCCGCGCAATTTCTGAAGGGCGAACTGGATTTGCTTTATGTGTCGCCCGAACGGGCCGCGCTTGAAGGGTTTCGCCGCATGCTGCGCAAGGTCCCGGTGGCGCTCCTGGCGATCGACGAAGCCCATTGTGTCAGTCAATGGGGACACGATTTTCGCCCCGAATACATGCGCCTTGGCGAGCTGCGCGAACTCTTCAGCGGCCCGACGATCGCACTCACGGCAACCGCAACACCGAGGGTGATGACCGAGATCGTGGCGCAATTGCAAATGCGCAACCCCACCCTCGTCAAGGGCGACTTTACCCGCGCCAACCTCGCCTTTTCGGTACAACACCTGCGCGGCGACGAAGCGCGACTTGATGCGCTGATCGCGGCACTCGACGAGGCCGGGATGCGCAGCCGCAAGGGCGAACATGGCCGTGCGATCATCTACTGCGCGACCCGTAAAAAGGCCGAAGACGTCGCCAAGAAATTAAAAAGCGCGAACGTCCCGTGCAGCCACTACCACGCGGGGCGCACGCAGCTTGCCCGCAGCCGCGCGCAGAACGCATTCGAGGCGGGTCGAAGCAAGGTGCTGGTCGCAACCAACGCCTTCGGCATGGGCATCGACTATCCGGACGTGCGACTCATCGTGCATTTCCAGAGCCCGGCTTCCCTTGAAGCATATTACCAGGAAGCGGGCCGTGCGGGCCGAGACGGCGAGCCGGGGAAGTGTCTGTTGTTCTTCGGTCCGGGCGATCTGATGACCCAGCGGCGCATCGCCGAAATGGGGCCGCGCAGCGAGGCCCAGCGGTTGCGTGGGGAAGCGGCGCTCGTCGACGTGCAACGCTATGTCGATTCCGAGATCTGTCGACAGGTTGTGCTTTGCAGCCATTTTACAGCTACGGATGACCACCCTCGCTGTGGGCGGTGCGACGTTTGCACGGGCGCCATCGTGGCGCAAGACGCACACCCCGCGCAAAAGCCCCTGGTCGCGGCCGTCGCGCTCAACGGCGACATACGCACGACGATCACCGCGGCGGTCAGCGGCTTGCGACGGCCGGTGGGAAAGACCAACCTCGTTCGCGCCTTGCGGGGAAGTCAGGCTCGACCCCTGCGTCGACTTGGACTACTCGACATGCGGGAACACGGCGCGCTGCATGCGCACAACGAAAGGGATCTGGTCGCCACCGTCGACGACATGCTGAAGGAGGGACAGTTGGCCCGCAAGGGGCGCAAGTACCCAACGGTGTGGCCTGCTGGAAAACCGGTGCGTGCGGTGCGTGCGCCCGGAGAGATCCCGGCGCCCCGCCGAACCAACACGATGCGCTTCGGAGGGCTACGCCATACCGATTGCTCGCGTGAGCTTGAAAACTACCGTCGCCGTACGGCGCGCGCCCTCAAGTGGAAAAGCTACATGGTTTTCCAGCAGCGGACGATCGCGGACATCGAGGAGAAGAAGCCAGTCACCCGGGACGATCTCATCCGCATTCGCGGCCTGGGCCCGGCCAAAATCGAGAAGTTCGGCGAGGACATTCTGGAAATCGTACGACGATACTACGGAGCCTGAGGCACCCGCACCACCGTCTTCATTGCCTTATTCGCCGCGGTAACGCAGCGGTGCACTCGGCAGACCATCGGCGGCCGCCTGCTCTTGCGAACGACGCCGAAGAAACGTGGGCTTGTCGAATTCGCTGTCTTCGATGCCCAGTTCTTCGCCACCGTGAACGTCCACGGCAACGGGATATTCGGGCTGGCTCCAACGAACCGCGTGCGAGCCGGTCTGCTGGGGTCGAATGAGCGGGCGCGAGGCCTCGGCCTGCCATTCGGTTGCAACCGGCATCGCCTTTGGCGGGGTTGGGATAGGCGGCAGCGAAACAATGGACAGATCGTCATACGGATCGGGTGCCGGGGCCGCGTGCATCGTTGCCGCGCGACGCGGTGGGTCCCCATAGGATCCATCGTGACCTGATGTATGCGGTGCCGACGAAACACCGAGACCATCGGGCGAGCGATCGGTGGACTCGGCGCTATTGAACTCGGCGGGGACGGCGCCCCCGGTCGACAACGGAGGCGTGGGATTTCGGCGCAGGGTGGATTCGGGCGTCGCCTCGGTTGAAGCCGAGATAGGCAAGGCCATCTGGCCCGGACGACCCGTCGTCTGTACCGCACGGGGATCCGTCATCGCGGCCTTGGTCTGGAAACCCGTGGCGATCACCGTGATGCGAACTTCGTCTCCAGCGTTGGAGTCAACGACCTAGCCGAAGATGATGTTGCAGTCGCGATCGACCGCTTCGTAGATGAGATTACAGGCCTCGCTGACCTCGTTCAGGGTCATGTCCGGGCCACCCGAAACGTTGACCAGAATGCCCGTTGCACCGTTGATCGAGACATCCTCAAGCAAGGGAGAATTGATCGCCATGCGGGCCGCTTCGATGCAACGGTTCTCGCCTGAAGCGCGACCGGTACCCATCAGGGCACGACCCGCACCCGACATGATCGTGCGCACGTCCGCGAAGTCCACGTTAATGAGACCGGGGACCATCACCAGATCGCTGATGCCGCGCGTGGCGTTCAGACAGACCGCGTCCACCAGGGTGAAGGCGTCCTTGAGGCTCGTCTTCTTGCCGGCAACCTGCAAGAGGCGATCATTCGGTATCACAATCAAGGCATCCACCGAGCGGGCGAACTTTTCGATCCCGGCCATCGAGCGCTTCTTGCGCTGAATGCCTTCGAACGCAAACGGTCGGGTCACGATGCCCACCGTGAGTGCGCCTGCCTCGCGTGCGATCTGCGCCACCACGGGAGCCGCGCCCGTTCCGGTGCCACCCCCCATGCCAGCCGTAACAAAAACCATGTCGGTTCCGGCAACGATCTCGGCGATCCGCTGCTGGTCCTCCAGAGCTGCTGCTTCACCGATGTCCGGATTGGCGCCTGCACCAAGGCCCTTGGTCAAATTTCGGCCAATGGGAACTTTCGTCCCCGCCAGGCTTGCATTCAACACCTGGCAGTCGGTGTTGACCGCGACGAACTCGACACCATGGATGCCGGCCTCGATCATGGTATTGACGGCGTTGCCGCCGCCGCCTCCAACGCCGATGACTTTGATCTTGGGTTGGCCGGTCTCGGGAAGTTCGTCGAATTCAAACATGGCGGTATTTCTCCCTGCGATTCATGGATCGCATGCGCACGCCGACGACGCGAATTTTCGACCACGATTTTTTTCATCGAAAGGTCGCGTTTTGCGGCCGCCTGAACACGCGTTTAGCTGCCGGCGCGTCGGGCCTGAAGCTCGCGCTGGATGGCGTCGGTCTTGTTGGCGTCGAGCGGATAGAACTGAATCGCCAGGGCCGCAACCAACGCAAAACCACCCGGAATGAGGGTCGCCAGCCACAAGATCCCCTGCGCCGCGTGCGCACTTTGTTCTTGGTTCGGGACATAGCCAACCGATGACAGGAGGACACCCACGACCCATCCGGCCACGGCGCCTCCCATCTTGACGCCAAAGGTGGCGGCCGAAAAAATCAGAGCGGTCGCGCGTCGGCCCGTCTTCCATTCCGAAAAGTCGGCCGAGTCTGCAAACATCGACCAGCTAAGCGGCGACTTGGGACCTATCACGAGGGACGCCGCAACCGTGATGCCAATCATGAGCCCGACGTTGTCACGCGGAACGAAAAACTGGGCGAACGATAGCAACGCAACACCAACCATACAGATCGTCAGAAACACTTTTTTTTCCAGCCGCCGCGAAAACAGCGGGGTCAGAGCTGCCCCGGCAACGTAAGCGAGGCTGCTGAGCGTGAGATACGTATCGGTCAGATCATCGCGCCGCGCGTAATACTTGAGGTAAAAAACCCCGGTACCGTTTCGAATCGCAATGGTGAGCATGATGACAAAGCCCGCGCCCAAGATGGTAGCCCATGGCTTGTTTCGCAACAGATCCTGGAGATCCACCTTCATGGAAGTCTTTTGTGTCGGTGAAGGGCGAATCCGTTCACGGGTCGAGAAAAACGTGATCGCGAGACACGCCACGGCTATCACCCCGTAAAGGACCATCACCAACATCCAGCCCCGCGCATCGTCGCCACCTCCCATCCCCGCGACCAGATCCTTTGTCGCCTTCGTGACGACCAAACCGCCGGCACTGGCCCCGACCAGCTTGTAAGCAGAAAGCGTCGTACGTTTATTCACATCTGCCGTCAAAACACCCAGCATCGCGCCATAGGGAATGTTGCCGATGGTGTAGATCAACATCGTTATCCCGTAGGTAAGGTAGGCCCAGACGACCTTTCCCGTGGGACTCAGCTCTGGCGTTGTAAAGGTCAAGACCCCGAGCACCGCGAGCGGCAATGCGGACACCAGAACAAAAGGTCGAAAGCTGCCCCAGCGGGTTTGCGTTCGGTCCGCCCACATCCCCATCAAGGGATCGATGGCGGCATCGAGGACCCGTGTAGCCAGAAACATCGTTCCCGCGACGACCGGCGCGATGCCGAAGACATCGGCGTAGAAAAACAGCAGGTAGAACTCGAAAACCTTCCAGTAGAGGCAGTAACCGAAGTCGCCGATGGCATAACCCAGCATCTCGGGCCAACGCAAAGGGCGGCTGGCATCCGTCGCCGGAGGCTCTGGTTGGCCTGGATTTAACCACTTCGGCACGTTCCTTGATTACACCCGTCCGCCCGTAGACGCCACAGCGCGAGCGTGGAACAATGTGTGTGTGATTCCACCAGCCGCGCGACCGGGGGCTCCTGCCAACGTAGAGGCCACTGCCCAGAACCTTGTGGGTCAGATGCTGGAAGCAGCGATCGGCCAGGGGGCAAGCGACATCCACGTCGAGCCCCAGATGAACAAGCTTGTGGTTCGGTTCCGGGTTGACGGGCAGCTTGTGCTCTGGAAAGAAATGCCCACCGATTTGCACCCGCAGATTCTTTCGCGGTTGAAGATCATGGCCAGCCTGGACATTTCGGAAAAGCGCCTGCCACAGGACGGGCGTTTTTCAATCGACACACGCCAGGGCACGCGCGATTTTCGTCTTGCGGTTGTGCCCATGTTGATAGGCGAAAAGGCCGTCATCCGCGTGTTGATGCAGGATCTCTCGCGCCTGGATTTCAACGCCGTGGGTTACACCGAGAACAGCGTTGGGCTTTACCGGGCGTTGCTGGGCCGAAAACACGGTCTGGTGTTGCACACGGGCACGACGGGCAGCGGCAAGACCACTGCACTTTATGCCGCCATCAATTTCCTTCGCCAATCTACCCGCAACATTCAAACCGTGGAGGATCCGGTTGAAGGCCGTTTGCCCGACGTGAATCAGGCACAGGTCAACAACGAGATCGGGTTGACGTTTGGGCGCGTCCTGCGCGGCTATCTACGCCAGGATTGCGACGTGATCTTGATCGGCGAAATCCGTGACACGGAAACCGCGCAGCTTGCCTTGCAGGCGTCCCTGACCGGCCACCTGGTATTGGGCACGCTGCACACCAACAGCGCCGTGGGCGCCGTGACACGTTTGGTCGACATGGGCATTCCTCATTTTCTGGTGGCGGCAGGCCTTGCAGGTGTCGTCGCTCACCGCCTGGTTCGCAAGCTATGCCCGATGTGCCGTCGACAAAACGTTTTGCCAACGGCGCTCACCACCCAGTACGGCTTGAAACCTGGGTTGCAGGTGTTTGAGGCAGGCAGTTGCCCCGACTGTGGCAAGTCCGGGTTCAAGGGCCGCACCGGCATCCAGGAGATCTTCACCCTGTCGGGGCCCATCCGCGAGGCCATCGTGTCGAACCAGCCGGAAAAGGTACTACAGCAGCTTGCGATACAGGGCGGCATGACGCCAATGTTCTACGATGGGGCGGAGAAAGCGGCGACGGGCGTCACCACCATGGAAGAGGTCTATCGCGCGGTCGTTTCAGACGCCTGATGCACCGTGATTTGCTTGGCGTGGACATGTCGACCGTCGCAGCGGGAGTTTTCAAAGCCAAATGTCTTGAATTGATGGATCGCGTTGATCGCACGCACGAGGAGATTATTGTTACCAAACACGGCCGCCCTGTCGCCAAATTGGTTCCGGTGAGCACTGCGAAACCAAAGCCACTGTTCGGACGCGCGAAGGGGACCGTGATCCGCACTGCCGAAGATGCGTTCCACCCGCAGCCCGAACTCTGGAGCACCCTTGAGGAGTAAGTACCTTCTGGATACCAATGCATGGTTCTGGATGGCCATCGGTGACCCCCACGTCCCAACGGAACTCGTTTCGCAACTCGAGTCCGCACACAGCGAAAAGGCGGTTTTTTTAAGTCAAATCTCGCCCTGGGAGATTGCGCTCAAAACATCGCTCGGAAAAATCGAACTCAATCGACCCCTCGACATTTGGCTGCGCGAAAACACAGATGGCCTTTCGATGCTGGACCTCCCGATCGATGTGGTGCTGGAATCGACAAGGTTGCCAGGATCCTTTCACAAGGATCCTGCCGATCGTTTCATCATCGCTACCGCGCGGGTCCGCAACCTCGTGTTGGTGACGGGCGACAAGGCCATCATCGACGACGCAACGTCGGGGTACGTCAAGGCAGTGGGCATTTAGAACAACGCTAAAACATACCCTTGATGCGCTCGTACCAGCTGCCCCGGCGCTGACGATCCGACGGGGCGATCGCGGCCTGTTGCGACAGCCCGTATTGCACGAGACCAACCGCCGTCGCATACGCCGGTGACTTGACCGCATCGGCCAATCCGCCAACCCCCTTCGGTACACCCACGCGAACCGGTAATCCCAAGATCTCTTCGCCCAGTTCGGCCATACCTGCGAGTTGCGTGGCACCCCCCGTGATGACCGCACCCGATGCCAGCATGTCTTCACAACCGAGGCGCGCAATTTCGGCGCGCACGAACGAGAACATCTCTTCAACACGCGGTTGAATGATGTCGCGACACAACATCTGACGCGACAGGATGCGGGGTTCACGGCCCCCCACCGAAGGCACTTCGATGGTCTCGTCTTCACCCACCATCGCGGCCGTGGCACAGCCGAAATAGTGTTTGATCTTCTGCGCTTCGTGCGGCGGCGTCCGCAGACCGAAGGCGATGTCGCTCGTCAACTGGTGGCCACCAATCGGAATCACGCTCGTATGGGCGACTGCGCCGTCCGTGAAAATCGCAATGTCTGTCGTACCACCGCCAATGTCGATAAGCGCAACACCGAGGCCCTTTTCGTCCTCTTCAAGTACGGCCTCGCCCGAGGCAAGAGGCTCGAGCACGATGTCGAGGACTTCGAGCTCGGCCCGACTGCAACACTTGATGATGTTCTGAGCAGCGGCGGCAGCAGCCGTCACGATGTGCACGCGCGCTTCGAGGCGAACGCCACACATGCCGAGTGGCTCGCGCACGCCGTCCTGTCCGTCAATTTTGTATTCCTGCGGCAGCACGTGAACGATGTGCCGGTCGGCAGGCAACGCAATCGCGCGCGCCAGATCCAGAACCTTGGCCACATCGCCCGGACGCACTTCGCGATCCTTGACCGCCACCGTCCCGGTCGAGTTCACACCCTTGATGTGACCGCCCGCGATGCCCACGTAGACCTGAGAGATCATACAGCCCGACATGCCCTCGGCCTCGGCCACCGCCAATCGAATCGCCGCCACCGTCGAGTCGATGTTCACGATCACCCCTTTTTTCAGGCCCCGCGACAGCTGCGTCCCCACGCCGATCACGTCGATCCCATCGTCGGTGCGCTCTGCCACGACGCAGGCGATCTTGGTCGTCCCAATGTCGAGACCCACGATGATGTCGGAGCTTCTTTTGGCCATTTTCCGTGTTTTCTCCGCGGGCGTTATTGAGGGTTCTGCGATCGCAATCGCACCGAAACTCGGCCTGTCGTTGTTCCCTCGAGGTGAACAAGGGCGAGGGCAGAAAGTGCGGAGCGATTCATTTCGGTGAGGTTCTTTTGCAAAGCTTCGAGGATCTTGTCGAAGCGCGCCAATTTTTCACCATAATGTTCGCGGCCGAGGCGAATCTGACCGCCCCCATCCAGCAAAATGAGCGAGTAACCGCTGGCGGCGTCGATGACCACCTCGGACAATTCGGGACGTGAAGGAATCGCGTAATAGGTGCGCAATATCGAAAGCGCCTCGCGGTAGACCGCCTCGACGACCTGCGGAACCGAGGCGAAACGCTCACGCTCAAGGCCCGACAACACCACGAGCCCAATGGCCTCGGTCGTGGTGGCGCGCTTGAACGGGTGACCGCGTTCATCTACGAGGTAAAGGCCATCGAGATTCACGACGGCCGCAGCTTTTCGCTCGATGACCTGCACGTCGAGAATGGCGGGCAAGTGTCGGCGCACCTGAACCTCGGACACCCAGGGATGGGCCGCGATCCGGGCCGCAACGGCATCGGGATCGACGCTCAGTAGGCGATCGCCCACGGCAACCCCACCCATGGTTTCGATCTCCTGGCGGGTCACCTGCGCCGTCGCGTTGATGGAGATCGAGCGAACCGAAAAGTGTTCAGACGCAACGACGGTGCGCACGAGCGAGCGACCACCCACCACAACAGCGAACAGTGTCGCTCCAACGGCAACAATCAGCGAAAGCTTTCGTACCACGAGCGCCACCACGCGTGCGATTCCGGTAAAAAAATCTGCCAGAATCAGCACCAGCGAACGCCGCTGAATGGACACCTTGCGATTGCGGGCACGACCGCGCTTTTCACCACGCCATTCGGGACGAACGAGCGCGCGGGTGCTCATGGCGTGACCTCAGAAAGGCGCGCCAAGATCTCGGGTGCAAGGCGGGTGATATCGCCCGCACCGAGCGTGAGGAGCAAATCACCGTCTTTGAGCTCCGCCATCAGCGCCTCCTGCAATCGAGCCCGAGGCACGTAGGAAACAGGCCCTTTGAACGTCGCACACAACGCCTTCGAGTCGATCCCGGGGATCGGGGCCTCACCCGCCGCATAAACATCGGTGAGGAAAACACAGTCGGCGCCGGCCAGTGATGGCGCGAATTGCGCAAATTGATCCTGCGTCCGGCTGAATCGATGGGGTTGAAACGCAACCACGACACGGCGATTGAACAGGCGGGCGGCAGCAATCGTTGCTGCGATTTCGGTCGGGTGGTGGCCGTAGTCGTCGATGACGAGCACGCCGCGGGCTTCGCCGCGTACCGAAAAACGCCGATCCACGCCCTGAAAGTTTTCAAGCGCCTTCGAGCACACGGAAAGGGGCACGCCAAGGAACTCGGCCACCGCCACCGCCCCCACCGCGTTCTGGGCGTAGTGCGTACCGGGGATTCGAACGTGCAACTGACCGGCAATGGTATTGCGAATGCGCAATTCAAGCTGCGTCCCCTGTGAATCGGCCCGGACGATGCGCCCCTGGTAGTCGCCGGCCGTCAACCCGTAGCTTGTGTGACGTTTCAATAACTCGGGCGCGAGGCTCATCGTATTGGCGTCGTCGGCGCAGAGCACCACCAGGCCATAAAAGGGCACCTTGTTGGCGAAATCCAGGAAGGCCGCTCGCAGCGCCGCCTCGGTGCCGTAGTGATCCATGTGCTCGCGATCCATGTTCGTGATGATCGCGACCATGGGGAACAGGTGGCGAAACGACCCATCGGATTCGTCGGCTTCGGCGACCAAGATTTCGCCGTGCCCAAGTCGTGCGTTCGAGCCAAGCGCGCGCGCCTTGCCGCCAATAATGACCGTCGGATCAAGACCTGCTTCCGCGAAAATAGCGGCGAGCATCGTCGTGGTCGAGGTCTTGCCATGGGATCCGGCAACCGCAACACCATCCTTGACCCGCATCAACTCGCCCAGCATTTCCGCGCGTGGAATGACCGGCACATCGCGCGCCCGCGCCGCCAGAACTTCGGGATTGTCCGCGCGGACGGCGCTTGAAACCACCACCACATCGGCTGCCGCCACGTGTTTCGCGTCGTGACCGATGCCGATGCGGCCACCGAGGGTGGTGAGCCTGTCGGTGACCTCTGAGCGGTGCAGATCAGAGCCAGAAACCGGATAGCCGAGGTTCAACAGCACCTCCGCGATGCCGGACATACCGATTCCGCCGATGCCAACGAAGTGAATCGTGACATCACGCTTGCGGAACATCGGAAAGAAAGACCATCCTCTGGCACTTTGCCTGCCATGGGCAACTCCATCCAGTTTTCGAACGCTGGAAACCCTTCGAGACTCGTATTTTAAGGGGTACAATTACCGACATGGCGCACTTCCGCCCACCGAAGGCACCGCTTAAGTATTCAAAACAACAGCGGAAAAGCTGTGGAAAACATCCATTGGCACAGCTCACCGTTATGTTAATGTCAATGCATCCGTAGTTTTTGGCCTCAGGCCAAAGGAGGTCCCAAATGTTCAAGACAAGTGTGCTCGCCGCCACAGGTGTGCTGATTTTTTCGTTAGGTTGTGGAGCTGACAAGGGAGGGACGGGTAGCGATGATCCTTTCGGTACGGGCGGCAAGGGCGGCAAGGGCGGCGCCTTTGGCTCGGGCAACACGGGTATTTTCGGCACGTCGCTCAAACCGGGCACAGGTGCCACTTCGGGCACCGATCCGGGCGACGAAGACAAGACCGCCTGCGGCCAAAAAAACTTCAATCTGGAACGTTTGCCGCCCGAGGTGCTGGTCGTTCAAGATCGCTCGGGCTCAATGATGCGCAATGCGATGGGCAACGAGGGCAATCCCACAAAGTGGAGTGAAACGACCACAGCACTCAATGGTGTGTTTTCTCAAACCGACCAGGGCGTCTTGTGGGGCATGCAGCTTTATCCAACCTGCAAAGCGGGGGGCAGTCTGACCTGCGCACCCACGCCCTGTACGGTGAGCGGCCTTTCTGTTGATCCGATGATTGGACAGGCCGCGCAGTTGACGGGCTTGCTCGGGCAAAATCCACCCACGCTCGACACGGGTGCGACACCGACCACGGCGGCCGTAAAGATGGCCACCGCGGCACTCATGGCACGCAATACCCC
>JAWXBF010000136.1:0-12277 GCA_034439895.1 Deltaproteobacteria bacterium
ACTTTTCAGCAGCTCGATAGCGTCCAGCCGCAACGCATCGTCGGACTTCTTCCCGTCCTTCTTCCCGTCCTTCTTCCCGTCCTTCTTCCCGTCCTTCTTGCTCTTGTGAGAATTGCTGCTGCTCTTACCCTTGGTGGCCTTGGTTTTTTTCATGTCATTCCTCGAAGGGCCCTTGAATGCAAGGTGCAAGCCAGGCGATGCGTTGCAAGGATAAGGTTCGTGAAACAGAGTGGTCCGGTGTCGCGTTTTCAAAAGGGAACAAAACTGTGGACGGGAGTTTCATCGCCGTAACACGGGACGCCTAACTTTCGATTGCAAACCACATTGCAGGTGTTAGTGCGATGCGTTATGAGTCCCGTCCGGCATGCCGATGACATGGGTGCGGCCATCAGTGCAGACGAAGATCGTGCTGACCCCGTAGCGACCGGGATGGATCATCGGAATCCCCCGGAGTCGTCCAGTGTTCCGTCAGAGATCCTGGTGGCGGAGATCGACCTCCACCGTCGGGTAGAAAACGCCCTACGCGAATCGCTGCGCGATCTGAGAAATGTTCAAAAGGAACGAAACGATGTCCTTCGGCGCAACGAACGCTCTACCGCGATTACGTCCGCGATTGCCGACGCGGTGACCCACGAGCAAGTCTACCAGGCGGTGGTTGAGAATTCTTCTATTGCACTCGCCGCTTCCAGTGTCGGGCTTTGGGTGGTTGACGACGATCAGCTGCGCGCCAACCTCGCAAACTCCGTCGGCTACGATGCCGAGTCTGCCCGCGCACTCAGCACAAGGATCGATAGTTTGGAGCGATTGCCGGTGCTTGATGCGATCGTGAGCGGTGGGCCGATCTGGATCCCGTCACAAGAGGCGCTGGTCGCTCGATATCCCAACCTCGGCGAGATGGTCACGCCGGGCCGGTCGTACGAGATAGCGGTTCTGCCGGTTAAGACACTTGGTCGAATTCGGGGTGCAATCGGTTTTACCTTTGATGATGCTCCGGCGATAGACGAAGACCAGAAGGGTTTCATGGCGTTGGTGGCGCGCTATTCGGGTCAGGCGCTCGAGCGCCTTCGCCTGCTCGATGCCGAAAAGCGCAGTCTTGCACAAACCGAGTTGCTCTATCGTCTGGCGGGCTCTGTCAACGCCGCGCAGACTTTAGAGGAGATATTTTCAGCTGCGCTGGATGCGATCGAGGGTGCGGTCTCTGCGCCGCGATCGGCGATTCTTTCGTATGACGACGATAATGTCATACGATTCAAGGCGTGGCGAGGTCTGTCCGAATCCTACCGGCAGGCGGTGGAAGGCCACTCGCCCTGGTCACGCGACGCGCGGTCCCCTGAGCCCGTGCTGGTGTCCGACGTCGAGAATGATCCGGCGATGGGTCCTTATCTGTCGTTGTTTCACGCCGAAGGCATTGGCGGGCTGTCGTTCATCCCCCTGGTCGCCAACGACGCGATCATCGGCAAATTTATGGTGTACTACGATACGCCCCGGATCCTTTCGCTTCAGGAGATTGAGCTCGCCAAGGCGATTGCGAGCCATGTCGCCACCGCCCTGGCGCGTTTTGCGGTTGCGGCAGAATTGCAGCGAAGCATCCGATTCAACGAAATGTTCACCGGTATTCTCGGGCACGACCTGCGAAACCCGCTCAGCGCCATCTTGATGGCTGCGCAGCTCTTGAACAAACGGAGCGACGACGAGAATCTGAGGAAACCGCTTACCCGACTGATTTCCAGCGGCCATCGGATGGCGCGGATGATTGATCAGTTGCTCGATTTCACTCGGGTCCGCCTCGGCCGCGGCATCCCACTCATCCCATCCTCAACCGATCTCGAGTGGCTCATGCGCCAGGCGATGGACGAGTTGCACGCCGCACATCCTGAATCGATCCTGAAGTTGGAACGGCACGGCGATACGAGCGGTATATGGGATGCCGATCGCCTGTTGCAGGTCTTTTCCAACCTGGTCGGAAACGCTTTGCAGCACGGCGGCGACCATGAAGTCCGTGCGCGAATCGACGGCACGCATCCGGACAACGTGTGCATCGAGATCCGCAATCAGGGCGCGATTCCGGCGCATCAACTGGCAACGCTCTTCGAGCCCATGACGCAGGGATCGCGGCAAACGGAAGCGGCGCAGGGCCTTGGTTTGGGCCTTCACATCACCCGCGAAATTGTTTGCGCGCATCAGGGCAGCGTTCGGGTCGAATCGACTGACAGCGACGGGACCACCTTTATCGTCGGCCTTCCGCGGGCGCTTCGTCCGGATGGCAGAGCCTCTTGATTGTGGGCGGGTTCGAGACCGACCCCGTGTGAGCCGCAGCGATTGGCGTAGGCGCGGGTGAATTCGGCACCCAAAAGAATGATCTGAGCGGTGTAATAGATCCAGACGAGCAGGATGGCGAGCGATCCGGCTGCTCCGAACGGCGAGCCCACGCTGGCCTTGCCGAGGTAAAGCCCGATCACATATTTCCCGCCCGTGAAGAGCACCGCCGTGACGATCGATCCCATCCAGACATCCCGCCAGGCCATCTTTACGTCGGGCAGCAGTTTGAAGATCACGGCGAGCAACAGGGCGACAACACCGATTGAAACGCCGAAGTTGATGACGTAGCCCACCATCACCCACCCAGGGATGAAACGGCTGATCCAACCTCCGAGAGCAGACAACCCGGCGCTCATCGCCAGCGAAACCAGCAGCAGGAATCCCAGACTCAGCACCAGACCAAACGATAGCAATCGATCACGCAGTAGGCCTTTGAACCCACGACCTGTCTTGGCCTCCACCTTCCAGACGGTATTCAAGGCGTCTTGCAGCTCGATGAAAACGCCTGTCGCGCCGATGAGAAGCGTGATGATGCCAATACCGGTAGCGATGATGCCGGATTTTTTCTCCGAGGAATTCAAGATCATGTCCTGCACGAAGACCGCGCCTTCCTCTCCCAGCAATCCGCGCAACTGTGTGACGATTTCTCCTTGCGCCGCCTCGCGTCCCAGCACCATGCCGGCTACCGCGATAACCAGAATCAGCACAGGCGCCAGGGCAAAGATTGTGTAGTACGAAAGAGCCGCCCCAAGGCGGGGCGCCTTGTCGGACCACCAGGCGCCAAGGGTCTCCTTGGTCAAGAACCAGGCCGTGTGGAAGCCTTCCCGTATTTTTTCCATGCACGCCAGTCACTGCAATAAATGGGCCGACGACCGGGATGTTGATTCGGGCGTCCGACGCAAAGCACCGGATCGCCGGCACGCCCGAAAGGGCCTGGTTAGCCCGCGGCGAAAAACGCCCGGACCTCTTCGAGGTCGTCGGTGCGCCGACATTCCGGTGGCAGGCTTCCGAGCAGGGTGCCGCCGTAGCTTTTGCGCAAAAGACGCCCGTCCAGGAAGGCCACCACGCCGCGATCGGTACGGGTGCGGATGAGGCGGCCAAAGCCTTGTCGAAGCGCAAGCGCAGCACGGGGTAGCTGGTAGCTGGTGAAGGGATCGCCGTTTTCTTCCTCGATGCGGCGGGCGCGCGCGGCGACGAGGGGTTCGTCGGGCGACGCGAAGGGAATGCGATCCATCACGACCAGAGACAGCGCCTCTCCCGGAACATCCACCCCTTCCCAGAAACTCTGCGTGGCGAGCAAGACGGCGCCAATCTGCGTTCGCAGGCCATCGAGCAACGCCAGCTTGGGCCGCTCACCCTGTACAAGCAACGGAAACTTTCCGTGCGCCCGGAACGCGGTCTCTGCAATCCGCAGTGCGCGAAAGCTGGTGTAGAGGCACAGGGCCCGGCCGCGCGAGGCTTCGCACAATGCGATCGCACGATCGGCGGCTTCTTGCGAAAAGCGATCCTGGTTTGGATCGGTGAGATCCTCGGGCAAGTAGATGAGGGTCTGTTCCTGGTAACGAAAGGGCGACGCGAACGTTGCTTCGGATGCGGCATCCCGTACACCGAGGCGCGCGCGAACGTAGTCAAAGTTACGGGCCACGGACAGCGTCGCCGAGGTGAAGATAAGAGGACCCGGGTGGGCATCAAAGGCCCGCGTCAACAACGGTGCCACGTCGATGGGGGACGCGCGCAGGGCAATGTTGTGCGGCGAGGAGGTAAGCCATCGAACCGTGTCACGTGATCCGCGTTCGGCAAACACGGCAAGGCCATCGCGCAACTGGCTCGCTCGACGCGCGAGGCCCGTCAAGACTGCCGCAATTTCAGCGGGCGGCGGCGAACGGTGGCCGTCTAGTGTAGGCGGCCCGTTCTCGCCAAGGCGACGACAGTGGTTCGCGATCTCGTCAAGCAGGGTATCCATCGACAGATACAGGGCGCGTGGACTGTTCGGATCGGCCGGATCACCCGAGAAGAGATCGTCGGGCAATGGCATGCGCGATTCGTCATTCGCATTGCGGTTGCCACGGCCATGTTGGCGCACCACGCGGGTCAGATCGTCGGCAAGCCCCGCGAGGTGGCGCGACAGGATCTGCGCCCGCTCACCCGCACCGGCAGACATCGGCAGGCGCGACAGATCGCGGGCCAGCGCGAAAAACCGTTGCGATGAAACCTGCAGCCCGAAAAACTCTGTCGCGACGTCTTCCAGTTGGTGGGCTTCGTCGAAGATCACGGCATCGTAGGCGGGCAATACCTGCGCCTCGGGCCAAGCCGCGCGCAACGCCAGATCGGCAAAGAACAGGTGGTGGTTGGTGACGATGATCTGCGCCGTCGCCGCCCGCTCGCGCATGCCGGTCACAAAACACTCGCGGTAGTGTTTGCAGCGTGAACCGAGTCGCGTCTCGGGCGTGGCCACGACGTCGCGCCAAATGGCGGCCTCGTCTGGCACGCCGTCGAGTTCCGCGCGATCGCCATCGGGTGAGGTGCTGACCCAGGCGCGGATCGCGGCGAGTTGATGTTCGGTCTGATTATCGGTACCGGCGAGCGTCCCCTGCAGCATGCGTTCGGACATCCGACGCAGGCAAACGTAGTTCGACAAGCCCTTCATCACCGCGAACGAAAACGGAACCCCGAGGCTGCGCTGCAAGCGGGGCAGATCGATCTGCGCGATCTGGTCTTGCAACGTCTTTGAGCCCGTCGAAACGACGACCTTGCGCTGTGAAAGAATCGCCGGAATCAGATACGCCAGTGTTTTGCCGGTGCCGGTACCCGCTTCACAGAGCAGACGCTCGTTGCTGTCAAAGGCCTCCGCAACTCGCTCGGCCATGCGCCGCTGGCCGGGCCGCGCTTCGTAGCTGCCCAGCATTGCCGCGATCGGACCGCCCGCGCCGAACAGTTCGGCCGTGCGTTCGGCAAGCGACATGACTGCCATCTTAGCCCTTCGTGCGGCTTGCCTTTTCGACGTGTCCCGACACGCCGAACCGTCGTTCAAGTTCGGTAAAGACCGAATCGATGTTGAGACCTGCGGCTTGTAAACCCACCATCGCGTGGAAGATCAAATCCGCCGCTTCATGGGCGGTGTGGGCATCGTCACCGGTTGGCAATGACTCACACAGTTCGCCGGCCTCCTCGCGAATCTTTTCTTCAATCTTCGGAAAGCCCTTGGCGAACAATGATGCCACGTAGGACTTGCCACCATCCTGGCCCTTGCGCGAGGCGATGACCTGATCGACCTGTGATACGATAGATGCCGGGACGCCCGGGGGCCCGTCGTCGGACACCAGCGCCCCCTCTTTGACCGACCGAGCGAAGCACGAGGTCGTGCCTTCGTGGCAGCTCGGTCCGTCGGCATCGACCACGTAAAGGAGGACGTCGCCGTCGCAGTCGATGCGGATATCCCTGACCTTCATGGCATGGCCCGAGGTGGCGCCCTTTTCCCACAGGGCATTGCGCGAGCGGCTCCAGAAGGTCGCGAGTCCGGTTCGGGCGGTTGCACGCAACGCGTCGCGATTGGCCCAGGCGAACATGCGCACAACACCGGTTCGGCGATCTTGCGAAATAACTGGAATTAAACCGTTTTCCTCGAATTTGGCGGCCGCTATCAGCGGTTCGATGTCGGGCGAGAGCATGCGGAGTCCTGTGAGAAAGGTGAAATAGTTTGACCTGGTAGGCTCATGTGCAACAATGTCCTACATACACCTACCGGTCGGCGAATTCCGATCGGGTGGTGTGGGGAACACAAGAAGGGGAGCCATGACGTATCTCGACAAACGATTTGACGGCCGAATTCCAATGGAAACGTATCTGACCGCTTACATCGGCGACCGACCGATTCGGGGCTTTACCACGAACATCAGTGAAAGCGGACTTTACCTCAACACGCTGCCCGACGATCCGAAGCAGCGTCTAGAGCCGGTGGGTCTTGAATTGGCCTTGCCGGGCATGGGCGAGACACTCTGGATCGCAGGCGAATTGCGCTACGGCGATCTCAGCGACGCGATGTTCAACGGTCATGGCATCCGCTTCAAGGCCATGGCCAAACAACACAGCCGCATGTTGCGCGAGTTTTGTTTTCAGGCTCGCCGTCGGCACGGGCGTCGCGCCTTCGCCTGAGGCAAAGCGCGCAACCCCACCGTCCAAATTGTGATCCGCACGCTTTTGGCAGTTGGTTTTTCGCACGGGTGGATTTCGTGCTGATAAGGTATCCACCAATGGAGCTGGATACTGGCGGGTTGGCGATTCGCGAGCCGACCCGCGCCAAGAGCACAGGTAAGACACCGCAAGTGGACGTATATTTTTCCGCCGACGTTGAGACTGATGGTGCCATCCCGGGCCCATTTTCAATGCTGTCGTTCGCTTTGGTGGTTGCTGGACGATTTGACGGCACGCGCTTTGAACCGCCCACCTCTTACGAGAAAACGTTTTATCGAGAATTGCGGCCGATCTCCACCGACTTTGAACCTGAGGCCCTCGCGATCAACGGTCTGGATCGCGAAAAACTCATTCGAGAAGGGGCCGATCCTTCCGATGCCATGACAGACGCCAGCCGCTGGGTAGATTCGATGAGTGAGGGTGGCAGCCCGGTCCTCGTCGCCTATCCACTGAGCTTCGATTGGAGTTGGTTGTATTGGTATTTTGTGCGTTTTTCCCAACAGGGTTCGCCGTTCAACCATTCACGTTGTTTTGATATCAAGACCGCCTACGCAGTAAAGGCAGGCGTGCCGATTGTTGCATCTGGAAGGGCGACTTTGGCCCCAGAACTCCAATCGACGCACAAGCACACGCACAACGCGCTCGACGATGCCATCGAACAGGCAGAGATCTTTGGGAAACTTTTCAACTGGCGCAGGGGTGATGAACTCCAAGATCCTTGAAACGCGTCGCCAGATCTCCAAAACGCGCATCAGCGATCTTTCCAAAAGGATCGACGTAGACCCAGGGCCGAACGTCTGCGTTTACGCAACCGGATCGGTAGGGCGCGGCGAATCGAGCGACCACAGCGATTTGGATTTGTTCATCGTTGGTGGCAACGACGAACAAGGCAACCGCCTGTTGCCGAGACTCGACGAGATCTGTCTGAAGGCATCCCTGATTAAGGCGACGCGCGATCAGAACCTGCCCGAGTTTTCAGGCGATGGTGAGTACCTGGTCCACTACACCGTCGGAGAGTTGGTCAAGACGCTCGGGCAGCCGAGTGACGATTCGAGCAACACGTTTACCGCGCGGTTGTTGCTACTACTCGAGAGCACCCCGCTCATCGGTGAACAATTCTACGGTAATGCGATTGGTCAAGTGATTCGCGCCTATTGGCGGGATTTCGATGATCACAAAAACGATTTCGCCCCGACATTTCTGGCCAACGACATCCTACGTCTCTGGCGAACCTTCTGTGTCAACTATGAGGCGCGCACGAAGTCCGAACCCGATCACAAGAAGATCAAACGGCGGTTGAAGAACTACAAGCTCAAACACAGCCGGTTGCTCACGTGTTTTTCAGCGTTGGCCTATCTGCTGTCCGTTTTTTCGAAGAACCGTACGGTGACCCCCGGCGACGCCCAGGAGATGACACGCATGACGCCGAGCCAGCGTCTCGAATGGCTACTGACGCAGGGTTATTCCGAGCCAGTGAGACGCTTGCTCGATTGCTATTTTTCCTTTTTGACGTTTACCGCTCAGTCGGAGTCTTCACTTGTTGCGGTGTTCAGCGATCCAGCGGAAGCAAAGAAACTCTTAGCCGAGGCCAATCAATTCGGCGATTCGATGTTTGACGTCCTTGAAGCGATCGGTCGCCCCAGCGGCGCATCGGAAAGGAATCGGTTTTTCCGAATGCTAACCGTTTGATCAATTGCGTCACGAGGAGACGATTCCCTGGCCGGCCCGGCATTCGAAACTTGCGGGGAGGCTAAGACGCTGTGATACGAACGGGCACGCCGCGGGCGCGCAGGTATTCCCGCGCTTCCGGAATCGTGTGCTGACCAAAGTGAAAGATCGATGCGGCAAGCACCGCATCGGCACCCCCTTGTGACACGCCTTCGTAGAGGTGATGCAGATTCCCAACCCCGCCCGACGCGATCACCGGAATAGAAACGCGGTCGGATACCGTTCGAGTTAACGCCAGGTCGAAACCATCTCGCGTTCCATCGCGATCCATGCTGGTCAGCAAGATCTCGCCGGCGCCGAATTCGGCCATGCGCGCACACCAGGCGACGGCATCGAGGCCCGTTGGTTTGCGTCCGCCGTGCGTGTAGACTTCCCAGCGCGGGGCGTGGTTGGGGCTTGAGGGATCGCGGCGCGCATCGACGGCCACCACGATGGCCTGGCCACCGAAGGCATCGGAGGCCCGACGCACAAGTTCTGGATCCGTGACGGCAGCCGTGTTGATGCCGACCTTGTCGGCGCCTGCAAGCAACAGCTCGCGCACGTTCTCCACGCTCCGCACGCCGCCGCCAACCGTGAGCGGTAAAAATACCTGCTCTGCCGTTTGCTGAACCATTTTCAGCGTGGTTTGCCGCCCCTCGTGCGAGGCCGAAATATCGAGGAAACATATTTCGTCTGCGCCCTGTCGATCGTATTCCGCCGCGACCGCAACCGGATCGCCCGCATCGCGCAGTTCAACGAACTTGACGCCCTTGACGACGCGTCCGTCGGTTACATCCAGACAGGGAATGATACGGCGGGCCAGCATGAACTAGTTTCCGCTGCCCTGAAGTTCGCGCAAACGTGACACGGCCTGGGCCACCGTGAACTCGCCCTCGTAGAGGGCCTTGCCGATGATGACGCCGATGCCGCCCGTCTTGATGACATTGTCGAGGTCACTCAATCGCGCCACGCCCCCCGAGGCGATGACGGGGCAGGGGGCGATGGCCTGACCCAGCTTCAACGTCGCTTCGATGTTGGGGCCCGTGCGCATGCCGTCGCGTCCGATGTCGGTATACAAAATGGCCGCTGCACCCGCACGGGCGTATTCCTTGCCGATGTCGACGGCGCTTTTGCCACTGTCCTCGGTCCAGCCCTCGACGGCCACTCGGCCTTCCCAGGCATCGACGGCGACGATGATTGCACCCGGATATTGTGCACACAAACGCGCGCCAAGCACCGGATCCTTGATGGCCAGGGTGCCAAGCACCGCGTAGCGAACCCCGATTGAAAACAGGGCCTCGCAGTCTTCCGTGCTACGGATTCCGCCGCCGACCTCGACCTCCATCTTGTCGCCGGCCGCCTCGACGATCCGACGGATCACGGCGCGGTTGTTTTGCACGCCTTTCGAGAAGGCAGCGTCGAGATCCACGACGTGCAGGCGGCGGGCACCCTCGGCCGCGAAACCAGCGACAAGGGCGGCGGGGTTATCCGAATACACCTGTTTCGATTCGCGTTTGCCCTGCGAAAGTCGGACAGCCTGGCCGTCCATCAAGTCAATTGCGGGATAGATCTGCACGGGGGTCTCCGAAGGCGTTACAGGGTGACAAAGTTGTGAAGCAGGCGCAGGCCGGCGGCCTGACTTTTTTCGGGATGGAACTGGCAGGCGAAGAGGTTGTCGCGCGCAACCGCCGCACAGAAATCGAAGCCATGGTCAGATTGCAGGGCGACGACGTCCGGATCGATGGGGACGCCATAGAAACTGTGGACGAAGTAAAAGGCGGTGCCATCGGGGATGTCACGCAAAAGCGCCGTGCCCATCGGGGTACGCGCCGCAGATCCCTGTCGGCAGGGATTCCAGCCCATGTGTGGGACCTTGAGAGGGGCAGGTACCTTGAATCGTACCACGCGCCCCGGGATGACGCCGAGGCCCTTGCAGTCGGCGCTCTCGTCGGAAGTGTCGAACAGGATCTGCAACCCCAGGCATAGTCCAAGATAGGGTGTGCCACTTGCAAGGGCATCGGAAATGGCGGCGCGGAGGGCGCCACCAGCGGCATCGAGTCCTGCCACGCAGCCACCAAAAGCACCCTGACCCGGCACGACGATCTTGTCGGCGCGTGCGATGACCTCTGGATCGCCCGAGACCACAACGTCGCCGCCCGAAACACTGAGGGCCTTCTGAACGCTGCGCAGATTGCCACTGCCGGTATCGACAACCGCAATACGGTGTTTGCCGGAGCTCACGCGGTCAAGGTTCCCTTGGTCGAGGGCACATCCACGACCCGAGGATCGATCGTCACTGCCATGCGAACCGCGCGCGCAAAGGACTTGAAGAGCGCCTCGACGATGTGGTGTGCGTTCTCGCCATAGCGACATTCGAGGTGCAAGTTGCACTGTGCGCCACCGACGAAGCCGCCGAAGAACTCGCGTGCAAGTTCGGCATCGAAAGTGCCAATGCGCTTGCCCTTGACCGCGTCGCCACGATAGATGAACGCCGCTCGACCCGAAAAGTCGACGGCTGCCTGGCAGAGCGTTTCGTCCATCGGGATGATGGCGCTGCCGTAACGTGTGATGCCGCGGTGACTACCGAGTGCCTCGCGCACGGCCTGTCCAAGGCAGATCCCCACGTCTTCTACGGTGTGGTGCGCGTCCACGTCCACGTCGCCGGTGGCTTTCAGATTCAGGTCGATGAGGCCGTGTTTTGCGACCGCCTCCAGCATGTGATTGAAGAACGGCACCGGTGTATCGATGCTGCGGGTCCCCGAACCGTCGAGATCAATCGACAGCTGGATCTGCGTCTCACGCGTGTTTCGCTCGACCGTGGCCTTGCGCATGGCCAGAATATGCGGTCGCGGGGCGAGGCCGTCAAACCGCGCACCACGATTATCCGATGCCAACCGCCGCTTTGCCCCCAAACCGCACCCACCGCCTCCTGTTGCTGGCGATGACCTGGGGACTGCTCACCCTTGGCGCCTGCTTGCTTGAGGATGCTGGTACCGACCTCAACACACCTCGAACGGTGGGCCCTGCCACCGACGCCGGGTTGGTCGATGGATCGGCGCCCGCGTTGGATGGTGCCCCGACAATATCCGGTCCACGCGATGCCGCCGTCATCGTCCCCATCCTGGGATTGCCGCAGCAAATGGGCTGTGCCGATGGCTCTCGCGAGGGCTTTCTGGATGCCTCGACCGTGGGCTGGACCCACATCGCGGGCTGTGGAGGGGCGTGGACGATCCCCGGAATCTTGAAGGGGGTTTCGCTCGTGCCCCAGTGCAACCGCCTTTCGGGCAATACCGGACAAAACCGCATGGGCGTCGGCTGTTCGGCCGCCGATCTCTGTGCGGGAGGATGGCATTTGTGTTCCTCTCCGGGTGACGTCGCGGTTTCGTCTCCGAGCGACTGCGAAGGCGCGGTCCCGGCCGATGGCGTGGGTTTTTTTGCGGCCGTGGGGGGGGCGGCCCCGATCGGCGCCTGCGCAGTCGCCCTCGGTCAGACCAATGATGTACACGGCTGCGGCACCTTCGGCCAACCCGAGGTGGAGACCTGTTTTCCGCTCGACCGACGACTCGATTTTTCCGATTGCCTTGCCTCCGAAGGCCTCTGGCATTGCGGTGAGTTAGCGGACCATTTCAACGAGGCCGCGCGCGTCGTAAAAATGCGCCCCGAAAACGGCGGCGTGCTCTGTTGCCGGGATCGCTAGCGGATCTTTCAGGCCAACAACTCCGCGATGGTGCCCTTGCAAACCGAAGTCTTGCCGAAGGTTTTGATGTCCGCGAAACCCATGGCTTGAGCGATTGTGATGAAGAGATCATTGTGGGAACGGTTCAGACGCAACACCCGGCCCCTCCCGATCGTTCCAGCCAGTCCACCCGCAAGAACGCAGGGCAGATTCTCTCGACCGTGATCGCCCGATGACGATGAGTGTTCGCTCATCCAGACCAACAACGTGTTATCGAAAACGGTTCCGCCGCCTTCCGGCATGGCCTTCAATCGGTCGATGAGCGAACCGAACTGCTCGGCGTACCAGGACCCGATTTTCGTGAGACCTTCGTAAACCCGCCCG
>JAWXBF010000137.1:0-2669 GCA_034439895.1 Deltaproteobacteria bacterium
CTTTCAATATAACGGGCAATCGCAGGCCCACCGGCGGTCGGCTTTTCACCCTCTTCGTAAAATAGGACGGTTCGCCAGGTGGAACTGTCGGGCATTCCTCGATTCGGGAGCGGTGCCAGCGCGATGGCCCCGCATGCATCGACCAGGCCTATCGCCGTATTGGTTGTGCCGAAATCGATGCCTGCGAAGGCCCGCGGGGTAGCGCTCACGCCGGCATCTAGGGCAGCGAATGGAAGATCGGCAAGCCGGCCGGTGCCGGGAAGAAAGCCAGGGCGGGGGCGTATTCCACACCGGTGCCGCTGATTTGCAGCGTGTTCTTCGGGCCCGAGGACAGAAGATCGGTTGCGGAAAGCACGACGAGCTTGCCAACTGCCCCCGCGAACCAAAGCGCGCCGCTTTCATCAAACGCGATTCGCTCGGGCAAGCCCAGCACGTTCGTGTTGATCTGTACCACAGGGGTAAATTCGGCCGAACTGGTCTGCTCGGCGGGTGTCACCCGAACGATGTTTCCGGAGTAATTCACCCAGAGGTTCCCGGTCTTGTCAAAGGCAAGCCCCACGGGATCGGCCAGGCTCGCAATCACCGGAGGCGGCGTCTGTGCATGCAAAACCACGTCGGGCGCTCGGCTGCCACTCGTTAGCAAGTTGGCGGCGTTGTAGCGCACCGGGCGAGAGGCAGCGATCCACAAGTTGCCTGCCGTATCGAAGGCCAGCACGCCAGCGGCACCCTCAAATCCCGTGATCTTCACCGCGGGTGTTGGCGTTCCGGTGGCAGCAATTTGTGCGGCACTGAACTTCATGACGGCACTGTCGGCCACTTTGCCCACCCAGAGGTTTCCAGCAGAATCGAGCGCAAGGCTGGCAACCGTGGGGACGCCACCGCTCAAGAACGCTTCGCCCGTAAGGACAACGTCCGCAACGGCCGGCGCCGTCCCAGCAATCGCAGCCGCGGGATAACGTCGAATGGCCGTGTCGGGCTCGCCGCTCGCCACCCACAGGTTGCCGTCTTTGTCGAAAGCAACGTCGGCGGGACGGGGATTCATTTGTGACACGGTTGGCGCGGGACTGCCCGCGGCTCGCAAACTGGCCGACGCAAACGCCAGGGTTCCAGCGCCGCCCGGTCCATTGTTGATCCAAAGTTTGTTGCTCGTCGGAACCATCGTGTAGGTCACGGTGATGGCCGCGGGTGTGCCCTCTTTCGCGCACGCACTGGCGACCGAGCCCTTGAATACCGAGCGCACAACCGGATCGGCCACGATCACCGTCGCGGGGGTTGCCGTGTACGTTCCACCGGCAAGTGACAACGTTGCGGTTGCGGCCACCGTTTGCGAACCGGCCGGACCTGCAAGCGCAACGTTGGCGGCAACGCCGGCCGGCAAGCCATTGATGGTCACCGTGACCATACCCGTTCCAACCGTGGCACAACTGCTCACCGCGCCATCGGCCATCGTGCCGCCATCTGGAATGTCGCCTGTCGTGTCGTCGTCGTCACAGCCGATGAGCGCGGAGCCCATGAAACAAAGTGAAAATGCCCATCGAAGTTTATTGGTCATGGCGCGCAGTCTGCCACCGCTTCGAGAAATTCGCCAACGTGCTACGGGCGGCGTGGCGTCGCTGTCGATTTCACGACAAATCGCTCGGCATCGAGGGCTACCCTGCCTTCCTTCAACAAGCGCCCCAGGGCTCGTTTAAAGGCCTTACGGCTTAGCCCAAAAAGCTCGCGCAATTCGTCCGGACTACTCCCATCTCCAAATCGAGGCGATCCAGGGCGGTTCAGGGCGGTCAGGATCCGATCGGCATCCCCATCCATTTCCTCGTGCGCGAGGCCCCGTAGCGACAGCTCGATGCGCCCGTCGGGCAAGACCTTCGTGATACGAAACTTGGCCTTCTCACCGCGCGACAGAGGATGGGGCTCGTGCGCCGGCACAAGTCCCACAAACCGCCGTTGTACGATCACGAACAAACCGATCACGGGATCGTTGCGCCAGGCTTCGCCCTGCACCCACTCTCGCACCGAGAACTTCCCCGGCTCGTTCAACATGCCGCTAATCCGCATGGTGCCAACCAGTCGTCCCTGTCGATCCAACTGCAAGCCGACCGGATAGTGACTGCCACGCTCGACATCACCGGTTTGCTCGGCAAAAGGAACCAGCAGTTCCTTCGGCAACCCCCAGTCAAAGAACGCGCCGATGTGGTTGGTATCGGTTGCCCGCAGGTACGTCACCTCGCCAAGCGAGAGCGCGGGTTTCTGCAGGGTTGCAAGCGGCCGACCCTCGGAATCGTTGTACACGAAGACCTC
This sequence comes from Deltaproteobacteria bacterium, assembly GCA_034439895.1. Lineage (GTDB taxonomy): Bacteria > Myxococcota_A > Polyangia > Fen-1088 > Fen-1088 > JAWXBF01. Next base: position 2,299 of record JAWXBF010000137.1, read on the forward strand.
CAGCTCATCGCCCTCCTGTGCCCCTTCCGGTATCTCTGGACCCAAGAGCAGCACCACGGCGGCGCGCTCGTCCTCGTCGGTGGGATCGACCGTAAGAAAGGCGCCCGGTGAACCAAAACGGCGAATGGGCAGGGTCACGATCCGCCCAACAAGGGTCTCTGGAGTCATCCCGACCACCTTGGCACGGACTGACCCGGTGCGCATCGAAGCTTAGATCGAATCGCAACCCCGTCCGTTCCAATCTCCATGGAAAAACTCTGCCTGATTGCGCTCGCGTTGGTAGCGCTTTGCAGCAACTCGGGTGACGCACAGGCAGCCACCTTTTTTCTCCCGTGGACCGACGCCATCGACCGTTACGAACTCGACCACCA
>JAWXBF010000138.1:0-4191 GCA_034439895.1 Deltaproteobacteria bacterium
AAATGCCTTCGAGCCTTCGACCTCTGCTGCAGCCCTCGATGGCCCAAAGAAGGGAATGCCCCGCGCGACACAAGCATCGCCAAGGCCAGCAACCAGAGGTGCCTCCGGACCACAGACCACAAGACCGACCGCTTCACGTACGGCCAGGGCTAGCAGGCCCTCCACATCGTCGGAGTTCACGCCAACGCACGCGACTCGGGATTGGTATGCCTTGCCCAGATCGGCAATGCCGGGATTGCCGGGAGCCACAATCAGGCGATCGCAAAGCGGACTTTGCAGCAGTTTCCACGCGAGCGCATGTTCACGCCCACCCGACCCGACCAACAAGATTTTCATGGGTTCCACACGAGGTCCGTATTGCGATTAATGCCGGAAGTGGCGCATGGCGGTGAACACCATTGCGATGCCGTGTTCATTCGCAGCTTCAATGGCCTCTTGGTCGCGAACCGATCCGCCGGGTTGGATGATGGCCGTCACGCCAGCTCGGGCTGCCTCGTCAACCGCGTCTCGGAACGGGAAGAACGCGTCAGACGCAAGCGCCGAGCCCTTCAAACTGGTGAGGGACTTGGAGACGGCCAGCTTGACCGAGTCGACGCGCGACATCTGTCCCGCGCCGACACCAATCGTACGACCGTTGCCAACGAACACAATGGCGTTCGACTTGACGTGTTTGCAAACCCTCCAGCCAAAGTCGAGGTCCGCCAGTTCGAGAGCGGTGGGCTGCCGCTTCGTGACCACGCGCGCGTCGCGGGCCGCCACGATGCCAACATCTCGGCTTTGCACCAACATGCCGCCCGCAACCGTACGCAGGTCGAGCTCACCATCGGGCAGACGCGCGACAGGGATCTTGAGCAAGCGCAAATTCTTCTTCACCTTCAACACATCAATGGCTTCCGGTGAAAACGAGGGGGCCACGATGCACTCAAGAAACGTTTCGCCCAACTCGGCGGCAAGTTTACCGTCCACCTCGCGGTTGATGGCAACGATGCCTCCGAATGCGGAAACCGGATCACAGGCCCGGGCGCGCCGATAGGCTTCGAGCACGCCATCCTCGGCCACCGCGATGCCGCAGGGATTGGTGTGCTTGATGATGGCCACAGCGGGAGAGTCAAACTCGGCGCAAAGTTTGTAGGCCGCGTCGAGGTCGAGAATGTTGTTGTAGGAGAGTTCCTTGCCCTGCAGGATCTCGGCCCGCGCGAGCGATCCACCTTTGACGCCCGGCAACGAATAGAAGGCGGCCTTTTGGTGCGGGTTCTCGCCGTAACGAAGGACGTATTCCAGTTTTAGATCCGGGTGGTACGTCTCCGGGAAATCGGTTGGAGCAGACTCGGGTGTCTTGAGTTTGCCGAGCGTATTGGCGATCGCACCGTCGTAAGCGGCGGTGTGCGAAAAGGCTTTGCGGCACAACTCGAAACGAAGGTCGGCCGAGACGACACCGTTTTTTTCAAGTTCGTCCGCAACGCGACTGTAGTCAGCAGGATCAACCAAAACGGCGCAACGTTCGTGATTCTTGGCAGCCGCCCGGATCATCGTTGGGCCACCGATATCGATGTTTTCGATGATCTCGTCGATTGGCGCGCCGCGAGCAACCGTCTCACGGAATGGATAGAGATTTACCACGACAATGTCGATCGGAACCATACCGTGTTCACTCATCTCCTTGCGGTGTGCCTCGGTTGGGCGACCGAGAATGCCACCCGCCACTTTCGGGTGCAGCGTCTTGACTCGGCCATCAAGGATTTCTGGTGCGCCGGTGAACTCGCTCACGTCGACGACAGGAACGCCCGCTTCACGCAACGTTCGAGCCGTACCGCCGGTGGAAAGAATCTCGGCACCCAGGCGCGCGAGGCGCTTGCCAAAGGGAACGAGACCAGACTTGTCGGAAACTGAGATCAGGGCACGGATCGTTTGGTTCACGGCGCGCTTTTACCAGGAATGACGGGCCTTTTTCAGCAATTTCCGCTGACGCAACAAAGGCGCCGAACCGGTCGGCGCCTTTGGCCGTGGCCACCCCATTATTTCAGGGGTTTAGCCTGGACGCTACGCGTCTGGCTCTTCGTACTGGATTTCAATTTCCCAGGTTTCCGCGAGCCAATCGAGTAGCTCGGATTCGCTGCGGTCGACGGAGTCGCTCAGCGCCATTTCCATGACCGTTCCCAAAATCACCTCGCGGGCATCTTCGCCCGTGATGGTCTTGAGGAAATCCTTCATGGATTTTTCGGTCTTGAAGCGGCGCTCTGCCTCGGTCAATAGCGCCTGATAGGCAGGCTCGCCCAGCGCATCGACCAGGTCTTCAAGTTCCTCGACCTCTTCGGTCGAGACATGGCCGTCTGCCAGGATCACAGTCTTGACGAGGGCAACGAGTGCAAGGCGTTCATCTGGATTCAATTCTTCAATGTTCATGACTCAATGGCTCCTGGTTGGTAAGCGACCTTGGTCCAGGACCGAGTTCGGCTTGATTGAACAATCGCATCACAGATGAGCAATTCATCGTGCCCGTCAGCGAAGGTCGAGAAGGTAGGCGACCCCTTGGCGCCCGCCGAGATGAATCCGTAAACGTTCGCGAACAGGTTGTAAGGCCCTTCGGAGTAGCCCTCCGGGTGACCGCCCGGGTAGTGCGAGAATGCGCGGGATTCGGGCTCCATCAAGGAAGCATCCTTGATCATCGAATCATTGGCGCGATCCCGTCGACCGATCCAAAGCAGATTGGGTTCTTCTTGGTTCCATTCGAGCGCGCCATTTTGGTAGTCGGCTTCGAGATAAAGTCGGTTTTTTCGCCCGGCCGAAACCTGGCTTATCACGCACGATCCGGATGCACCACTTTGAGTTCGGAAGAGAATCGTCGCACTGTCCTCGGTCGCAACCGGAACATCGGAGTAGTCCTCCGCCGTCAGCAACTTTCCGGAGTACGTTTGCACCGACTGCTTCGGCTTCTTTCGGGTCTTGTGCACGATGTTGAGATCCGCCATGACTTCGACCACCTTTTCGCCCGTGATGAATTGAACCGTGTCGAACCAGTGGCTGCCAATGTCACCCACCGCACGCGATTCGCCGCCCGATTCGACTTCGACGCGCCAGTTGTAGTCGGTGTCCTTGATGAGCCAGTCCTGCAAATAGGAGCCGTGCAACAGGAACAAACGACCGAATTCACCCTTCTTGACGAGCTGGTGCATGTGTTGCACAAGTGGGTAGTTTCGGTAGTTGAAGTGGATCGCGTTGACGACGCCTGCCTTGGCCGCCAGCTCAACCAGTTCGCCGGATTCTTTCGAGGTGCGCGCCAGTGGCTTTTCGGAAATTACGTGCTTGCCGGCCGCGATGATGGCCTTCGACACCTCGAAGTGCATGGCATTGGGGGTACAGTTGTGCACCACCTCGATCTCCGGATCCGCAACCAACGCCCGGAAGTCGCCGTAAGCCTTGGGAATGTGCAGTTCGTCGGCCTTCGCCCTCGCAAGGCCTTCATTCGCCTCACCGAGCGCCACCACGTCCACATAACCCAGACGACGAAGTGCCTCCGCATGGATGGGGCCCATCATGCCGCTACCAATGATGCCAACCTTGATTCTTTTCATGGGGCGCAGGGTTTAACACGACCTCGACCCGCAGGACAATGGCCGGGAGGGATCCGGAAACGGCGGCGGGATATCCGTGTGGTAAATCACCCGATGGAGGTCACAATTTGTCGATCAGAAAAGATTTCTCTACCTTCCTGTTCAGGGGCAATATTGTCGATCTCGCGGTTGGCGTAATCATCGGTGGCGCGTTTGGGAAAATCGTCTCTGCCTTCGTGGACGATCTGGTTATGCCCGTGATCGGCGCATTGATTCCGGGCGGCGCCTGGCGGAGTTACACGGTTGAGCCAATAACCGGAGTGAAATTTCAGATCGGCCACCTCGTCGGCCAGATGCTCGATTTCTTGATCGTCGCCGCGGTGCTGTTTGCCGTGCTGATCAAGCTCGTCGGCTCGTTCAAGAGGCGGCAAGTGGTCGCGGCGGTGGCAGCGCCATCGACCAAAGATTGTCCCGAGTGCCTTGAATCTGTGCCGCTTGCAGCCAAACGCTGCAAGCACTGCACAAGCGTACTACCGGCCTGATCGATTCGGAGCGCTTCGCGGCCGCTTCGACGGACCGCGAGAGCCACCCGTCTGCGAATGCTTTTGCGGCGGTCCCCGTTTGCCTGAGGGTTTGCGAT
>JAWXBF010000139.1:0-10550 GCA_034439895.1 Deltaproteobacteria bacterium
CGGACGGTTTGACGATCCAGAATCGACCCGCGAATAAACTGGTGCTGCAACCCTTCCAGATTGTGCTCGAACCCGGAACGCAAATTATCGAGGACACGCACGTCTGCCTTGCCCTGGAAATGTTCCACAACATGGCTGCCAATGAACCCAGCTCCGCCGGTAACGAGAATCTTCATGTGGCCATCGTACAGGTTGAAATTGCACAGTGGCCGGAAAAACACGTTGGTTTTTTGGACCAAGCACCCCGAAATTTCCGAATAGATTGCGCGCCGATCCAGTGACACTACTTGTTGGGTTCAGCGAGGAACAAACGTCCGCGCTGACAATGAGAACAAGCGCAACCCAGAGGAATGGCAAAATGGAAACACTCAAAATAGATCAAATTCGATCACGGGCTTACCAGCTCTATTGTGAACGAAACGGGGAGAACGGCTCCGCGGAATCCGACTGGTGTCAAGCCGAGGAGAATTTACGCGACGATACTCTCCATACGCAACACCAGACCGCTTCAGCGTTGAGCGACCCTGAAAATCGGAGCCCTTCCGACCGTGAAAAGAAGAACAAAGGCTCAACCCTATACGCATAGAAACGATGCGTGTTGCGCACGACGCGCGCGCCATCCACTTGATGTTGGCGCCCGCGTTCGTCGCGATGTGAGTTCGTCGGACAAAGTATCTGGTTGCAGACGGCTCACGTCATATGATGTTTGCGCCACTGCTTGCGATCGCGTAAACCGCCCTGCATGCCCAATGCTACCCCGCTCGCGCGCTACTTGCTCGCGGCGCTGTTGTTGATTCCCACCGCCGCACGGGCCCACGGTGACGACGACGTCCCTGCCTTGCCGACGCTGCCGCGATCGTACGCAGCGCCCACGCTCAAGACCTTCGTGCAGCCCGTCTATCCCGCCGAGGCGATGCGGCTCGAACAAGGAGGGGTTGTGATCCTCGCGCTACAGATCACGCTCGAGGGCGATGTGGCAAGCGCCACCGTGAAACGCGGTGTCGGGCCACTGTTCGACGAGGCGGCGCTGGCGGCTGGGTGGAAACTGAAGTTCCATCCCGGAAAACTCGACGGCCGCCCGGTTTCGACCAGCATCGATTTCGAGTACCGCTTCAGCGCGCCGGGACACACGCACACCGAAGCGGTGCCGCTGCCGCCAACCCATCTCGATCCCGCCGACGCGCAAACGCCCCTGCAAATCGAGGGGGTGGAAGAAGTTACCATCGAGATACAGGCCGAGCGTCCACTCACCGCCGCATCCGCCCGTACGGTGCGCGATCGCGATCTGCGCCTGCGCCCCATCTTGCGGCCGGGCGATCTGTTTCGTGTCACACCGGGTTTGATGCTGGTGCAGCACGCGGGGGGCGGCAAGGCGACTCAATTTTTGCTGCGCGGCTTCGACGCCGATCACGGCACCGACATCGCGCTGTCCTTCGATGGCATTCCCATCAACATGGTCAGCCACGGCCACGGCCAAGGCTACGCTGACGCCAACTTTGTCATCCCCGAGCTGGTCGAGCGGGTGGAAGTTTCCAAGGGTCCGTACTTCACCGAGAACGGCGATTTTTCCACCGCCGGATCGATCAACCTGGTCACCCGAAATCACGCCGAGTCGTTCGCGTCGTTCGGCGGCGGCTCGTTCGACACTCTGCGTTCGGTCGCCATCGCCGCGCCTCGGGTCAACGATCGCCTGGCCCCCGTATTCGCTGCCGAGATCGTGCGCACCAACGGGCCTTTTCAGAATCCCGAAGGGTTCACCAAGCTCAACCTTTACACCAAGCTCACCTACGACATCGACGATCAATCGACGCTGAGCTTCGGGGCCAGCCAGTACAACGGCAGTTGGAATGCGTCGGGGCAACTGCCGTCGCGCGCGGTGAAGGCCGGGCAGGTAGATTTTTTTGGATCGCTTGATCCCACCGAGGGCGGGACCACCGATCGGCAAAATGTCTTTGTGGCGTACCGCTTGCGGCCCGACCCGCAAAGCGAGTTCCGCGCGCTCGCCTACCTCACGCTGTACGACTTTCGCCTGTATTCGAATTTCACCTTTTATTCGCGAGACCCGATCAACGGCGACCAGATCGAACAGCGCGACAACCGCACCGTGCACGGCGCCCGCGCCAGTTACCGCTGGTTGCGCCGATGGCATGGCCTGGTGTTCGATTCCGCGCTGGGCGGCGACGCGCGCGCGGACGACATTGCCAACGGACTTTCTTACAACCGCAGCCGCGAGCGGCTGAGCAACGTGGTCGACGCCAACATCCAGGAATCCTCCGTTGGGGTATGGGCCAAGGAAGAAGTGCAAGTGGCGCGCTGGCTGCGCGTGGTGGGAGGCGTGCGCGCCGATCATTTCACCTTTCAGGTCAACGATGCGCTGGAAGATCTGACCACCACCGGCACGCGCAGTTCCGGCACCCGGGGCGCAAGCCAGGTCAGCCCCAAGGCCAGCGTCATCGTGTCGCCACATCGATCCACCGATCTGTTCTTAAATTTCGGGTACGGGTTTCACTCGAATGATGCCCGCGGCGTGGTGCGCTCCGTGCAGCCGGTCACGCCGCTTACCCGCACGGTTGGTTACGAGGTGGGGGCACGCACCCGTTTGCTTGGCGGGCGGGTGGAAACTGCGCTGGCGCTGTGGGGCATCGATGTGGCAAGCGAAACGGTCTGGATAGGCGACGAGGGCGTGACCGAAGCGGGGGGCGCCACCCGGCGGCTGGGCATCGAGTGGGAAGGCCGCTGGGAGATTCAACCGTGGCTCTTCGCGGACGCCGATGTGACGGTGGCGGACGCCAAGTACCGCGACAACGCTGGCAATGGCAACGCGGTGGCACTGGCCCCGCGGCTCACCGCCTCGGGCGGCGTGTCGGCCTTTCATTCGAGTGGGGTGCGTGGTTCGATTCGTGGCCTACACATTGCCGAGCGCCCGGCCACCGAAGACAAGTTCCTCACCGCCGAGGCCACCACGGTTCTTGATGCGTTCGTCGCCTACCGGTGGCGTTCGGTGGAACTGGCCGTCAACCTGGAAAACATGCTCAACCAGCGCTACAAGGCGGCGCAGTTCGCAACCGTAACACGTGTGGCCGGCGAGGCTCCCGGCAACGCGCCCCCACCCGCCGGAGCCTGCCCGGCGGGCACCCGCGCCGCCGCCGATTCCAGCGGCAATTTCCAGGGCTGCGAAGACGTCTCGTTCTCGCCCGGCAATCCCTTTAACCTACGCATCACCGGCACGTATTACTTTTAACGGGCTTCCGTCTGCCAGTGTCCGAAGGCGCATCCGATAGTGCAACCGAAGTACGATCCGACATCCGCAACACGGAAGTTCCTACCGAACAAACGAATCAGTCCATAAACGAGTTTGGCACCCACCCAGGCCACGCCACTGCGTATCAATCCCAGGTCTTCAGAATCGCTGGATCCGGTCCCCTTCGGAAGGACCGTAGGGTAGCACAACGTCGTCGCGACAGCGCACACATCCGATCGCGGCCGCCCGCTCGGCTGTTATGGGGCGCCAATGGGGAGGCGCTTGACTTTAAGCGTCCCGCTAATTCGCACGGACGACGTTCCGTTGAGCAGCTCAACGGCGTTGAGTGCGAAATGGGCGCAGGTCGACTGTTCCACCGGCACATCAGTCAAGGTCACGGTTCCCACGCCGTTGGGGATCATTTCGTAGCTCCCCTCGGAGCAGCTTTCTGCTTCGGTCACCAGACGAAGGCCGATCTTCCCGGGACCCGGATTGGCGTTGGCTCCATTGGCGGTCAACTCTGTAGCGGTTTCATTCTTCGTAATCGAAACCTTGAGCGACCAGGGGTAGACACAGTCGCTCGGCCAATCTCCCTCAAGGTTGGAGTAGAGAGTGAAGAGGCCGGTCGAGGGATTGGTAGCACAGTTGAAGGTCCCGGTGCGAAGGACCGCAGGCACGTCGCCTTCGATGGATGTCAGTTCGAGCACCACGCTCTCTTGGCCCTTCATCAGGCCTTGGCAGGAGATGGTGTTGGTGGAAAAGGTTCCCAAGCAGGAATCGTTTTCCACGTTGCCGTCGTCTAACTTCGTCGAGCCATCGCCCGAGCATCCGACGAGTACGAATACAAGGGGTAGTCCGAGCCAGATCTTCATCATCTGGAAGGTACACCTCGAAACCTTGCACGATGAGCGCCTGATTTAGCGAATCGACGCCGAGAGCCTTTCACGTCCGCCAGCCTTGCGTCCGGATGTTCCGTTCCTCCCTTGACACCCTTGTGAAACGTATTGACAACAGCTACACGTCTAGCCCATGCTTCGTATATCTATTGTGTATGCGCTCAAAGGAGATAACCATGCGCGACGCCGCCATTAACCTACGGGCAATGCCCGAGCAGCGCGACTTGATTGATCACGCTGCAACCCTGCTGGGCAAGAACCGTTCAGACTTCATGCTTGAGGCTGCCTGCGACAAGGCGCAGGCGGTCATACTTGACCAGGTTTTCTTCAGCCTGAGTGCCGACAAGTTCCAGCAGTTCACAGCAATGCTCGACGCCCCGCCCAGCCACAATCCAGGGCTTGAGCGCCTCATGGCGGTGACGGCTCCTTCAGCCACCGTCAAGAGGTGAACTTGCAACTCAACGCACCTCAGCCGCTCGAGGCCATCCACCGACTGGATGAATTTGAGTGTGGTGAAGCCGTTCTCGACGAGTGGCTCAAACGCCGCGCAATGACCAACCAAATGAGCGGTGCCAGTCGCACGTTTGTCGTGTCAGATCAGGACAGCCGTGTTTGCGGTTACTACGCCATGGCTGCGGGCGCTGTTTCGCACCCAATGGCAACCAGCTCGGTGCGTGGGAACATGCCCGATCCAGTTCCGGTGATGGTACTGGCTCGGCTGGCGGTTGACCATCGCGCGCAGGGCATCAAGCTTGGCGCATCCCTACTGCGAGACGCCGTTAACCGGGCTGTGGTGGTTTCTCAGAATGCCGGTGTCCGCGCGTTGCTTGTGCATGCGCTTCATGACCGCGCCAAGGATTTCTACGAACACCACGGTTTTCAGTCGTCACCGTTGCATCCAAAGACACTGATGCTGAGATTGAAAATCGGCAAGCCATGAGCACCCGCGCCTGGCGTCTTCTGCGAACAGCCTTGGCCTCCGCCCGCGCGATCTTCGATGTATCATTGCCTCGTGAATTCCGAGATCTTGCGTTTGCTCAATGCGCTCACGAAAACTGACATAGAGGATCCGGTGCGCGAAACGATCCTACGTCGATTGCCGAAGTTCGGTGCGGCTCTCGTCGATCCGGTTCTCGCATTCCATGCGGCAAACGCTGACGCAGAGGTGCGCGCGACCCTCGAATGGATCCTCGCCGAGTGCGGCGTACGGGACGACCGCATCCTCCGGCTACTCCTCGCGAGGGTTGATGACGATCCCAGGTTCGGCGCGCTCCCGCTCGAAACCTACGGGGATCCGGCCGCGCTCCCGTCATTGTCTGCGGGATTCGACCGTCTCGAATTCGGCCACGACATCGATCCAGAATTCGCATGGGTCCCCGATCCCGACGTCATCGAGTACGCCCACGCCATCACTAGCCTCGGAGGGACCCTGACGGCAGATCAAGAAGGCAAGCTCGCCTACTCCATCGCCGGCAAGCGCAGGGTGCGCGATCTCGTCCGCAGTGGATTTCGCTTGGCTCCGCCGGTGTTGTCGTAACCGGCCCAAATTCCCAATTCAACTTTATCGAGGAACACATGTGGGAAACGCCCATGGATTCCGCTACCGAGGCGAGTGCTGGGAAAAGATCGCTTGTTGATGATGACATCGCCAGTTCCATCCCACGTCAGAATCGAGGCTCAAGTTGCATGTGCTCGCGTGCCATTCCGCCCAAGCGATCGTAACCCATCCGCTCCCAAAGCGAACGGTCTCCCTGCGAACTTCATTCCGGCAACGTTGCCAACTTCGGATCCCACTTGACCGTGGCAACGACTTTGCCTTCGCCGACGTACTGGATGGTGTCGGATCATCGGTGTTTCCGACGTGGTGGCAAATGGACGACGCCGCCTTTGCCAACTTCACTGTACATGTACATTCAGCAGCCAGAAACAAGAAGGGAATCGAGCCGCACAACCCGGTGCTACCGGCCGACCAACAAAAGTGGATCTGGGGTGCGATCGCGGGTGGCATCGATACCCTGTTGTTCTGGTGTTGGCGTGACAAGATCATCGTGCCCACGGGGATCGCAAACGGCCTCAGGCAACCTGGGGCCTCTGGGTTCTAACGGGTCAGGGTCTGCGGCGGCGCGCGCGGCCGACCACCATAAGTATCGTAAGCAGCACCCCGGGAAACCGTGCGTTCCCGGTGCCACTGAAAGTGCATCCGCCACCGGATTTCTTGTTGTCGGTTGGAGCCTCCGTACCACCGGCGGCTCCCGCGCTTTGGCCGACGCTGCCCGCATTGCCGGACTGTCCGCTTGAGCCACTCTCGCCCGCACTCCCCGTCGTCTGAATTTGCCCACCTGCGCCGCCCATCGCGGTTGTTCCGGCCTGCCCGCCAGTTGCACCCTTGGTCGTGCCGCCAGTTCCACCCATGACGACAGAGCCACCGCTGCCACCCATGGCAATCGTACCACCGGCTCCACCGGTCCCGCCCAAAAGTGGAGCGAGCTGCACGTCGGCGAGCGTCGTCCCCTCGCGTGCCTCGTCAACGTAGACCACTTCTCCGGCGACTCCGCTCAACAATCCAATCTGAAAGAACGGTCCGTTGCCGTCCCACAAGGTCTGCGCCGGCGTCTGGGTGAGAACCTTTTGGCCATCAAACCAAAGTTCGATGAATCCAATGGCGGCATCCTTGGACCACTTGATGTGAATGGTAAAGTCATGCCACACACCGATCGTGAATTTTCCCTTGCCGCTCCAGATACGCCGGTTATTGGGCGGACGTAGATCCAGAGAGACATCAGTCCCCTTGATCGAAAATGCCATGATTTGCATATAGGACTGCTTCGTCTCGAAATAACCGGTCTGGTGATCACTTGGACCAAGCGCCTTTGGAGTCATCACGCTCCAACCGTAGTACCGCTCGTCGCCTTCCTTGGCGGTCGAGCTGCCATGTTGAACTTCAACACGATCGTTCGTCGCCTTGGCGGTCGCTTCGAGGGCATACTTCCCGGCTCGCACCGGCGTCATCACTACTTTGAGTTGAGCTTCGGTAAAAAAGTAGCTCCACTGCTTGATCGTCCCGGTCTCAAAATCGCCGGTCCAGATCACACTCGCCTGCGCATTTTGTGCAGGCGATAGAAGGACGAGGACGACCAGCGTCGTCCATGAACTGAAACGCCAAAACTTCAACAGCGATTCACAACGCATGCCTGACACGGTAAGCCGGTGCGTCCGCCGCGGAAAGTAAAACTGGGGGCGTATCGCCATTGATGTTCCGCCCAGGCTCGTGCTGCCAAGAGACGCTGCCATGATCTTGGCGACGGCTTCTGGCGGATCGGTAGACATTACGCAAACGTTTGGGTCGAAATCCTCTCTGACGCCCCGGTCGCGGGTCTCCGGAGCGGAGCGACAACACCGCCCTCCTGTCAGCCGAGGTTTGAAAGCGGACCGCCCACGTTCCACTCGGGCTCACCGAACCCCGTGAATGCGGGATCGGTGGTGGGAATATAGGTCGCCAACATGCTCAGGAGCAGGCGCTGGTGGGAAATACCGGTATGCCTCAACCACCGGCCGGGACGGATGGCACCGCCAGCCTTTCCAGCAATCATGAACGGGTAATTCTTGAACCCGTGCGTTTCTTCACCAAATTCGTTTACATAAAGAATCGCAGTGTGATCGAGAAGCGAGGACCCATCCGCTTCGCGGACCGCCTTTATCTTGCCGATCAAATTCGCAAACGTTCCCTGCATGTATTTCGCAGCCGCACGGAAGTTCATTTTAGCTTCCGCAATGTTGCTGACCGTTCCACCGAATTCTCCCGGCTTTTGCCATGCCCGGTGAACCACGTCCTGGTGCCAATCGGTGCTGGCGGCTGGCAGTGGCATGCCGTCCGGACGTTTGATGTAGTTGCGCATGCCGTTGTCAGGTCCGCCGAAGTCGAGCGTGATAACACGCGTGAGATCGCAGGCCAACGCCATCGCAGCAATGGATGACAGATCCGAAGAACGGGGATCGTAGGCATCGCTGCCGTTCACGGTTGGCTTTCCGCAACTCGCGGACGCCTGGATGATTGGCGCGGATAGGCCATTCGAGAGCTCCCCGAGGTCGTTCAGATAAGCTTCCACGCGCCTTCTGTCATCACCGCCCAACTTCGTTCGCAAAGCGTCGCCGTTTGCCTTGACCGCGTCGAGCATGCGCTGGTTGCGCAATCGCTCCTTTACAAGCAAAGGATCAGGCGTCGACGCGCCGCCAGTGGACACGCCCATGAAAAGGTTTTTGACGATTTCGGCCGGATTTGACTCGCGACTTACGGGCGAATTTTTCGCCGAGTAACAAACGTGCCACGAAGAGTTTGGTCCGAGGTGCAGGATGCGGGAACGCGGCGTCGCCGCGCCATAGATCTTCGTTGAAATCACCTGGTCAATCGAGGGTCCGCCTGACTGGAAAAAACCCTGGCCGGTCGCTTTTTTGCCCGTTATCAGGTTGTTGAAAACAACTTCATGAGCGTTGCCGCCGGGTGAAATCTTGTTATCAAGGCCTGTCAGAAACAACAGATCGTTCTTGTACGGCGCCAGATCAGCCGACAGCGAATTCATGTCGTACTCGTCTGCAGCATATTCGGTTTTGGTGGGCGCTCCCCCCGCTTTGGGTTTTGGCTGCCACTCGTCCATGAACATGCCTTGCGTGTGGTACACAAGGATGAATCGTTTCGGCGGTGCTGCGAAGGCCTTGCGCTCCATCGCTTCGAGGAACGGCAAAGCAAGCGCAACACCACCGGAGCCGCGCAGCAGCGACCGACGAGAAAGCGAAGACCCTTTTCTTGCGGGAACGAATCCTTTAAATGACATCTGGGGTCCTTCTGTTAGTTCGTGGTCACAGGGCGAAAGCGAAAGCCGTCTGATGTCGCAAGCGCTGCGAACAGCACCGCAAAATCACCGCCGCTGGCGTTGAAGGTTCCGGTGAGATCGGCGATTGCACACGCGTCATCGGGCAACTCAAGCCGACCCCGGGCATATCGAAACCACTGTGTCACAACACAGGTTTGGGCCTCGGCACTGCGTGCCAGCATCCCAACAAGTTCGCCGGCGTCGTTGAAATCACCATCGACATCGGTGCCAATAAGGGAACCCGAGGTGTCGACCATCGCGGTTTGCCCGGATTCGGTAACTTCTGTAAGGCTATTCTTGCCGATGGCATCGAACGACTCGAATGCAAATCCCGGTGGATCGATCAGTTGATGGCAGGCCTTGCACTGGGGCTGTTGTGAATGTGCGGTCTTGATCTGCCGGTTGGTCGCGCCCGCCGGTGTTGGGGGAGGCATTTGAGTCTCGGCGCCGGGCGGTGGTGCCCCCAGATTTTGGCACAGGAACTCGCGTCGCACGAACATGCCCCGCTGAATGGGAGAAGGGTATTTGGCCTGCGCGAAGCCAGCGAGAAACCCCGCCCGCGTGAGGAATCCCGGGCGTGTGTCCGGAAGCATCATTTCGACGGTCGCAGTTGCAGCGGTTCCTGAAGGTAAAGAAACACCATAGATTGGTGCAGTCCGGCTGGTCACGAAACCGCGGCGGTCCGTCATGAGATTCTTCCAACCGTCACGGGCGTCGACAATGCTTTTCTCAATGAATGTTGCGGTCTCCGCTTCAAGATCACGTGCAACAAGGTCATTCCAGCTCGGAAAGACCTTGAGATCCTTGGTGCGCTTGAGTCGGTCTTGCTCGGTCCATTGAACAGCGAAATTACGAACACTCTCCCGGGTGCGGGGGTCAAAGAACATCCGCTTGACCTGCTCCTGGATAACGCTGGTGTTCAACAACGCTTTGGACTGCGCCACTGCAAACAGCTCGGCATCCGGCATCGTTCCCCACAGAAAATAGGACAGGCGCGATGCCAATTCGAACGACGATACGCCAACGTATCCGTCTTCTTTGCCAATCACGCTTTCGTCACCAAGCTCGGCCATGAAGTTAAACTGCGGCGACAGCAGCATCGATTGAACCACCGTGTCGAGCTTCTCTCCAACCGTAAATTCTGCACCGAAACTGTTGTAGAGTTTAAGTAATACAGTTCCTTCGTCGGCCGTGAGTGGCCGTCGGTAGGCCCTTGTTCCGAAGGCATTGATGAACTCTCGCACGCAGGTCTCGGTGACCGCCGTCACCGCACACTTGAGCTCCTTGGTCGGATCGAATCCATCGGCGGCAACTCGACTTGCCTCGAACATCTTTTGCGTGCGGAGCTTCGGGATGGCACTCGTGTCTGCATTGTTATCGAATCCGTGACCCGCGCCTTCGGCCGGGAAGGAGGCGACAAGCTCCCTGCTATTCGGACGTGCAAGCAAATCTCGCACGGTGTTCGCGTACTCGAGATTGGTCAAGCGGCGCATGGGAGACGGGCCCATGCGAGACACGCCCTTGCATTCGTCGGGCGGTTCCACC
>JAWXBF010000140.1:0-37132 GCA_034439895.1 Deltaproteobacteria bacterium
TCCCTTCGTTCGCATCCGGGGTGATGGCATCGCATTTATTTGCGTCAACACCTGTGTTGCGACGCGCGATCTCGGGGCTTGGGGCTCGATTGGCGAGCCTCAGTTGAAGCGGCTCGAAACACTGCTCACGGAGCCATCGTTGCAAAAACGTCTTCGAGTGGTGTTGATGCACCACCCTCCGGTTGCGCACAAGGGCGCCGAGAATCGAAACTTGCGCGATCGCGATGCGTTTACGACCGTGTTGCGAAATGCGGGCGCAGACCTTGTGCTGCATGGGCATGATCACCGCGACGAGATGGCCTGGCTGCAAGGTCCCGGAGGAACCCGGATCCCCTCGGTGGGTGCCGGTTCGGCCTCGTACGCTGGATCGCCTGCTGGACGGGCGCGCTACAACATCTACGAAATCGAAGGTCGCCAGATTACGCGGATTGTTCGGGCCCACGACGTCGAGCGCGGCGAATTTGTTGAAGCCGGACGCGATCTGATTTCGCGCCCGGTATCGACTTGACCGACTGGCAGATTATCCGACCAGGTCGATGACGGCTGCCGCGACCCGCTCGGCCGTCATGCCGAGCTTTTCCATGACCAACTCGCCCGGTGCCGAGGCTCCGTATCGATTGATGCCGAGTGGGATTCCGCGCCGACCAACCCAGCGTTCCCAGCCAAACGTCACACCGGCTTCAACACTGACACGGGCCGTGATGGCTGGCGGCAATACGAGATCTTGGTAGTCCGACGGTTGTGCCTCGAATGCTTCCCAGCAAGGCATGGAGACGACGCGGGTATGGATGCCCTTGGTTTTCAGGTCGTCCTGGGCTTTCAACGCGATGCCTACCTCGGTGCCGGTTGCAATGATGATCGCCTGAGGTTCGCCATCCTTGGCTTCTGACAGGATGTAAGCGCCGCGTGCCAATCCCTCGGCCGAGGCACAGCGTTCTGGATCAAGGGTCGGCGCATTTTGGCGAGATGCGACGATGACGGTCGGTCCGTGGTTGCGCTCAAGCGCGAGGCGCCATGCTTGCGACGCTTCGTTGCCGTCAGCAGGACGAACCACCCAGAGATCGGGCATGGCGCGAAGGGCCGCGAGATGCTCAACGGGTTGATGGGTTGGACCGTCCTCTCCAAGTGCGACGGAATCATGGGTGAACACGAATACGACCGGCAAGTTGTTGAGCGCGGCGATGCGCAACGCCGGCCTTTCGTAGTCCGAGAAGGTAAAGAACGTTGCCGTGAATGTGCGCAAGCCACCGTGGTACGCAATGCCGTTGGCGATGGCACCCATCGCGTGTTCGCGAACGCCGTAGTGGATGTTGCGTCCCGTTCCGGTTTTGCCGTTGAAGGAGCCTCCGTCTTTGAGGCTGGTGCTGGTCGAACCGGAAAGGTCGGCGTCGCCACCGATGATCCACGGAATGGCCTTGGCCGCTGCGTTGAGCGCTGCGCCTGCCGATGCACGGGTTGCGGGCTTGTCGGCGGTCGTGTACTTGGGCAATACATTGGCCCAGTTGGCGGGCAGCTTGTTTTCAAGTGCCATCGCCCATTCGGAGGCGAGCGCAGGATTGGCAGCCGCCCAGGCATCGAAGGTCTTTTGCCACGCGGCCTGTGCGGATTCGCCACGACCCGCGCTGGCAAGCATGTGGCTGGAAGCGTCGGCCGGGATCTCGAAGAATTTCTCCGGATCGAAGCCAAGAGATTTCTTGGTGGCGGCTACGCCGTCCTTGCCAAGGGGGCTGCCATGCGCGCCACTCGAGTTGGCCTTGGGAGAACCGTATCCAATTGTAGTACGAATCAGAATGATTGACGGACGCGTTGTGTCCGCCTTGGCAGCCGTGATGGCAGCGTCGATGCTTGCGAGATCGGTATCGCCGTCGCCGACTTTCAATACTTGCCATCCGTAGGCATCGTATCGTTTTCCCACGTCCTCGGTGAACGCCATGGACGTGGGCCCATCGAGCGAGATCTTGTTGTCGTCATAGAGATAGATCAACTTATCGAGACCGAGGTGTCCTGCGAGCGATGCGGCCTCGCCGGAAATGCCTTCCATCAAATCGCCATCGGAGACGATTGCAAACGTGTGATGATCGACGATCGTGTGGGTGTCCGTGTTGTATCGGGCGGCAAGGGAGCGTTCCGCAATCGCCATACCCACGGCGTTGGCAGCTCCCTGTCCAAGTGGACCGGTTGTGGCTTCCACGCCCGGGGTCAAGTGCGCCTCGGGGTGCCCCGGGGTCAATGAACCCCACTGCCGGAAGGATTGAAGTTCGGACATAGGCAATGCATATCCATAGAGATGCAGCATCGAGTAGAGCAACATTGATCCGTGCCCCGGAGACAGGACGAAGCGATCACGGTTCGGCCACGCCGGGTTTTTCGGGTTGTGGATGAGGTGGCGCTGCCACAGCACGTAGGTCATGGGCGCGGCCCCGAGAGGCAAGCCTGGGTGGCCGGAGTTGGCCTTCTGCACTGCGTCAATCGAGAGGGTGCGGATGGTGTTGATGGATCGGGTATCGATGGGTTGAAAACTCATGGGCGTGACTGTCGGTAACACGGTTAGACGTGGAATTCCAGCTTCGCGTGTCAATCCGTTGCAGTTGGCCGAACGGGGACGGTTGCAACCCCGTGTGAGGTCAAGTATTCTGGCGGCCCGGATCCATTGTGGCGGGGTTGTTTCATTGCGGGGGGGTCAGGTGGACGCGAAGACGAAACAGACGCGGGGATTCGAGTCGAGTCACGAATCGATTCACAATAGTGCGAGTGGCCGCATCTTGATCGTGGACGACGACGCCATGGTCGCGGCCGTCTTGTCAGCTCAACTTGTATCGGCGGGGTATCAAGTCGAGGTCGAAACGAACCCGGAACGCGCCGTGAAGCATCTTCTTGACGATGGCGCTGATATCGCCATCGTTTATTGCGACCTCATGATGCCCGGTATGACCGGAATGGACGTCGAGGCCGCCGTTCGCCGGCGGTGTCCGAAGTCCGCCGACAAACTTGTGTTCATGACCGGAGGCGCTTTTTCACCCAATGCCGAGCGCTTCATTTCGGATCATCCGAATGTCAGCGTTGGCAAGCCGTTCAACATCGTGAGGGATGCTGCCAATCGATTGGCGGGCCATTTGGTGTCGAAGGTTTAGATACCCGGACTTGGGTCGCGAACCTTCGTGAGTCGATCCCGAAGACCCGAAGAGATGTGCACGTGATTGTCGGCGTCGATGATCACCGCCTCGATACCGTCGGTCTTTTCCACGAGGGCCATCGCCTTTTCAGGGCCCATCACGAATAACATCGTGTCCCACATGTCCGCATCGAAGGAGGTGTCAGCAAGAACCGTCACCGAACGGGTGCTCATCGATGGGAAGCCCGTGCGTGCGTCGAGGATGTGGTGGTATCTCCTGTTGTCCCGTAATACGAATCGTTCGTAGTCGCCCGAGGTATTGAAGGCTCCGTTGGATAGTTCGAGCTTGTAGATGACCGATTCCCGGCTGCCGCGCGGATCCCGAATGCCGACGCGCCACTTGCGATCACCGCGGGTCCCGGAGGCGAAAAGATCGCCGCCTGCCTGTACGATAAAGTCCTGGATCCCTGTGTCACGAATCGCCTTGACGGCCGCATCGACGGCATATCCCTTGGCGGTCCCACCCAGTGTCAACTTCATACCTTTGCGTTTTAGAAAGACACTGGTCTTTGTTTCGTCGAGGATGATGTCGCGATAATTCACCAGTTTGAGGCGTTCCTTGACCATGGCTCGTGAGGGCAACGAGCCGTCGTTGTCCTCGTCGAACTTCCACAGCCCGCGAAAAACACCGACCGTGAGGTCGAACGCGCCCTCGGAAACGTCACCAAGCCAGGGTGCCTTCTGGATGACCGCGAAGGTTTCAGGATGAATCACGACCGGTTCTAACCCGGCGCTTTGATTGATGCGGGAGACGTCGGAGTTTTCGAGCCAAGTCGACATCAGGACATCCACGCGATCCAGCGCCTCGAACGCCCGCAGAAATGCCGTGTTGGCGAGTTGGGTGTCAGTGTGAAAGATCTGAACGTCGCAGCGTGTGCCCATGCACGGATGTGAACGGGTGAAAAGCTGCGCGAGTGGTTGTGCAGCGTCAATGCTTGTCGGCGAATGCGGGACTGAATCTGCGGGGGTGTTCTTGCACGCCGACAGAAGTGCAAACGCAAACAACATAGTCCAGCTTTTGCGGGCGGGGTTGGACATCGCGAAGGCGTATCCTACACTGCGCATTCGATGACCGCAGTATCGTCTGCCAATTCAAGTGCCCACGTCGTCATCGTGGGCGGCGGCGTCATGGGTTGCTCGGTTGGTCTTCGCCTTCGTGATCGCGGGATTGCGTGCACCATCATCGAGCGCGGTATTCCGGGTGCTGAGGCTTCAAGTGCCGCAGCCGGTATTTTGGGCCCGCAGTGGGAGTGCGATGAACCGGGGGCTTTGATGGATCTCGGCCTCAAGAGCCGCGCGTTGTATCCCGCGTTTGCGCGTGAACTTCACGAACTGTCGGGAATCGACATTGGATACCGGGCTTCGGGTCTGATTGAACTTGCGCTCGACGATGCCGGTCTGCAGGGCATTGCGAACCGGGCTAAGTGGCAACGCGAGCGAGGCCTCGTTTCGGAATGGCTCGATCACCGAGCGCTGCACGAGCTTGAACCTGAGTTGGCACCGGATGTTCACGCCGGCGTGTTGATGGCGGAAGAGGGACACGTGACGGCGCGTTTGTTGGCCCGCGCAGTTTCACAGGCGGCTGCGGTTCGAGGTGTGAAGTTCTTGCAAGGCCGCTATGTCCGGCGGGTCGCGATGAAGGGGGGTCGAGCGGAAGGCGTGGAGTTGGATGGTGAAACGTTGCACGCCGATGCCGTGGTGATTGCAGCCGGTAGCTGGTCCTCTCTTGTAGAAGGTGCCATGGCACCCAACGTGGTCCGTCCCGCGCGCGGGCAAATGGTCGTTGTCGAGATGCGCCCACCGCTATTTCGGCACGTGCTTGCGCCGTTTGTCAATGGATACCTCGTCCCCCGGGCCGACGGCGTTGCTTTGATAGGTAGTACGTTTGAGATGGTCGGGTTCAGGAAAGAGGTCACCGTGGGGGGCCTTGCCGACATTCTGGCGATGGCCCGCTCGGTGCTTCCCGGTTTGGAGCCGCTGCCCGTGGTGGACACCTACTCGAATTTCAGGCCGTACACGACCGACAAGATTCCGATCATCGGCAAGACCGACGTGGAAGGATTATTCCTCGCCACGGGACATCACCGCTACGGGATCCTCCTTGCACCCATCACGGGTGATATCGTGGCGGCACAGATCGCGGGTGTGTCGACGGACTCGCTTTACCCGGATCTGGCGCTGGATGCGTTTTCGGTCGCCCGGTTCTCCTGAGAATCAGAACTTCCCGGCGAGGGCAGGGTATAGCTTCTGGAAACGCGCGTAGGGTTGCGCGTACGCCTTGTGTGCTTTTTTGTCGAACCTGGTAGGCGCGAGGCGTGACAACGTGGCCTTGCATGCAGCCGGCACACTGGCGAAGGCGCCAACCGAAACGGCGGCAAGCAATGCGGCACCGAATGCTGGACCCTGTTCGCGGTTGACCTGGACAACGGGTAGGCCGAAAACGTCAGCTTGAAGTTGTCGTACGAATGCACTCCGAGCGCCACCGCCGGTAAGCAACATTCGATCGAGGGGCAACTTCATGGCCCGCAAGATCTCGACCGAGTCGCGCAATCCGAAGGTGATGCCTTCGAGTACGGCGCGCGAAAGGTGTGCGCGTTTGTGAGCCAGGGACAACCCGATAAAAGCGCCGCGGGCCGTGGCATCTCGATGGGGGGTTCGTTCACCTTGCAAGTACGGAAGGAAGGTAAGGCCAAGTGATCCGATCGGAATACTTGCGGCCTCGTCATTCAACAGCGTGTTGAGATCGGCTCCGGCTTTGGGGTTGTTCGCCACAATATCGCGGTACCAACCGAAGGCGCCACCTGCGGTTAACATGACGCCCATCACGTACCAGGTGTCGGGAACAGCGTGGCAGAAGGTATGCGCACGAAGTCCTGGATCCACGACGGGTTTCGCTGTGGGCGCAAGCACGGTGCCCGAGGTTCCCCAGCTGACGACGGCTTCTCCCGGAGTGACGACTCCGACGCCGATCGCACCGCACGCATTGTCGGCGCCGCCTCCAGCGACTGGAATGCCTGCGGGAAGTCCCAGTGTCGCCGCGGCAGCGATACTAAGTCGCCCAGACACCTCGCTCGAACTGACCACATCGGGAACGAGGTGCAGGGAGAGCTTGGTGGCTTTCAGGATGGTTGAACTCCAGCGTTGTTTGGCGGTGTCGTACATCAAGGTCGCAGAGGCGTCCGAAGGATCGGTCGCAAGCGTTCCGGTCAAACAAAGGCGGATGTAGTCTTTGGGAAGCACCACCTTGGCGAGGCGTGCAAACGCGGCTGGCTCGTGCTTGCGCAGCCACAGAACCTTGGGCAACGTGAAGCCCTCAAGCGCCGGGTTGCTCGTGTGCTTGCGAAGTCCTGCGGCACCCACTGTTTTCGTGATCCATTCGCACTCTGCCGTCGTGCGACCATCGCACCACAACAAGGCTGGCCGTATCACGCGGTTCTCCCGATCGAGAAATACGGAACTGTGCATCTGACCGGAGAGTCCGATGGCCATGACCTTGGCGGTTTTCTTCGCTTTGGCGAGTGCCTCGCGGACGGCCTTGATCGAGGCCTTCCAGTGGGCGTCAGGATGCTGTTCTGCCCAGCCTGGCTGGGGCGTTTGCAGTTCGAGGGGCGCGGTTGCTTCCCCGATGGTGCGGCCCGTTTCATCGATCAAAAGCGCCTTGACGCCACTCGTTCCCACGTCGATTCCAAGAAACATGCTCATTGCGGCCGCAATCTACCAGGGACACTCGACGATGGGCAGCGTTTGTAAAACAAGATTCAACCTGTACCGGAATGTTTTGATACAATCCGGGACGCAATGTTAATCGAAGATCGACGCCGGATTCTTCTTGAGGCGATCCGCTCGCGCGGCAGTTTGTCGGTCGCGGATGCCGAGAAAACCCTGGATGTGAGTCGCATGACCATCCATCGCGACCTCGATGCCCTCGAGGCCCAGGGGCTTGTACGCAAGGTCCATGGCGGCGTGATGGCGGTGGAGCAACGGGGCAACGATCTGTTCGATTCGCGCGCACAGCCATTCGAGCAACGCCTCGCCGAACAGCGAGACCAGAAGCGGGAGATCGCCCGCAAGGTCGCCAGCCTCGTTGAAGGCGCGAGTTCGTTGCTCCTCGACGCTTCGACCAGTGTGTATTTTCTTTCAGAACATCTCGGGTCGGTTGCTCGCGGTGCAACGGCTCGCGAACAATTCGTTGTGACGATGAGCTTGCCTCTGTTTACCGAATTGATTCGCAAAAACACGCATTTGCGGGTTGCACTGACCGGCGGCGAGCCGCATGTGCGAACGGGATCGCTCGTCGGGCCGCTGGCCATCGCGAGTCTCGGTGAATTGCGCTTTGATTATACGGTCATGTCTTGCATTGGTGTGATGGAGAATGAGGGCACGGCTTTCGTCGCGAGCGCCGAAGAGAGTCAGATCAAGCGTGCGTTCCTGGAACACGCCCGCAAGAAGATTTTGGCGATCGACACCTCCAAGCTTGGGCATTCCGGTGTCCATCCCCTTGGCCCGATCGCTGAATTCGATTACGTCGTGACGGAAAAAGCTGTGTACACGGCCGACGAGTTTCGACAGGCTGCGAAAAAAGGCACGCTCGCCCGCAAACGGTGAGCCTGTCGGACGTCGACTCCTCCCCCGTCGGGGTGCTCAGTGACGAAACAGCGCGGTGATCTTCCATCCTCCAAGGTACGGAGACAAGACCACGACAAACGTATCACCTCCGGCGATCGCCACCCCAAAGAGCAATCGGTGATCATCTCCGAAGGGCTCGGGTACCCAGTGCAGCGCCGAGCGAAGGCCTGCGGCGCTGTGGATTTGCAGTGACTGGATGCCCCGGCGCGCAGAGCTCTCGGCGAACAATCCCTTGAGTTGCGATTCAAGCTGCCGGGGGCCAGATGCTGCAACGCCGCCGGGTCCCGAGAACGGAAACCCGACAAACTGCATCATCTTCTGCGCGTCGCCTGTAACGTAGCCCGCAAAAAAGCCCTCGGCGGTTCGCCGTGCCACCGGATCGTTGTCGCGAGGGCGATGCAATTCGGCGAGGCGTTGCGCATCCATGTCCGGTTCGGCAACGCGATGTTCGTGTTGCGCCTGTTCACCGCCGGAAGCGTTTGAGAGTCGGGACAGTTTCCGCGAAGGGGTCGATTTCTCGGGGCGAAGCCTTGGTACGCTCGTGGCGTCGTGGGTGTCGCCATCCGATGCGGGATTGTCCAGAATGAAGTAGTCGGCGCCAAACGTAGCACATTGCCGCTCGTCGCGATGGAAGGACCAGTGCAGGTAGATCTTTCCGTTCTTTGAGCGGATGACCGAGGGCGGTTCAGGGTAGGGGCCAGCGCTGTAGATCACGTCGACTGCGGCCACGTCAAAGGTGACCAATCCCGACGAGCGTATGACCTTGATGTTGTCGACTGTTCCGTCACCACCCAGGACGATCTCAAGGCGTGTCCACAGATCGCGATTGTTCATCGGATGCGAAGGCGTACGGCCATCGAGATCAGGCAAGAACCCGAACCCCCACAATTCGTGGATGTTGCGGTGCATATTCGCGAGGTAGGCCGCAAAGGGGGCCGCACGCGTATTCAAGCGCGTTTGATTGCCCGGTTGCACCTCGGGAATAAAGTTCTCGAGTGCCGAGCGCGCATTCTCAAGATGTCGGCTGAACTTGCCGCGCCGCCGCGAACGTTCGGTCTGCGCCAAACGCACGTCGGCTTCCATCTCCTTGCCGAAGAGGTACTGCATCTCTTGTCCCGTCAATCGCAGGCGCGTTTTGGCGCCTTGATCGTCGGGGTGACTTGCGTTGTCGGTTGCGTGGTTGGTCGGCTCAGGTTCGTCCGGAAGCGTTCGCAGGCCATCGGGATCGCGCGCCAGCGACGGGTTGGCGGTTTCGGGGGTCACTGTGTGCGGGCGCGACTCTACTTGCCGCATTGAAAGAATGGCGCGCTTTCGATCGGCCGGACTCGCCGAAGGCGCGGTGCTCGGCTTCGCCACGGGGGTCGTATTCGGGGCTTCGCGGCCCAATCGGGATGCCACGTCGGCGATTCGCGCGATCTTGTCGTCTGCATCGCCGGGCCTGTCGTCCTGATTGTCGGACGGCTGCGAGGAAGGCTCTGTTCCTTTTAACTCTTTTTCCAGATTGGTGTCCGTCGCCCGGGTTTCTTTGTCGGTGCGATTGTTGGCTTGCGCCAAATACTTCGCGTCGGGTGAAGGTTCGACTTTTTCGTTTTGATCGAGGTCGACGAGTTTTTCGTGAAGGCGCTGTTGTTCCGGCGGAGGTGGCGGTGCGGGAGGCTTTTCCTCTGGAGGTTTTTCCTCAGGCGGCTTTTCCTCTGCTACTTCCGCCTCCGGCGCTGCCAGCGGTTTTTCTTCAAGGGTTGGCTTGGCTTTTGCGATCCGCGGTGGCGGCTTGTCTTCGATCGGGGGAAGGTCGGTGGGAAGTTCGTCCTGTGTAACGGTTTCCCAGTCCATATCCACCGCATCGTCATCGAGCGCCTTCTCCACCAATCGCTCGGTTTCAGCCGCTCTGCCGAGGATGAACGCGAAGATGCACAGCGGTACGATGAACGAAGTGTGCAGCACCACTGAGAGCAACAACCCCAAGAGAGGCTTGCCCCGCAGGTTGTCTGCCCGTGAGTCGAGAGGTTCGCGCACCGTTTTTCAGGCTACCCGACCCGACGGCCTCCGGCCAACGTTGCCAGGATTGTGAGTATAATGCCCGAATGCTCACACCCGATTCGGCCACGCCGCTTTACCGCCAGCTCATGGAACGGATCGGGCGCGACGTTGAATCCGGAAAGCGTGTCGCCGACAGCAAATTGCCTTCTGAACGTGAATGGGCCGAGGAATTGGGAGTCAGCCGAATCACGATCCGACAGGCGCTGTCTGCGCTCGTACAGCAGGGGGTTTTGTACTCGGTTCCTGGTAAAGGTTTTTTTGTGTCGCCAAAGCGGACGTTGTTCGAGCTCAACGCGCTGCTTAGCTTTACGGCCGCGATTCGAGACCGGGGAGGGATCCCCACTAGCAAGGTTTTGAAGTCCGGGCTCGTTCCCGCCAACACGGCCATGGCGAGCCATTTGCGGATTGCGCCTGGAGCCGAGGTCGCTGTCATCAACCGCGTTCGCCTGGCCAACGATGTGCCCGTCATGCAGCAAGAGATCTGGCTCGCGCACGCGAATTGCAAAGGGATCTTGGGTGTCAATCTGGAGACCGTCTCGCTGTACGAGATTTTGCAGAGCCGCTACGGTTTGCATTTTTGCCGGGCGGAGACGACCGTGACCGCGCGGATCGCCACAGCCGACGAGAAGAAACGACTGCAGCTCGATGAGCCGGTCGTTCTCGTAGCGGATCAGCTTTCGTTCGTGCGGGACGATCGGCCCGTCGAACGGAGTCTTTCGTCTATTCACCCGTCCCGCCACCCGTTGAGTCTCGTCCAGGACGAAAACGGCCGTACGTTGCGCTAGCAGCTTTGTTTTCGCTTGCCGAGAGAACCGTTAACTGGTAATAACCAGTGATGTCCAGTGAGACCCGACCCCCAACGGAAACAACACCTGTGCCGACGGGCCACGTTCTTGCTCAGGAAATCGCGTCCCAGCCCGAGGTGGTGGAGCGCTTCATCCGTGCCAACCGGGCGATCGTCGAGCGCGTCGTCGAGCGGCTGGGGGACTTTTCCTATGTTGTGGTGGCGGCGCGTGGCAGCTCGGATCACGTCGGCGAATACGCCCGATATTTGTTGCCGATGCTCTGGGGGACGCCGGTGGCACCGGCGACGCCGTCGCTGCACACCCATTACAAGACCCCGCCCCGATTCGACCATGCACTCGTCGTCGGAATTTCGCAGTCGGGCCAGTCACCCGACGTCGTATCCGTACTACAAGAAGCCCGTACCCAGGGGCGCCCGACCCTGGCAATTACCAACGATGAGTCCTCGCCGCTCGCCTTGATGGCTGACCACGTGCTTCCACTGGGCGCCGGGGCCGAACGCAGCATCGCGGCCACCAAGACCTATACCTGTCAACTGGCAGCAATGGCACTGCTTGGTGCAGTGAAAAACGGCAGCGCCGAAAGATGGCGAGAGTTGCAGGCTTTGCCCGCAGCGATGCAAACCACACTGAATCTCAGTCGGACCTCCGCCGTCGCACAGGCGACACGATGGAAGGCGGTGCAGCGCTGCCTCATCTTCGCCCGGGGCATCAACCTGGGGACGGCTCACGAAGTCGCGCTGAAGCTACGTGAAGTGCTGCGTTTGCAAACCCAGGCATTCTCCGCGGCCGATTTTCGCCACGGTTCCGTTGTACTGCTTGAGCCGGGTTTACCGACCCTTGTCATCTCCCCTGGCGATGCGACGCACGCCGACATTCTCGATTTGACCCAGACTTTGAGTGCTTCTGGAGCCGATGTGTTGGTGATCGGTGAAGAAGCCGTGTCGGGCTGTGGCTGGCTGCCGCTCTGCCCGGGTGTTCCGGCATGGCTGACGCCGCTCACAGCCGTCTTGCCAGCTCAGCTCCTTGCCCTTGCCATGGCCGAAAGCAAGGGGATCGACGCGGATCGCCCGGTTGGACTTTCCGCAAAGGTCGTCAAAACCGTGTGACGAATCCCGTCCGTCAGTTCATCTTGCGGTAGACGCCGACCACCACGCCGATGATGTTCACGCTGCGGAAGTCTTGCTTGCGAACATAGATGGGCTTCATGGCGGCGTTTGCCGGTTGAAAACGAATCTGGTCGCCTTCCGGGAAGTAACGTTTGACGGTGGCCTCGCCCTCTATCATCGCCACCACGATCTCGCCTTTTTCCGCCTGTAGCTGTTTCCGGACAAAGACATAGTCTCCGTCAAAGATGCCGTCCTCGATCATCGACTCGCCGGTCACGCGCAGCGCGAATACCTCCCGGGACTGTCCGATGAAAAAACGATCGACCTTGACCGTGTCTTCGATGTTTTCGACTGCGAGCAGCGGTTGTCCGGCTGCGACCCGTCCGACAAGTGGGATCTCGACCATTTCCCCGTCGGCTGCGTTGTCAACCGGACGAAGCGCCCGCGACTTGAGATCTTCCCGTTTCAGGTAGCCCTTCTTCTCAAGTGCACGAAGGTGATCGTTCACGCCGTTGGTCGAGCGAATCTTGAAGTTCGCGCCGATCTCACGCAGGGTCGGCGGGTAGCCGCGTCGGCGAATGGACTTGCTGATGAAATCAAGGATCTCGCGCTGCCGGTCGGTGAGGGCATCCCGTGTATCGTCTTCTCGGACCAGTCTGAGTTCACCCATGGTTTCTTCCCCTTCGGTTTTTGCGCGGTAATACAACCTGAACAAACGTATACTACGGAACATCTGTTGGGTGTCAAGTTTTCGGATACGATGCGCTAAACACCTTGAATTACTTGGTATCCATGGTGAATTCGCGATTTTGTCAAATTGACATCTGACTTGACCTTTTGACCAGCGATATTTGTCAAATTGGCATTTCACCCAGCCGACGGTCGATTCGCGTGCGATGATGGATGGGTAATCGCCGGACCTTTCCGTACTTGGCGTCGCCGAAGGTCGTTGGCATTCAAATTGAATAGGATGGCGTTGTGGTCAATTCGACGGAGACAAAAAGCGGGACAGGATTGAGTGCGCAGGATCTGGGCCCCAAATCCCTACCTTGCGTGTTGGTGGTCGATGACGAGGAGGGGATTGTCGATTCCCTGCGGAAGGTTTTCGAACGCGAGGCCTTGCGGGTTGTGACGGCGGCCAATGGGACCGAGGCCCTCGATGTGCTGCGGCGCGAATCGGTGGACGTGATGCTGACGGATCTCATGATGCCCGGGATCTCCGGGATCGATTTGTTGCGTGCGGCTCGAAACGTATCACCCGAAACCGAGACGGTCTTGATGACCGCCTATGGCACGGTTGAAAACGCGGTGGAAGCGATGAAACAGGGGGCCTACGACTTTGTCACCAAACCGATCAAACGTGCCGACATCACGCGGTCGGTGTTGAAGGCGCTCGAAAAGAGTGCGTTGTTGCGAGAAAACCGATCGCTGCGGGCGCAACTCGAAGCGCGCCGCGAACATCAGATGATCGGGCAAGCCTTGACTTGGCGGCGCACCATGGAGGTCGTCGCGCAGGTTGCGCCCTCCATGGCGACCGTGCTGCTGTTGGGTGAATCGGGTACCGGCAAGGAGCTCATCGCACGGGCGATTCACGGCGGTTCAGCGCGATCGGCAGCTCCTTTTGTGCCGGTCAACTGCGCGGCTCTGCCCGAGAGCATTCTGGAAGCAGAGCTTTTTGGCTACGAAAAGGGGGCCTTTACGGGTGCCAACCAACGCCAGGAAGGTCGATTTGCACAGGCCGATGGAGGCACGCTTTTTCTCGACGAAATAGGGGAAATTCCCACCCATGTCCAGGTCAAGTTGCTGCGCGTATTACAGGAGGGTGAGATTGAACGCCTCGGTGGCAAGCGCATCAAAGTGGACTTGCGGCTGGTGGCTGCAACCAATCAAGATCTGGTCCTTGCCGTCAAGGAAGGTCGCTTTCGAGAGGATTTGTATTACAGATTGAACGTCATTTCGATTCGCCTCCCGCCGCTGCGCGATCGACGCGATGACATTCCACTTTTGGCCGAGCATTTTTTGCGTGTGTTCAGCCGCCGAAACAATCGCACAGTCGGTGGTTTTTCACCTGCCGCTCTGGAAACGTTGTGTCGGCACGACTGGCCTGGCAACGTCCGCCAGCTGGAAAACACCATCGAACGGGCGGTGGTTCTGGCCACGGGTTCCGTGATAACGCCCGAGGATCTGCCCTCGGAGGTGCGCGAAGGCACCGGCGCGATGGGGGACGGCAAGATTTTGAGCTTTGCGGTTGGAACCCCGCTCGACGAGATCGAGCGCCGCGTGATCGAGGCGACCCTCGCGCACTGCGGACACGACAAACGTCTAACCGCGCAGCTTCTCGGAATCGCCACGCGGACCATCTACCGTCGCCTTGAAGAGCAGCGCTAGGGCCGACGCTTGCCTGACGGACAACGGCTCGCTCGCCGTGACACATCGTCGGCCTCTTCGCGCGATGGTGCCAAATTGGCAGAATTTCCGGGTCAACTTGCTCTCAAGTAGTTGAATTCATTGGGACCACTGCCGCGTAGAGCTTGGCCCCGGCTTTGCTTTTACGATGGTCACAGTGGAGTCCTTTCTTCGCAAGCACTTTTGGGCCGTCGACCTCTTTGCAGCGGGTGTGTGTGGGCTATTTCTTGCCCGCGCAACATCCGGACTTGCCGAGTCTGAACTTGTGCGCGCCACACCGGCCCATGCGCCGCCTCTGTCGGCCGTTCGCAATCTGGCTGCGAAAGACAAGGGCTTTGAGCCTGTTTTGAAGCGCAACATGTTCTGTTCTTCGTGTCCTCCGATCGAGGACACGCCCGAAGCGGTCTCTGCCAGCGATCCGCTTGATCCGACCTCGGCCAACTTGGAGTCCGTTCGAACGTCAATGCCAATTTCACTCATGGCAGTGATGTACGCGCCACCGCCTGCCGGCATTCGTTATTCCATGGCGGTTATTCGTGACACCGAGACTCTGGGCTCGGGCGCGTTTGCGGTTGGTGACGCCGTTCGCGATGCAAAGGTCATTGGTATCGAAGAAACCCGCGTTCACTTCGACAACCAGGGCAAGGCCGAGTATCTGGACCTGTTCGCCGCGCCGGAACCACCGCCGGATGTGAAGGCAGCCGCGGCCGAGGGCGAAAAGAAAGCGCCCTCGGACGAGTTGGCCGCCGAACTGGATCGCGGGCTGAAACAGACTGGCGATCACAATTACGAGCTACAAAAGGGAACCCTCGAACAGTTGCTGGGGAATATGGCCTTGCTGTCTCGATCGGCCCGCATCGTTCCCGAAATTCGCGACGGAAAGCCCGCTGGTTTTCGTCTGTACAGCGTTCGGCCCGAAGGACCGTTCGCGAAAATTGGTATGCAGAACAGCGACGTGATCTACGCGATCAACGGTCTCGAAATGTCGAGCCCGGAAAAAGCACTCGAAGTCTATTCAAAACTCAAGTCGGCGCGGCACCTGTCCGTGAGTCTTGAGCGCAACGGTCAGAAAATCACCAAGGAATACAACATCCGATGATGAGCCCAACCAAACTATTGCTAGCCGGTATGCTCGCCGCGCTGATGGTCGCTCCCTCAGGCGGAGCCGATGCGGCGCAGCCAAAAGGATCGAGCGCCGCCCGCGGCGGCAAGAAAATCCGTCCGCTGCGCGCCCAAACTCCCGATGCTGAACCTGTGGTACGAAAGATGCGCAAGGGCGGCGCGTTGCTCGATGCGGCCCGCAAGGCCCGAGGCGCCACGCGATTGACCGAGGAGCCCAACGCCCCGCAAGATCCCGCTGTCGCGGTGCCCGCACCTGCCGAAGCGCCCCCGATCCAGCAGCAACCCCCGATCCAGCCGCAATCGCCGCCACCCCCGCAACCGCCGATCCCGCCACCGCCTGCGCAACCGTCCACGACAACGGCCACGCCCAGGTCAGCGCCCTCGGGGCTTGTCGATGTTCCTGGTGAGAAGGAATTCAACTCGTGTCGCAAATTGCCTGCGGGCAAGCGCATCGTGAAGTTGAACCTCAAACCCGAAACCGAGGTTAGCGAGTTGATTAGCTGGATATCCAGCATCACGTGTACGCAGTTCTTGATACCAAGCACGACCGTGCTTGCCGGCAAGAAGGTGACAATCATCTCGCCTCAACTCATCACTGCCGGCGAGGCTTATCGTCTGTTTCTGGCCACGATCGAAGCGGTGGGCCTAACGGTGGAACCCACGGACAAGTTCCTGCGTATCGTCGAGACCAACCGTGTTCGCTTCACCGGCATCCCGATTCTTGGGATGGACGACGAAATCCCAAGCGACAAGCGCTATGTGACGCGTTTGATCCATCTGAACTATCTGGACGCGGCGGATGTGACACAGAACGTGTTGCAGCGACTCAAGGGCGAACAGGGCGACATCATCGCATATCAGGGCTCAACGTTGATCGTGACCGATCAGGCCGCGATGATTCGCAAGATGATTCAGATCCTGAACGAGCTCGACAAACCCACGGGGACCGACGAGCGCATGTGGATGCTGAGGGTCAACAACACCTCGGTCATCGAGATGGCCAATCGGTTGGCCGAAATCTTCGAGGTGAACTACGTTGGACAGGGCTACCGTCGCTCGAAGACCGGCGCACAGGCCGCACCCAGGCCGCCCGCCGCTGCGAAGCCCGCCACAGCCGAGGGTGCCGGGGCTCAGTCGCAGCCGAGTCTTGAGCGCGACATGAAGATCACGAAGCTGATCCCGGTCGAGCGCACCAACCATCTCATCGTGGTTGCGAAACCGCGTGCCTATGAATGGCTTCGGATGATGGTCACGAAGCTGGACGTGCCACTCGGTGACGACGGACTGGATCGCGTTCACATCTACTATTGCGAGCATGCGAATTGTGACGAACTTGCCGTGACTCTGGGTGCGGTGACAGGCGTTCCCGTTGCGATTTCCGCGATGGGTCGCCCCAGCCGAGGCGGTGCTGCGGCCGCGCCGGTTGCACCCCGTCCCTCGGCGGCCCCCGGACAGGAAACTTCCGAGAATCAGTTGTTCGAGGGCGACGTTCGCATCAACTATGACCGGCCCACAAACTCGCTTGTCATCGTTTCTTCCATGAAGGACTTCCAGGCAATGCGCAAGGTGATCGATCGTCTCGATCAGCCTCGCAAGCAGGTCTACATCGATGCCGTGATCATGGAGGTATTGCTCGACAAGTCTCGAGAATTGGGTGTTGCGTTTCATGGTGGCGCCCCGGTTGGTCTCAAGGGCGCCGGCGACAGTCTTTTGCTTGGTGGCTTTCGCGCCAAGGAAACACTTTCGCCTGCATCGCTGGTTGCGGGAGATGCCTTGAATGGTCTGGCCGGCGCTTTGTTCGGTCCCGTGTTGCCGTCGACGAGCACGCGCGTATTCGGTACAGCAGTCGAGATTCCCTCCATCGGTGTGTTGTTGCAGGCTCTGCAGAACAACAACGACGTGAACGTGTTGTCGAATCCTTATCTCATCATCACCAACAACGAAGAGGGCGAGATTTCGGTCGGGCAAAACCTTCCTTTTCCGGGCGCGTTTCAGGGTGGTGCCGGGGGGCTCGGCGCCGGCGCTGGCCTGGGAGGATTTCTTCCTTCCGTATCGGTTCAGCGTCAGGACGTGGCGTTGAAGATGAAGCTTGTACCAAGCGTCAACGAGCACAATCTTATTCGCTTGGAAGTCGATCAAGAGATCTCGGATATCGTGTCGGCGAATTTCAACGGGTTGGGTCCGGCAACGTCGAAGCGAGCTGCAAAGACGACCGTCGTGACGCGGGATCAGCAAACCGTTCTGATCGGCGGATTGATGTCGGATCGAACTTCGGAATCCGTTCAAAAGGTTCCCGTGCTGGGTGACATTCCGATCCTCGGATTCTTCTTCCGTCACACGGAAATCACCCACCAGAAAACCAACATCATCATCGCGCTCACGCCACACGTTATCGCCGAGCCTTCGGATCATCGCCGCGTCGTTGAGAAGAAAATGCGCGAGCGTCGCGAGTTCATTGAGCGATTCACTGCATTCCAGGATGACTTCAAGTTCGGCGCCGAAATCGACTACAGCAAGAAGCGCGGCATGTTGGAGCAGATCAATCGAACGGTTTCGGAGATGGAGGTTGAGGAACGTTCGATCATGCAGATGCGTGATACCGAATTGCACCAGTCGATGCCAATCGAACTGCCTGCGTCAGGCAAGCCGCCCGCTGCGGAACCGAAGGCTGCTACCTCCGGCGAGCGCGATACCGGATGGGTTCCCCAGCGACGGGTTGCCGCCGTCTTGGAATCGAGTCTTCCGGACGAGCCGCTGGACGCCGACGCATTGATGGCCACGCCCTGATTCGAGAGCAACATGCGACAACGTTTATTAGGCGAGATCTTGATCGAAGCGGGTGCCGTCAATGGCGACCAGCTTGCTCAGGCGTTGCAGACGCAGATCGACGAAGGTGGGCGGATCGGGGAGTTGTTGGTTCGACAACGTGCGACGGAAGAACACGCGGTGCTGCGCGGCGTGGCGGTCCAGGTCGGCGTGCCCTATCGCGATAAACTTGAGATCGGCGAACTGCAGACCGAACTGGCGACGGCGTTGCCAATTTCGTTTTTGAAACAACACCGTTTGTTGCCGATTCGCCGTGAGGGGACCACTGTTGTGGTTGCGATGGCCGATCCGCTCGACTTGTGGGCGCTCGACGATATCCGTGGGTTGATGAACGTCGACGTGATGCCCGTGGTGGTGCCACCGCAACGCATCCTTGAGGCGATCAACCACGTCTATGGTCAACGCCAGGAAGGCAGCGATCTTGGTGATGGAGACGAGGAGATGGCCGGCAACGCTGAAGAGCTTGTCGACATTCTCGATGTCAGCGACGAGGCGCCCATCATTCGCTGGGTCAACTCGTTGTTGTTCAACGCCGTCAAGGAACGTGCGAGCGACATTCACATCGAACCGGGCGAAAAAGAAGTTGTCGTACGCTACCGGGTGGACGGTGTTTTGCATGATGTGCGGCACGCGGCCAAGCAATTCATCCCGTCGATCATCTCGCGCGTGAAGATCATGGCGGGATTGAACATCGCGGAAAAGCGGCTTCCTCAGGACGGCCGAATTCGGCGCAAGATTGCTGGAAAGGACATCGACATGCGTGTCGCGACCGCGCCAACCGTCAAGGGCGGCGAACGCATCACGATCCGCTTGCTCGATCGCGACAACATTCTGCACGATCTTGCAGATATCGGTTTCGGTGACGATCACCTGCGCACGATGAACGAACTCATTGAACGACCGCACGGCATCGTCCTGGTGACCGGGCCGACCGGCTCGGGAAAAACCACAACCCTCTATGCCTGCCTCGCGAAGATCAATTCACCAGATCTCAATATCCTCACAATCGAGGATCCGGTTGAGTATCAGCTCGACGGCATTTCGCAGGTCGCCGTAAACGAAAAGATCGAACTTTCGTTCGCGGCAGGATTGCGTTCCTTTTTGCGCCATGACCCTGATGTGATCATGGTCGGCGAAATCCGCGACTTGCCCACCGCTGAAATTGCGATACAGGCGTCGTTGACCGGTCACCTTGTGCTGTCGACGATTCACACGAACGACGCCGCGGGTGGCATCACGCGGCTTGTGGATCTTGGCGTGCAGCCATTCCTGGTCGCATCGTCGTTGGTCGCGTTGCTGGCTCAACGGCTTGTGCGGCGATTGTGTCCGGATTGTCGCGAAGCCTATTCGCCCGATGCAGAAGATCTCCGGAGCATGGGGATCTCGGCCGAGAAGTTTGCCTCCGGTGAAGCAAAGTTTATCCACTTCAAGAACCAGCCGAAACCGCCACCTCCGGGCAAGCTGTACCGTGCGCGAGAGGGTGGCTGCGCGGCTTGCCTCGGTATCGGATATCGCGGTCGAACCGCCATCTACGAATTGCTGATGATTGACGAGGGTGTCCGAAAACTCGCAATCAAGAACGCGGATGCAGGAACGATCAAACGCCACGCGACCGACAAGGGAATGCGAACGCTGAGGGACGATGGTGCACAAAAAGTGCTCGCCGGAATGACCACCGTCACCGAGGTCCTGATGAACACTACCGAGGATTCTGCCTGAGCGCAGTGGAAGCCTGACCATGCCACTTTACTCATACAAAGGAATAGATAGCGCGGGCAAGACGGTATCTGGCTCGCGCGAGGCCGACGGCCCGAAGGGTCTGCGGCAGAACCTGCGTCGTGACTCCGTGTTTTTGACCGAGGTTCGGGAAGTGAAGGGCGGCACCCGTATGGCCGCCACGTCCGGAAAAACCAAGACAGCGCTGAAACGCGATGTGGATTTTCGCGGCCTCTTCGAGAGCATCGGTCCGCAGGATATTGCGATCTTTACGCGCCAACTCGCGACCCTGTTGACTGCGGGTATTCCGTTGACCGAGGCGATGGGTGCGCTTTCGGAACAGTCAGATAACCGAAAACTACAATTGGTTTTGTCGGCGATTCGGCAACGTATCAACGAGGGCGACGCGCTCGCGCTGGCGATGGATCAGCACAAGGGCGTTTTCCCGGATCTGTACATCAACATGGTGCGGTCGGGTGAAACAGCCGGAAATCTGGATTCGGTTTTGGCTCGTCTTGCGGATTTTTTGGATTCGCAAAATGCACTGAAGACGAAGGTCAGCGGCGCACTTGCCTATCCCATGATCATGGCGGTTGTGGGATCACTTGTGATGGGCGTGCTCATGATCTTTGTGGTTCCACAGATCACGCAGGTGTTTGAGGATTCCGAACAGGAGTTACCGCTAAAGACGCGATTCTTGATTGGCGTTGCACATTTGCTTGGCGGATACTGGTTTGTGTTGCTGCCACTTGCCGGCGGTACCTTCTGGGTCGTGCGCAAATGGGCGAATAGCGTGAAAGGCAGGGCAAAACTGGATCGGATTCGTCTGCGAGTCTGGTTGATTGGACCTCTCATGCGGTACCTTGCGGTTGCGCGGTTTGCACGGACCCTGTCGACCATGCTCGCGTCCGGTGTGCCGGTCTTGACCGCGCTGGATATCGTCAAACGCGTGCTTAACAACACGGTGTTGGAGAAAGTCATCGAGAACGCACGCGACGCCATTCGCGAAGGTGAATCGGTTGCCGCTCCACTCAAACGCTCGGGAGAGTTTCCATCCATGATGTGTCACATGGTTTCGGTTGGTGAACGTTCCGGCGAACTAGAAACGATGCTTGAACACGTCGCAGAGGCGTACGAACGCGATGTGAACGCCAAGGTCAACCGTCTGACGACGATGTTGACGCCCATCATGATTGTCGGAATGGCCGTGATTGTCGGGTTCGTGGTGTACGCCATCATCGAACCCATCATGCAGATGCAACAGTTTGTGCAATAGCGAACAAGGAGCGAATGAATATGGAAACTCAGGAAACAAACACGCAACCCCGTCTCCGCGGCGACGCCGGTATGACGCTGATCGAAATCATGATCGTGCTCGCGCTGATCTCGCTTGTGGCGGCCACAATTGGCGTCACGGTCTTTAACAACTACAAAAAGGGTCAGACCAGGGTCGCAAAGACTCAGGTCAGCGAGGTCATTGGCGCGGTCCAGCAGTACATGATGGACAACAACAACAACTGTCCGCAAGGGATTGAAGAACTGGTTTCGCAGAAGTTTTTGAAGAAAGACCACAAGGATCCGTGGGGCAAACCGTTCAGTTTGAAGTGCCCAGGCGAGCAAGATCCAGATGGCGTGGACGTTACGTCTTCCGGACCGGACAAGGCCGAAGGTAGCGAAGACGACATTAATTCCTGGGAGCTATAGCCAGGTCCGCTCCATCGCAACGATGATCCATGGCAAACACGCGGGCACATAGACCGAGAGACGATGGCTTCACGCTGATTGAAGTCATCCTTGCGGTCGCTTTGCTTGGGCTGCTGGGTGCATCGGCGATTCGTGGCATTCAGTCGATCTCGAAGAGTGAGTTGCGTTCGACCGTGAGCCGGGTGGCGGGCTCGATGCGCTATCTCTTTGACCGGGCGTCGACGACCGGCAAGGTGCATCGCCTGGTGCTCGACTTCGACGAAAACCGGTACTGGGCTGAGGTCTCTGACGATCGCTTCTACATTCCTCGCGATCGCGAAACCGAACAATCCCGGAGCGAGGAATTTGAACGTCTGCAGAAACTCCAGGAAGAGAGTAAAAAACGCGAAGCAGCTGGCCTTCCGGCGGAAGAGCCCGATGAGCAAGGTGAGAAGGGCGCGCTCGGGTTTGGATTCGGAATGGGTAGCGAAGCGGGTGCGTACTCCATCGAGCGGTATTTGCCCAAGCCGTACGAGAAAAAGCCGGCCCGCTTTCAACCGATGAAGGAGCGTACGGTCAAGCCTGTGAAGGTGAAGAACGCCAAGCTCTACAGTTTGTTTACACCTCGACTCTCGGAACCCATCGGACAGGGAAAAGGATACATCTACTTTTTTCCTCTGGGTTTTGGTGAGGCGGCGACGGTGCACGTCGCAGACGAAAAAGGCGAAACGTTCTTTTCGCTCATCCTTCATCCGCTGACCGGTCGTGTGAAAGTTGTGGGTGGCTATGTGGATCCACCTGTTGAAGCCCCCGTCGACGACGACGGCAATGAGGTCGTCGAATGAAGCGCGACCAGGGTTTCACGTTGCTAGAGGTCATGGTGTCACTCGCCATATTGGCCATGTCGCTGATTGTGCTCATTCGAATTGTCTCGAAGAACATTCAGATGACGAACCGTTCGAAACTGATAACGATCTCGACCTTTCTGGCCCGTGCGAAAATCATCGAGATTGAAGATCGCATCGTCTCACTTGGGTTTTCGGACATCAACGAAACGGAGACCGGTGATTTTTCTGATGACGGCTATCCACAGATATCCTGGACATCCGACATTGAACGCATTGAGCTGCCGACCAATCTTGGCGAAGGTCTGCAGGGCGCAGGTCCCGGCGCAGCGAATGATGCGCAAACAACGGGGAGTCAGAATCCCCTACAATTCATGGCGGGCATGATGGGCGGCATGATGAACCTGTTGCTCGAACCGATTCGAATAGGGCTGCAAGAGTCCATCCGTCGCGCGACGGTCAAGGTGATGTGGCGCGAAATGGGCCGCGGCGAACAGACGCTTGAGGTGGCAACCTATTTCACCGATCCGGCTCGTCTCGATGCCGTGTTGCAGGCGCCGAAATGACACGCCGTCTCCGTCCCGAACGCAACGCCGGATTCGCCTTCATCGAGGTGTTGTTGGCGATCACCATCCTGGTGTTCATCTCCG
This sequence comes from Deltaproteobacteria bacterium, assembly GCA_034439895.1. Lineage (GTDB taxonomy): Bacteria > Myxococcota_A > Polyangia > Fen-1088 > Fen-1088 > JAWXBF01. The sequence goes on from JAWXBF010000140.1 coordinate 22,999, forward strand.
CGACGCTTTGGGGTGCATTCGCTCGAACAAATGAGGCGAAGAAAAAGATCGAGGCGGCCCAGGAGCGACTTCATACGGCGCGGGTCGCGCTGATGCGTATGACCCGTGAACTGGAGATGGCCTATCTCTCGGGACACGAGAATACGCTAGTCCAAGACCGCCGGACCATGTTCATCGCATCCTCAAGCGACATCGATGAACTGAAATTTTCATGGTTCGGCAAACAACGGATGCGCGCAGATGGTGCCGAAGGTGATAGCGGACTCGTTTGGTATTACAGCTCCCCGGATCCCGAACTTCCGGGCGTGGTCAACCTCATGCGCAAGGAGACCCGTCGACTGCAACGAACGGATCCAACGTTGCTCGTTGGTGACACTTACGTTTTGTGTCCGAATATTTCCCGGTTGAAGTACAGCTTCTTTGATGCCCGCGTGAAGGAGTGGCGAGATCAGTGGTCTACCACGGGTGCAGATGGACTCGACTATTTGCCGACCCACGTGCGAATCACGCTCACCGTTATCGACGAGCGCGATCAGGAAGTGGCTTTTGTTAGTGCGGCCCGGATTCAGATGACCGAGAAGGTGCAGTACATGCCAAAGGTGGGGACTTGATGAACTCCCGTTCGCCAAGATTCCTGGCCGTCCTGCGCGACCGCTTTGCCAAGCGCAAACAACGCGATCGGCAAAGCGGCGTCGCATTGCTGATGACCATTACGACCTTGACGTTGATGATCACCCTGGTTGCGAACTTTACCTACGACACGTCGATTCAGATGGCACAGACTGCCAACGCGCGCGATGAACTTCGTGCGCACTACATGGCTCGCTCGGCCGTCAACCTTTCGCGCCTGCTCATCAAGATCCAGTCGCGTTTCGTCGAGCCGGTTATGGCCCAGGCCAAATCGCTCTTGTCTGGATCACTCGGCGCCGGCATGGGGATTAGCCTGCGCGTAACCGACTATGCCGGACCGATTATGTCGTTTTTCGGCGGCTCGAAAGAATCGTCCGCGATGTTCGGAAGTCTTCTCGGCATTGACACGACCGAGGCCAAGGGTTTGGGTGTGGCAAATGGTTCGATGGACGCCGAGATCACCGCCGAAGACGGAAAGATCGACATCAACTGCGGCAGCGGTGTTTCGGTTCCGGGAAATATTGGGCACCGGACCCTCTTCCGCGAGATCACGTCTCTGTTGTATTCGCCTCGTTACAACACGTTGTTCGAGCAGCAAAATTCGTCGGGCCAATTTGTCGATCGGAGCGAGATCGCAAGGGCCGTCATCGACTGGGCGGATGACGATGAACAGAAATTTGATCCTTCGGGATCGGGCTCTGGCTCTGAAGACTATCGCTACGATGCGCGCAAGGATCGGTACTACGCGCACAACGGCAGTTATGACACGGTGGAGGAAGTCGCCATGGTGTACGGCGTTTCAACCGATCTATTGGAAGCGTTCCTCCCGTATCTGACGGTCTATGCCAACACGGATTCGAAGAGACAGTGTCGCGTGAATCTTCAAATGATCAAGGGTCCATGCACGCCACTGCTGGTGGGACTTATCCGGGCTGCGGCAATGCCGGATCCCTTGCAACCACCCAAAGATCCGCGCGTTCTTGATGACCGAACAATCTATCCGCTTGCAAGCATTCTTTGCGAACGCGGCAGCGTGACAGGCTTCGACGACATCAACACGATTGTGGCCGTTCTCAACAATCCGGCGCAATCCATCTCTCGCGAGGATCCGCGTTATGAGATGATGCAATCGTTGCAGGGCATCAACCTGACCCGGCAGGATCTCGAACAGGTGGCGTACGTAGGTGCGCCCCGGGTTTATCGGATTGAAGCAACCGGCGAGGCCGGCAAGGTGAAGAAGAAAATCACCGCAATTCTGGACACCCAACGACCCCTATTTAATCCGCTCAGCCAAAACGTGGCGGCAGAGCAAGCGGCCGGCGTCTTTCAGTACTGGCGTGAGGAATAATTGATATGGCACATCTGGTAACGGGCATCGATATTGGAACCGCGAGCATCAAGTGCGTGTGCATTGATGCGGGGTTTCGGCGTTCACGGGTTGTCGAGGTATTCGAGGTCCCGATCGCCCAGTCAGATTTGCCATTGCATGAACGACAGTTTGCGGCAGTACGTGAGGCGGTTTCCCGCATCAACAAGGAGTCCGTGTTTGTCTCCGCGATCGATGGCGAGCGTCTTTCGATTCGCGAACTTGAACTTCCGTTTACAGATCCGAAGAAGATCGACCAGGTCGTTCCCTACGAGCTTGAAGGCCAGATGGTCATGCCGCTTGAAGAAGCCGTCTTTGACCACATGATTCTTTCAGAAGATGGCGGTTCGGCGCGGGTCCTCGCCGCCGCCGCCCGGATGGACGATGTTGGTCTTTTGCTCGATCGATTGACCGAGGTGGGCGTCAGTCCACGGGCCCTTTATGCAGCGCCGCTTTGTTATCGACGTGAAGTCGCCGCGCCACTGCCGACCCTTGCCGGATTGACCGAGGCCGGTGAGGAGATCACGCAGGTCGAAGTGGTCGTGGCTCCCGCGGACGTTAGCGTTCTGCTCGATGTGGGACACTCGCGCACGAACTTCGCTGTGTTGCGTGATGGCTTGCCCATCTTCGCGCGTACACTCAAGCGGGGCGGTCATCCGATAACCGAAGCCATCGCTGCGGCGTTTTCCGTTCCGCTCGATCAGGCTGAAAATGCGAAGCAAACGCGTTGTGTAATTCACCCTGGAATTCGTCATACGGATCCGACGGATTTGCGTCTTGCGGAGATCGCAATGACCGCTTTGGCGCCGTTAATTCGCGAGGTTCGGCAGTCTCTCGCGAGCGTTCGTGGTCGCTATCGAGTCGAACCCTCAAGTTTGTCGGTTGTGGGTGGCTCCGCTGCCCTTCGAGGCCTGGCCGAGACAATCGGTGCCGAGCTGGAGTTGCCGTTGCGATCCTTTGAATCGTTGCGAGGCGGCTCGATGGATGCTGAGTTGGAACAACACGGTCCGCAGTTTGCGCTCGCGGAAGCGATCGCCTGGTCGAATGCGCTCGGCACGAAGCAATTGGATCTCCGTCGTGGTCCCTTTGTCTATCGCGCGAGCTTTTCGGTGCTGAGGCAGCGAGCTTGGCGTCTCGGAACCCTTGCGGCTTTGGTGATGTTGAGTGTTGGCCTCGACGTGACCATGGCCTACAGCAAAGCGCACAAGGAACGAGAACGTTTGGAGGCGGATCTGGTCGCCGCAACCACAGAGTTGTTTGGCAAGCCGGACTCGAATGCCAAGAACGTGACGACGTTGATGAATCGCGGATTTCGTGAGGAGATGCCGCCGGTTCCGTCGTCCACCGCTTACGATTTATTCAGGGAAGTGTCGGAACGGATGCCACCGAAGGAAGACATCAAGTTGGATGTTCTCGAGATCGACATTCGCCCGCGCAAGACGTTCATGAAGGGCATCATTGATTCGGTTGCGTCGGTGGACAAGGTGGTCGACGCGTTTAAGGAGATCGAATGTTTTGAAGAGATCTCTAAAGGTGCGATCACCGAGGTTGCGGGTGGTGAAAAGCAATTCACCTTGACCATCAAGTCGAAGTGTCCGTGACCCTCCAAGTTTGAGGCGAAAGTCACCATGAAAAAACTAAAAACATTGTTGAACAAACCCTTCGAGAGCATTTCTCGCGAGTGGGGGCGTATAACGGAACGCGAGCGACGGCTGTTTGTCACGCTGGTTATGACGCTGGGACTACTGGTGGTGGTGGTGGGCGGATATCTGATTACGTCGGATATCGCCGAGACCAATAGTCAGAACGAAGATATTCGCGCCGCATTGAAGGCGATCGCACGCAATCGGATCGAGTATCTCGAAGCCAAACAAAAGATGAGAGCGATGGAAGTTCGCCTTGGCAACACCACGCCTCAGCTTGCGACCGACATGGAAGCGGCCGCCAAAGAGGTGGGCGTCCAGATCCCCGAGACAAACGAACGAACACCAGCGCCGGTTGGTCGACGGTATCTGGAGCACAATGTCGACGTCAAGCTTCGCCAGATCGATCTCAAACAACTCGGAAAATTTATTTACCGCCTGGAGACAGGTAGCCACCTTATCTATGTCACCCGACTCGGCGTGCGACGCCGATTTGCAGAGCGTGACAAGCTGGACATCGAATTGACGGCAACGTCGATTGAACGCCTGAAAAAGGAACTTCCCGATCCCGCCAAGAACGTTCGCGGACGGAAACGAACATGATCAAGAAATTACGCGAGCTTGACGTGAAAGTGCTCGCAGCGACGACCTTTGAGGTTGCCAAGGGGTTGCTGTTTCCAGTTGGGTTTGGAACCTTTGTTTACCTCGTCTCGCTGGTTTTCATCTTTCCCTACGGACAGATCGGGAATCTTATCGAAACGATGGCATCAAACGCAGGTTACGATTTTGAGGTCGACAACATCGGACCTACGCTTGGCATCGGAGTCTCAATGAGTGACATCAAACTGAAGACGCGGCCGACCGATGGCAGTAAGCCACAACAGTTTCTGGTCGAAAGCGCACGCGTCACCACCAATCCGCTCAAGAATCTGATGGGTGGCATTTCGTATCACGTCGTGGCCGAAGCGTTTGGCGGCGATGTGGACGTGGATGTGGAAGCCAATGCAGAGATTGGCCACGGGTCGGTAGACATAGAAGACGTTGCGCTGGCGAAGCTTCCCGGTGTCGCAGCGGCCATTGGACTTCCCATCAAGGGCAACCTGTCCTTGCTCGGAGATATGGAACTTCCCGAATTGAAAATTCGCTCGGCCTCCGGCGAACTCGAAATCGGCTGCAGCGGATGTGAACTGGGCGACAACAAGGCCAAGTTGAAAGTGCAGGGGCACCCGTTTCTGGCGGCGGGCGTCGTGATACCGAACATTCGCATCGGCGACCTCAAAGGCAAGATCGTATTCGAGGATGGCGTGGGTCGCATCGATAACCTGAAGTCCACGGGCCCCGATGGCGAGCTCATCGTCGAAGGCGAAGTTCGCCTTTCAAGTCCGGCCGGGATGTCGCGAATTGATCTTTATGTTCGTTTCAAGGTGTCTGATGGTTTGTTGAAACGCGCCGATGCCATTGCGCTGATGCTTCAGGTTGCTGAGGCGGAGGGCAAACGCCCTGACGGCTTCTATGGGTTTCGCTTGCGTGGTTCGCTCGATCGTTTGGGCGCTCCGCAATGGCTCAAGGATGCGCCGGTCCGCACACCGGCCACTTTGCCGAAGCGCCCTCGGCCAGTGCGGACGGCTCGTCCGGAACTCCCAAAGACCTGACGTACTACATCCCCATTCTGCGGGCGCGGTCGTTGAAGGTTGATCGCGAGATTCCAAGCAGTCGGGCCGCGCCCCGGTAGTTCCCACCCGACTCTTGCAGCGCGTATTTAAAGACGGCGCCTTCGATTTGCGGCCACCGCCTGCCATGCAGAAGGAGAACGCCGTCGATCGGCGTTCGCAAGGGCGTGGTGGTTTCGTCGGTTGGCGCGCTGTTCCCGGTAGCCTGAGACACTTTTTCGCTTCCGCATTGCTGAAGTTCTTCGGCAACGGCGGACGCTTGCAAGGGATCGCCATGCAAACACAACGCACGTCGGACGAGATTGCGCAGCTCGCGTACGTTGCCCGGGTAATCGTGGCACAGGAACAACTCGGCGACGGCACCCTGAACGTGCTGTCCATCGGACACGGGGGTTGCATTTTCCAGACACCATTCTCGGACAAAGTGATCCACGAGCAACGGAATGTCTTCCTTGCGCTCTCGCAGCGGCGGCAGACGGACTTCCACGCCCGAAAGACGGTGGTACAGATCCAAACGGAACTCGCCGCGTTGAGCCAGGCTCCGTAGATCGCGATTGGTCATCGCAACGACGCGAGTTTGGGTAATGATTTCGCTGCGGCCGCCAACGCGAGTAAACCGTCCGGTCTCAAGTACACGCAATAGTTTGGGTTGCATCTCAAGTGGAAGCTCGCCTATTTCGTCGAGGATCAGGGTTCCGCCCGAGGCGGCCTCAAACCACCCAATCCGCTTGTCACCCGCGCCGGTGAATGCGCCTCGCTCGTGCCCGAATAGTTCTGATTCAATCAATTCGCGGGGAAGCGCACCGCAGTTGACGGTGAGACACGGTCCATCCGGCGTTGGCCCGAGCGCCGCGACTGCGCGACCAAACAGTTCCTTGCCAGTGCCGCTTTCGCCGAGGACGAGTACCGGTATCCTGGAGAGGGCGACCCGCGCCACGCGATCGAGGGCGGCGCAGTGTGCGGGGTTTCTACCGATTAGGCCAGGGAACGAAACCGAGAAGGGGTGTGGTGAACAGGTCGTGAACGATGCCATGCCGGTTCTTCGGCCGGCGCCTTGAACCGGTTTCGCAAGAAACGACCTAGTTCGTACAAACACCGTTCAGACAGGTCGCACCGTTGGAACATGCGTTGCCGCAAGCTCCGCAGTTTAAGTTGTCGCTCGCCAGATTGAGACACATCCCGTTACACTCTGCGAGCCCCGCTGCGCACGTCGTGCAGCAGCGGAAACCGGTCGACGGGTGACTGTAGTTCGCGGCAACTTGCACCTGGTAGAAGTCGCATTCAAGGGCGGACCCGACACCCGAGAAGAAGCCACTCAGGTAGTCGCCGCCGCGAAGGGTGTAGATGTTTCGGCCGTCGGGGAGCATGCCACCGCAGTCATCGGTCCACTCCGAGACGTTTCCGCTCATGTCGAAAGCGACCTGAGTTCCATTGGCGGTGTCGAGGTCATTCGTCGTGCAGTTGACCTTGGAGCCGGTCGCAATCGACTGCTGGCTGTTGTCGTTGCCATTGCAGGTCTGAGTGGCGTAGCTGCATCCGTAGGGGAACGTGGGTTGCGAAGCGTTGCAGGTTCGTCCCGAAGCGCACGCGAGGCCGAACTCGTCGTTGGCAGGGTTGATCGCGACCATACTGGCACACGTTGTTCGATTGGTACGACAGAGTCGCTTTCCTGCGCTCGCGCACGCTGCCTGCGCTTGGACATAGGTCACCGAGGTCCAGGGTTTCTTGTTCGTCACCGAACAAGCCCGCGTCGCGAGCGCACCTTGCGAGGTGTTGCTTGCGTCCGGGCGGCTCGCCTCGAACTGATAGATGTTGTATCCGGCCGCGGAGACTGTCACCACCGAGTCACGAATACCAAGACAGGGTCCATTGCCACCACACCGCGTACCCGTTGGGTCATCCCAGATTTCGTCCGTGCGACCATCGCAGTCGTTGTCCTTGTTGTCGCAGAGCTCATGTTGAGCCGTCAACGCGGCCGCAGCGTACTGACAGGTTGGTGCGGCTGCGGCATTCCCCGGTACGCAAGCAATGGCGCCGATGCGACGGCATTCGCCAACACCGGTATCGGTGCAAGTGGTGCCAACCGTTGGTACGTGTTCGTCAACGGCGGCGTCGCAGTCATTGTCGAGTCCGTCGCAAAGCGTTTCCTGCGGGATGATCACGTTCGGTGCGGAGGTTTGAACCGTCGCTGGATAGTTGCAAACCCAGTCTGGTTGAGTCATCCCGGCCAGTTGCACACACTGCGGGGAAGCACCTGCACACAGGCCAACCGTACGACAGAAGTTTGTTTGTGGCGCAAGCAACGGTGCCGCATTGTTGTCGCCGGTATCCGTCAGACCGTCACAGTCGTTGTCCGCTCCATCGCAAACCTCGGGCCCCGTGGGCGTGCAGGCGTATTCGCAGCCGTTCATGTCGCCGTTGAGATCCACGAAACCGGTGTGGCAGGGTCCCATTTCGCAACCCCGGTCGACACACAACGCAACGGCATTGGTGAATGAGCACTGGGTTCCACATCCGCCACAGAAGCGGGGATCATTGTCTTTGTCGAAGTCCTCATCGGTTCCGCCATCACAGTCGTTGTCGACGTTGTCGCAGAATTCGGCCTGCTGTAGTTGGTAGTTCTGGCAGGCGAGTTGCCCACCGAGACACGCAAAACGTCCAAGCTGGCAGATACCCGCACAGGTTCCCGCTGTGGCATCGCAGCCGGTCTCGCCCTGCGGGAAGCAATTGGCGTTCAACTGAGGATCGGTCTCGTCGATGCGGGTGTCGCAGTTGTTGTCCAACCCGTCGCAAATCTCGACGCCGCCATTTGAGGGCGTGCACTGGTATTCACAGCCGTTGCCGGTCTGATTATCCGTGTTGACGAATCCCGGAGAACATCCACCCATCTCGCAGCCGTTTTGCGTACAAGTCGCGGCAGCATTGGTGAATCGACACTGATTGCCACACTGGCCGCAGTTGTTTACGTCGGTGGTCGTGTTGTAGCCCTCGTCGGTTTGGCCGTTGCAGTCGTTGTCGACGTTGTCACACATCTCGACCGCGCCGGTGCGGACACAGAAGTATTCACATCCGGCGGCGTTCGGATTCAGATCGTGGAAGTTGTTGTTGCACGAGCCCTGCATGCAGCCCGTCGCGGAACAGATGGGCTGCGCATTCGGGAAGCGACATACGTTTCCGCAGGCCCCACAGTTGTTGGTGTCCGTGGTCTTGTCGATGCCTTCATCGGTCATTCCGTCGCAATCGTCGTCGCGGCTGTTGCAAACGTCGATGCCGGTGAAGGTACAGGCGTACTCGCAACCTGGGACATTGGGGTCAAGGTTGGTGTAGCCGGGCGAGCAAACCTCGATCTCGCAAGTTCCCTGGTTGCAACGGGGAACTGCGTTGGGAATGGCGCAAGGCTGGCAGTTGCCGCAGTAGCGGATGTCACTTTGCTTGTTGAAGCCTTCGTCTGTGCTGCCGTCACAGTCATTGTCGGTGCCGTCGCAGAACTCGATGCCGGGTTGCGTGGCGCCAACACAAATCAGCTTGCCTGAAGTGCAGGTGACGATACCGCGCTTGCAAACCGTCACATTGGCATCAGGACAGGCGGCGCCTTCGTCGATGGGAGCGTTGTCAATGCCACCGTTACAATCATTGTCGACGCCGTCGCATCGTTCAGTCGGATCGGCAGTCGGCGTACAAGAGTATTCGCAGCCGTCCTTGTCATTGGCTCCCGCGTTGAGATTGATAAATCCAGGCTCGCAGGTGCCCATGACACACAGGCCAGTATCGCAAGCGGCGGCAGCGTGTGGGAATTCGCAGGTTACCCCGCACTTTCCGCAGTTGTTTTTGTCGGTCGGGAACGCAAAGTCTTCGTCGACCTGACCGTCGCAATCGTTGTCAGCGCCATCGCATAGCTCGACACCACCATTGGACTTCAAGCATTCGCAGCCGTTGGCAACGTTTTTGTCGGTATCGAACCATCCGGGAAGACAATCCTGCACCTTGCAAACGCCAGCCACACAAGCCGGGAAGGCATGTTCGAGCTGGCACACACTGCCGCAACGACCGCAGTTTCCCGCGTTCGTTTGTAAATCGAAGCCGTTGTCGATCACGCCATCACAGTCGTCATCGGCGCCGTTACACTGCTCGTCCACAATGACGCAAAGACCGCCGTCGGGGCGTCGGACAGCACCATCCGGTACCGGCGGAAGCGCATCACCGTTGGTGCCGTTTCCGAAGCTGCCGCCTTCGCCGGGCCGAAAGACGAACGCGTCGCCTTTGTCTCCGGGATTATTGGGGTCGTCTCCCTCGGTCACGAAGGGAAAACTGCGAACTTCACATGCACTCAACACCGTCGTGAAGAGCACGCTCGCGATCAAGATGTTCCGATTCATATTAGCGAGCCTCCGTCGACGAGGCGCTGGCAGGTGATCGCTTTGGTTTCTTGCGCCATCGTCGGAATCCGCCGACCGCGCTCAGGATGAACAAGATCCACGCACCACCGAAGCCACTTTGGGTTTCGGGTTGGCCTCGGCCGATTCGACATTCGCAGGTCGTTCCGCCACCTCCGGAAGTGGCGATGCGAACCTCGGTTTTTGCCGGAGTCGCGTTTTGTCCGGGACGGATACATTCGGGCGCACCGTCGGGTGCAACGCGGCAGAGCGCGCCGGCTGGGCAGCGCACGTCGAGGCAAGCATCTCGTTCACAGGTCTGCGTGACCTCGACGCACGCGGTGCCGGCCGGGCAGCGTCCCGAAATCGTAACACAGGCGGCGACCTTGCATTCAGCCGTAACGGGATCGCAATATTGTCCCGTACTACAGGGTTTGGTTGCGCAAACGTTGGCGGAGCATTCCCCATCCCGACACGATTGGCCCGTCGGACAGCTCATACCGAAGCAATCTTTCACGCAGCCGGCGGTGCCATTTTTGACGCGACAGTAGGTGCCCGATTCACAGGTCTTCCCGAAGCAAGGATCCGGTTCGCAAGCGCTGACACCGCACTGCTGACCTTGCGGACAGCCCGTGGTGTGACAGTCGAGGCACAACCCGTTGTTGCAGGTCGCTCCGGTTGCGCAAACAACACCTGCACAGCGATTCACACAAACGCCGGTGTCGTTGCAGTACTCACCCCCGGCGCAGTTGACGCCAACGCAGGGGCTGCGAATACAGAAGTTGTCCTTATTGCAGACGCGATCTGCGGGACAGGGGAACTCGGCGTCCTGGCACTTCGGTACGCATTCGCCCTGAATGCAGGAGAAGTTGGTCGGGCATTCAGCCATATCGTCCGCGATGCCGTCGCAGTCGTTGTCCTTGCCGTCGCAAAGTTCGATTTGCGGTCCGCGTCCCTCGCGGCAAATCCAACCCCAGTTGTTATCTGTGTCGCGACCGCAAACGAATCGACCGGCGACGCATTCGCCGACGATCGGTGCGCCAGAAGGCAGATCACCCGGAACACACTGTGATGCGGGTGGGTTCAAGCCTTCGTCCACGCTGCCATCGCAGTCGTTGTCTTTGCCGTCACAAATTTCAAGGCCGGGATCCGGCGCGGTGCAAGAGATCTTGCCGTCGGTGCAGACGGTCGATCCCACCTTGCATTCACCGACGATGCTTCCACAGGGCGATCCAACGCCGGGGAGCGCCTTGTCGGTATCATCGTTGTCGATCTTGCCGTCGCAGTCGTTGTCGAGTCCGTCGCAGATCTCGTCAGACAGATCGGGCAGCGTCACGGAACAGGTCGTCGCATCGCCGCGACCGTTGCAGATCTTCATGCCTTCGGCGTAACAAAGTCCTTTGCCGCCGTTGTTGCAGACTGTGCCAACGTCGAAGGTCTCGTCGGTCTGACCATCACAGTCGTTGTCCTTGCCATCGCAGACTTCCGCGGACGGCGTGACGGCGTTGGCACAGGTCAACATTGCACTCATGAGCTGTGCGCTGCAGATGTTGGTGCCAAGTTTACATTCGCCAACGCAAGCATTGCCCATGCAGCCAACAGCATTGACGGGGTAGCAGCCGCTGCCGAGCATCGGATCGGCTTCGTCGGTGAAACCGTTGCAGTCGTTGTCCTTGGTGTCACACATTTCGGCGACCGGATCGGTGGCACCCACGCACATCGTGTTGCCAGCAACGCACAACAGCGATCCCGGGCGACATTCGCCGACCGCAAAGCCGCACATCTGACCCGAACCCGGGATCGGACACATGCTCTTGCCCTTGGAAATCAAGCAGGGCATGTCGCAGTCGACACAGCCGTCGCAGTCGTCGTCGAGGTTGTTACAAACTTCGATCTGGGGCTGGATGCCACCAAGACAGAAGGGGGCACCCTGAACACAGCGCCAAACGCCTTGCTGGCAGACGCCATCATTCGTACTGCATGCAACATTGCCCTGGAACTGAGCTTCGGTGAGGTTGTTATCCGGAATACCGTCACAGTCGTTGTCGAGTCCGTCGCAAATTTCGGGCATCGGGCCATCGGGCTGAACACAGATCCTTTGGTTCCCCTGGCACTGGTAAGCTCCGGCGGTACATTCGCCGAGGGCAGGTCCACACGCGCCAAGTCCGGTGTCGGTGTTTCCGTCACAGTCGTTGTCGATGTTGTCTCCGCAGAGTTCAACGCTGGGTCCGACTGCATTGCGGCATGACACGACGCCGCCGTCGCACTGGTAAGCGCCGATACGGCACTGGCCCATGCAGGCGCCGTTGCCGAGGTTACAGCCGGGTGTGCCGCCGAGGTAACACGGATTGCCGATGTTAAATCCTTCGTCGACCTGACCGTCGCAGTCGTTGTCGATGCCGTCGCAGGGAACCTCGGGCCGAGGCGTTACGGAGCCAATGCAGGCGCCGAATTGGTTGGTCATGCCGGCGGGGTTGGCGGGGCACAGCTGGTTGCCGATCTGACATGCGCCTGCACAGGTCCACGCATTGTTGGAAAAGGTGCAACCCATGGTGGCGGCGGGGTAGCAGGAGCGTCCAAAGCCGTCGGTCACGCCGTCACAGTTGTTGTCCCTGGCGTCGCACAATTCGGTGCTGGGTCCGACGAGGTTATCGCAGTACGTTTGGAATCCGCTTCCGCGGTTTGCACAAACGGTCATCCCTGCGGTGCATTCTCCTGTGTCGAGTCCGCAGGGGATCGACGTGATGTTGTCGACCATGTTGTCGCAGTTGTCATCAAGTCCGTTGCAAAGCTCGGGTTTGGAAGCGCAGGAACATTGCAGTGGCGCTTCGTCGACTTCGCCGTCGCAATCTTCGTCGGCACATTCTTCGGCGGTGAGACCTGCGGGGCAACCGGGTGCAGTGCCGCATTGCTCGGTACCGGGCGTGCCGGCGGCGAGTGGGGCGCCACCACAGAGGCCCATGGAGTCTCCGCTTCCGGTGACCATGCACTCGACGCCGTTGCCGGTGCCATTGCAGTGGTAGGTCCCGACGCGTTTGCAGCGACCTTTGCCAATGTTGCAGGACGTGCTCTTCGCGGGGAAGGAAGCCGCTTCGTCATCGCAGATGGAGTTGCAGTCGCATCTGGGGGTCGGGATTGAACCTGCGATGATGTCGCCAAGGCGTGCGGTGAGTTCAGCGCGGTTGGCTGCGACGATCGCGGAGGTTGGGCAGCCTGAGTAGCGGTACTCGCCGTTTCCAACGCCAGCCGAAATACCAGCGCAGATGCCACTCGTACTACTGCCCGCCGGACACCCAGCTCCAGAACAACAGAAGACGCGTGTCCCACATGTTTCGCCATTTCCGGTCGAGGCCATTGCGTTGAGCGCTGACAAATCGGATGTGGCCACGTTGAATCCGATAACGTACGTTCGAATTCCGGCGGCGTTCAGTGCCTGTGCGGCCGCGATACCACCGGCCGCTCGATCAGTTTGCGTGCCACTCGTTACCCCATCGCCGTCCCGCACGTCGCAGCTCTCTCGTCCGTCTGTAATGAGGATGACGCTGTAAGCACGGCATGAAGCCTGTGGATCGGAGGCGCGGACGCCTGCACCAGGACCAACGATGCTTCCAGCGTTTGTCAGCCAGTTGAGGCCAGCGCCGAGGCTTGCGGCGATTGGCGTTGATCCGTTGGCGCGAATTTCGTTGTTGCTTCCACCTGGGTAGGTCTCTTGACCATCGAGCCACGAAACAAGGCTGCTGAAATTGCTTGATCCGGTCGGAAACGGTACGAGTACATTTGCCCCCATACAGTTCGGATAGGTGCAGGGGGTCTGGCCGCACTCGAGTCCCTTGGCGTAAACATCAAAGGGATCGGTCGCGGGCGCTGCACATCGGATACAACCATTCGTTCCGGCGCCATTGGCGGTGCCATCGTTGTTTGCGCCGGTGCATTCGTCGTAACACGTTCCGTTGTTATTGCAACCAACCCGATGGTTCACGGCGCAGTATTGAGTGTTTCCTGCAACGTGTGACGGATCGATGCAGGTCCAATTTCGGGGATCACCATTTCCGGAATAGTTACCGGGTGGGCATTGAGCATCAGCGGTACACGTTTGACTTACGTCGGTCATCGCGTATCTCGCAAGCGCGAATTCGGCCTGGCCGAAGGCTGCGAATGTATCCAGAAGCGCTCCCTTGGCCTGAAACAAACGGCTGTCGTCGTAAAGGCTGTTATTGTCGATATCGCAACCAGGATGGCGTGCGCTGCCATCGCCGTGCGTTTCAATCTCCACCCGATTGCCGCTGATCGTACGGTCGGTCAAACTCATCGAGCCCGACGTGTCCACGATCATCAAGAACCGCGGCTTGATGGCTTGTGCCAGCGCAGTCGAAGTAAGTAGTACAACCCCAACAAACAGTCCCGAACCGATAAGTTTTTTCATGTCTAGTTTCATCTGTTGCCCCAGGCGCA
>JAWXBF010000141.1:0-3363 GCA_034439895.1 Deltaproteobacteria bacterium
ATCCCCGAAGTCGTGACAACGGATCTGGTGCCGGCGCCGTGGCTCGGTCTGCGTTCGTCGGCGGAATGCCTTCCGTTTCGTTCTGGTTCCGTTGGTGCCTTGTTGTTGTTCGACGTGTTGCACCACCTGCCCAATCCTTCTCGCCTCTTTGATGAGGCAAACCGTGTATTGGCTCCCGGTGGCCGTTTGCTGATGTGCGAGCCCCTCGTCTCGGTCCTCTCGTATCCCGTCTATCGATTTTTTCACGAGGAAGCGGTCGAGTTTACATCGTCGCCCTGGGAGACGGTTGCCAACGCGGAGCATCCCTTTGACGGCAACCAGGCTGTGCCCACCGCGCTGTTGTTGCGTGGGCGTGCCGAGCTTGATCGACGGTGGCCGGGTCTTCCCCTGACCGAGTTGTTACGGTTTGCGGGTCCCGCTTATCCGGCGACCGGTGGTTTTGGGAAAAAGCCATTGCTTCCGATGCGCCTTTGGGAGGCCCTGGATGCAATCGAAACACGATTACCTTCATCCGTGTTTCGATTTTTCGGATTTCGGATGTTGGCCGTCCTGTCGCGACTCAGCGCGTCCACGCCGAACATTGATAAAGCGACGCACGAATAGACAGATGCGGAGGGATTGAGACACGCGCAACGGGCGTCAGATGGCGCGCGAGGGCCGCATGAATCTTGGCCGGTGGACTTACGTGGTCGTCGTCAATTCGGGAGAATCCAATGGTCAAGAAAGCGGCGATCATCATCGGATTGACCATGGGGTATCCCGCGACGAGCGTCCCTCCCTTCTTCAGAAGCCGCGCCAGGGTTCTTGCTGCACCTTCGGAATCTTGGACGTGCTCGAGAACCGAGAAACATGCGATGGCGTCAAAGGATGCGTTCTCCATCGCCTTTGGATCGAGCAAATCCAGTGTCCGGAACGTGGCGGCGCATTCGGGATTCACCAAAGTGTCCAATCCGCTGGCGAGCTCGAGATCAACACCCGTATAGTTTGGATAAGCTGCGGTCAGTGTCGGAACCAGAATCCCACTTCCGACGCCCACTTCCAAAATGTGGTTGCAGGTGGTGGGTAGAAGATCCAATCCGATCTGCAGCCTTTGTCGGTACAAATGACCGAGTAGCGGCCGAAAATAGTGCGGCAACGGGTCTTTTGCGTTGTTGGGTTTAAGACGTTCCCGCGGAGGAAGAATGAATTGCACTATGGGTTTGCTTCCTGTGTGGCCTTATCAGAGTCACCCTGCAGTTTGAAGGGCGTTGTGCTGCGTTGACCAACGATGATGGAGAAGGATTCGGGCGCGTAGGGATAGCGTTCATCAACCATCTTCTGCAGACGGGCTGGCTCGTCAGCATAGGCATCTCGATACTGTTCGCCAATGAGCGCGTTCAAGCGGTATCCGATCTGCGCCCGCACTTCTGGGTCGGAGACGGTGGCATAGGTTCGTTTGAGGTGTTCTATTGCGAGGTCTCGTTTTCCACTCTTCGAGAGCATGGTCGAAACCAGCGTTACGATATGCGCCGGAACGCCGTCAAATAGTGTCGCCCGACGAAGGGCCTCGATTCCTTCGCTTTGAAAAGTGTGGAACGATTCGCTGTCCTTCGGGACCAGCTGAGTCATCTCGAAGGCGCGGTTGAATCCCAGTTGGAACCAGAGGTTCCAGTTGTTTGGAAAAAAACGCGTACCCTTTTCAAGAATCTTTTCGGCATCCTTGAATATTTCGAGCGTGAAGGCTTTGCCTTTGTAAACCACCATGGTGGCGCCTCTCAAGTAGATCGCCTCAAAATACGGATCCAGATCGGTCGCTGCGTTCACGTAATAGTGCAGCCATCGGTGTTGTCCGCGTGTGGCGATCTGATCACCAAAATAGACATTCATGCGCGCGGCGACAAGATCGGACATGAACTCGGTGTGGCCAAGGCTCGCCCGCGAAATTACTGCAACTGGCGGCAAGTAAAGCTCATCGACTTCACTCGGCCACGTTTCTCGCTGGGAGAGTGCGCCCGCGCGCGCGTTCAACGTCGCGGCGCCAACGGCGATGATTCCGGCTGTGGCAAGCAACCAACGTAAGGGGAACCCATCTTGTTTCATGGCCTAAGGCTCCTGATGGGTTTCATGCTCGCCGCTGTCGGTTCCGGCGATACCCAGTTTTGATAGGCGGTAACGCAACGAGCGAAACGTAACACACAGGAGTCGGGCGGCTTCGGTTCGGTTTCCCTTCGTACGTTCGAGTGCGCGCAACAAGATGCCTCGCTCGAAGTCAGAGACCACCTGTTCCAGGTTGATGCCTGTCTCCGGAAATGAGGTGTCCGATATTGTGGTGATCGGAGCGTTTTTCAAGGAAGTTAGTCCTGGAAGGTTGTCGACCGTCAGTCGATCGGCCGGAGCAAGCGTAACGGCGCGTTCGATGATGTTTTCAAGCTCACGAACGTTGCCAGGAAAACTGTGGCCCATCAGGGCCGCCAGCGTGTCGGGGTCCATCCCCGTGATGGTACGACCATGCTCTGCAGCAAATTTTCGAATGAAGTGGTCGACCAAAAGCGGAATGTCATCGCGGCGTTCCCGCAACGGCGGGATGCGCAACTGAATCACGTTCAATCGATAATACAGATCTTGTCGGAAGGAGCCGTTTTCAATCTCCGATTCCAAATCACGGTTGGTCGCGGCAACCACGCGAACATCTATTTCGTTCTCGGTTAGACCTCCCACGCGCTTGATCTTGCGTTCCTGAAGCGCTCGCAACAATTTGACCTGCATTGCGGTGGGCAGTTCCGCAATTTCGTCGAGAAACAAGGTCCCGCCGTTGGCCGCCTCGAAAAGCCCCGTTTTGTCGGTGCTTGCTCCCGTGAACGAACCCTTGACGTGACCAAAGAGCTCGGACTCGATGAGGGTTTCCGGAATTGCACCGCAGTTAATCGCGACAAACGCTTGGCCGCTGCGAGGTGATATTTCGTGGATGGCGCGCGCAACGAGTTCCTTGCCGGTGCCCGATTCGCCAATGAGCAACACGCTGGTCTTGGCTGGGGCGATCTTCTGCAGCATCTCGAACAGCCGCTGCATCGGTTCTGCTTTTCCAATGAGACGTTCTAAACGATAGCGACCTTTGATTTCGTCTCGCAGCGCAACATTTTGCTTTTGCAGTGCGCGCCGCTCAAGTGCGCGTTCGACGACGAGGCCGACCTCATCGACTTTGAAGGGTTTGGTCAGGTAGTCATAGGCACCCGCCTTCATGGCCGCGATGGCGGTGTCTGCCGTCGCAAAAGCAGTCACGACAATCACCTGCGTATCGGGGCGAAGCTTCTTGGCTGCTGCGAGGACGTCTAGTCCCCCGATGTTGGGCATGCGCAGGTCGGTGATGACAATGTCGAACTCGCG
>JAWXBF010000142.1:0-3448 GCA_034439895.1 Deltaproteobacteria bacterium
GCCATTGTCATTTCTGGACAACGAATCGTCAGCGATAACGTCGTCATGTTCCCGGACTTCTTTGTGCAAGGTTCTCGAGTTTCCTTACACGAATTCGATCAGATTCAATCACAACGAGCATTCCGCGAGGAGGTTCCCTATCGAGCGCCTCAAGGAGCGCAGTCGCAATTTGGTCCGGACGGGGAGGTACGCGCAGCAGGACAAGTCCTTCAGGCGGAAATTCGCCATGGGCCGCCAGGTCGGCAAAGTCCTTGTCCTGCGTGATGATTATCCGACGTTCGCGCTTCGCGAACTCGACGATCGTCCTATCAGACGCGCCCGACAGTGATTCCGCCGCCCACACAACATCGCAGTCTGCGGATCGGACTGCCTCGATCACAACTGCCGGAATATTCTCACCAAAGGCTAGTCGGAGCGGCGATACGTTCGCTCGCTCTTCACCACGTCGGACGCGTACGCGACACAGGCCCTGATGGCTTCCAGAGTCAGGCTCGGGTAATTTCGCAGGATCTCGGTCTCGGTCACGCCGACGGCCAACATGTCGAGAACCAACTCCACTGTGATACGAGTGCCGAGGACAACCGGTTTTCCTACGGCTACCTTGGGGTCGATCTGGATGCGCGAGCGCCAGTCCACATACGAGGTTTAACATGGCAACCCTGGTCGTCCTAGCTGATCGAGTGCGCATGTCAGGAACACTTCGGAGGAGATGACAACCTGTGAGATACTTACCCCTTGACCCCGCCCGTTCCCACAAAGCCCATTATCACCCCGTCCATCAAACGGGCCGCTGAGAAAGCCCGCCGCGAAATGGCCGCCGGCAAACGTGTCTCCCTCCGGGAACTCATGCGCAAAGCCTCCATAATTCCCCACCCCTAACCCGCCTTCCGCGCGCGATCGGCCTGCACCCGAAATACGAAAGCTGCTGGGCAACAAAGTGAACAACAACTTAAACTCCGTGTGCAAGCCCAAAAGAAGGATCGTAACCGTCGAGCAAAGCCTCGGCATATCCGGGTTTTATGCCTAACCCGTCTGCAATCTCGGTGACGATGGCCACCTCTTGTTCGTGAATTCTTCGATCGGCTGCGGCTACACCAACCAGTCCCCTCAACAAGAGCTTGCGAACCTCGATGCCGGTGTTCGTTACGAGCCGCTGCGAAGCCGCCCGCCACTCCGATTCTTGTGGAGCCTCCGCCTGTATCGGAGCCGTGGCGTCAGACCCGATCGGCACAGCAAACACCTCTCCCAGTACCCTGGCCATCGTCTCAATTTCAACCGAAACCAGTGCGCCGTCCGCGTGACCAACCGCACGACAAAGCGTAGTTGCGTCCAAGATCGCGTCTGAAACCGGTGGTTTTGTAGGCACAACGGCCTCCGCTTCGGGCGATACTGGTGTCGTCAAGTAGTGCGTCAGGCTCCCTGCCATTTCGGCGCGAACGTAGTCGTTGTGGGTCCGAATTGCCAATGCCTCGATGGCGGAAATCTTACGCAAGATGAACCGTATTTCATCGTCAGAAGGTTCCCCCGGGATTTGGTTCTCGAGCCAAAAGAGATCCGCATTGAGCGACACACCAGCTCGACGAACCGACTCGTGAAGAACCATCACACCCATAGAACCGGCAGGTGCGCTCGACTGGGCACCTACGACCACACCACCGTCCTCGCTGACAATCTGTGTTGCGTGACAAATCGCGATCGCCTCGGCCTCGCTCAATTTCTTTCCGCCCAAGAACTGTTCGATGGCTTCTGCGACACGCCCGTGCAACTGGCGCAGGTGCGGGGAAATGGTGTACTTCGTTTCAGATGGCAATGGCGCTTGCGAAACCAGAGGAATCTTCGGACTTAAAAGACTCAGGGAACCTTCTTCTCCGTCGTCCGCGATGGCTTCGCCAAGCTCACTTGAAACCGAAGGTTGGTACCCCGAAAAATAGTCGTACAAACGAACCAGTTTGATGGGATCGATTACAAAACAATCCCGTGTACCGCCGGCCTTTAGCCCGCGCGTTCCCCGGCCGATCATTTGCCAAAAAAGATTGGTCGACAACGTCAGCGTCGCCAACATCACCGACCGCACCTTGGGATCATCGAACCCTTCTGTCAACATCTTGACGTTGATCAAAATACAAGGGTCTGAACCGCGGTCATAAAATTCTTTGATGACCTCTTCTGGGGTCCGCCCTTTCGTTTTGTCACCGTCCATGCGCAAGATCCCGATCTTGCTGTGAACAACGGCAACCTTGTTCTGCATTCCGGGATGACGGCTGAGCTCGTCGGCCAATTGATTTGCAGCCTTGATGTCACCCGCAAACACAATCGTCTTTCCAAGCTGGTGCAGATTACGCGCAAGTTTTTCGGCCAAAAATGCCAACACCTTCGGGTGGCCCATGACATCCCGGTTAAACTTCAAAGCGTACTTGAATAGCTCCTCTTTGGAGGCATCGGATCCCGGCGGTCGAATGCCCGTTTCTTTGATGACCATTTTCATCAGGTCGGGTTCAAGATCGAATATTCCCGCCTGGTCGATGTGCATATTCACCCGGCACAGAACACCTTCGCGTACCAGCGCTTCGTTGTCCACGCGATGGAAAACCTCCATTTTCCAGTCTGGCTCAGCCTCGTGTGCTTCGTCATTTTTGCGGGGCCGTATGGGGAAAATGCAGTCTTGGAGAAGCCTTCGGGCCGATTCCCGCGTTGGAACCGGTGTGGCGCTCAGTCCGATAACCTGCCACGCCTTTTGGGTGCGTTTGCCTTCCAGTACTTTGGCATAGAACTTCTCGATCTCGCGTTGCAGCTCTTGCGCGCCCAGTTGATGGCATTCGTCGTAAATGAGAGTCAGTGGTCTCCCCTCGATGGCGCGAAGGCGCCAAGGATGATTCGTTCTATTGTCGTGGGCCGATCTGAAAACGTCGCGCAGTTGTTTTCGGGTGATAAACACGATGTGTACATCGTCGGCGCTAAGATCCGTGTCAACGTCGTACCATTCCATGCCGGTTCCTCGCGGGAATGCCGCCGCGAACTCTTTAGCCTTGCGCATGGTTTGTGCAATCAGCAGCTTTGCACTGGTCGCCCACACGAATCGGTGCGACGGATCCAACTTTAGCGTTCGGGCCATGAGTTCAAGCCCGATACGCGTCTTGCCGGCACCCGTTGGCAAATGAACGATGCCGCTTATGGGCGGACGTTGTTTCATCGCGGATTCGATTCGGGTCAGCGTTTCCAGCTGATGAAGATATGCCGCGGGCGGGGTGGGCGCATGGGTTGCTGACAACGGAATTCTTACGCCACGGTGTATCGTGATTTCGCCACCGTCACCGTCGTCGTCCTCGAAATCGAATAGATCACCCACGACGATGCCTCCCCTTTGTTGCCTGGCCGAACACGATACGATCGCCTGTCTGGTGACACCAGTGTCCGTGACAACCGCGATTTCGTGTCCACAACATTGAAA
>JAWXBF010000143.1:0-21852 GCA_034439895.1 Deltaproteobacteria bacterium
ACTCGCTTCTGTCCCGTCGAAGTGCCCTTGCTGCAATGGCAACGGGCGCTCTATCCGCATCGTGCAGGCCGAGTTTGCCGATGTGTTCTATCGGAACATCCGCATCAAAGAACTGCCGTGATGCTCACAGTGCTACGTTTAGCTTGGCAATCGCTTTCGGGGCGGTCGCGCATTTCCGGTCAGGGCATGTGGGCATCGGTGCCATCGGCGGCGTTGCTCGGTCACAGATTGGTAGTAAACTGCGGCCATGATTGATGGCGCGCTCGAAATTTGGTTGAAGCAATACATCGCTGACAATGGTGGCGTGGCAGGCACCGTCCACGTGCGACAGGGAGAGGATCTCCAGCTTGGCGCCGCCGTGAACATTCCGCCCATCGTGGTTCAAAAGGTGCAGAGGGTGCCGCGCGGAAAAGGCATGGCAGGCCTCGCGCTCGAACGGGATGCGCCCGTGCAGACCTGCAACCTAAAAGAAGACGCGACGGGCGATGTTCGGCCCGGTGCCAAGGCGGTCAATGCCAACGCAGCCGCGGCCATTCCGATCCACGATCCGGCCGGACACGTGCGGGGCATTGTGGGCATTGCGTTCATGCAGGAACGCGAAATTGACGCCGAGGAAATGGAACGCCTCAAAAAAGCGGCCGAAAACGCACCGGTCTAGGAACGAGCGTTCTCAATAAAATCAGTAGTTTACAAAAAGCCTGCGCAAATTAGGACTTTTGGCCCGCGAACGGAACGGGGGCCGATGGCTACATCTATACGAGATGAACGTTGCCACCAATTCCGACGTTGTACCGATGGCGCCGATGTCCGATGGCGCGTCGAACCCAGTTCGAGAAGTGTTGAACGAACGGGATTTGCGCATCCTCCGCCTCATTTTCCACGGGCATTCCAACAAACAAATCGCAGAAGCGATGGCATTTACCCACGGCACCGTGCGGGTCTACATCAGCCAGCTTTTCAAACGGCTCGGCGTCAAGAGCCGTACCGCCGCCGTGTTCGCCGCCATCGAGCGGGGCTATCTCAACCCCTCGGGGCTCTGAGATCCGTTGCGGTCTGGTCTCAGAAAACTGTCGCCGCAACGCCGCAATTGACGGGCAGAGACCCGGCTAAGACCTTGAAATAACACGCACACGCTCCCTGGCATTTGGACGGAATGCGGCTTGCTACAACAGGTGTTCATGAAGTTTACCAGCCGACCCTTTTGTGTCTTGATGTCGCTCGGAGCGATCTCAATCGCCCTACCAGCCTGCAACGTGGACGCCATTGCGCTCGACACAGGAACCGGCGGAAGCCAAGCGGGTGGAGAAGGCGGCGGATTGATGGGTGGCGACGACGGTGGCGGCGACGGTGGCGGAACGGTTGGTGGCAAGGGCGGCCAGATTGGCGGTAAAGGCGGAGGCGGCGGCGGTATCGCCTTCGGTGGAACAACGGGCGGCGTTTACTGCGATGGCGCCCTCTGCGGCCCTGGACAGTTTTGTGAGTCGTTAACCAACGACTGCAACCAAGGTGGATTTGGAGCCAGCGGCGGCAGCACCACCGGTGGGGTATCGGCCGATCAAGCACTCGTTGCACCTTGCGATCCAAGGTCCAGCAACTGTGGTGCGGGTGGTGGCTCAGGTGCTCCTTTGCCGAGCACCGCGATCTGTGTGACGCGTTCGCAGGATTGTCCTGCGATCTACGCGCCGGTGTGCGGCTGTGACAACAAGACCTACGGCAGCGATTGCGATCGCCGGGGCGCCGGGGTCTCGAAGCTTTACGACGGTGAATGCAGGCAGCGACCCATGCTGGTCGGCAAAGGTGACACCTGCTTGACCGGTGCCAATTCGAGCCGCCAGTGCCAGCGCGGTCTGTTCTGCGAGCAGCTTGCTGGAATCTGTACGACGGTTGAGACCAAGGGGATCTGCCAGGTGCAAAGCCAGGCTTGCGCAGAGATCTATGCCCCCGTTTGCGGCTGCGATGGCACGACCTATGGCAACGATTGCGTGCGTCGCAGCGCGGGCATGTCGCTTGCCTATAACGGTGAATGTCGATTGGACATCGGCGCCAAGCTGGGTGAGTTTTGCGGTGGATTTGCTGGCCGTGCCTGCCAGCTCGGATTGCGCTGCGAGCAGAAGCCAGGAACCTGCAACATCGCCGATGTCGGTGGTACTTGCATGAAGGTACCGCAGGCATGCGACAAGTCGCTCTTTCCGGTTTGCGGTTGCGACGGCAAGACCTTTGGCAACGACTGCGAGCGCCAGAGCGCCGGCGTTGCAAAAAAACACGATGGGGCGTGCAAGGTGGATCCCGCGCTCTTGCCAGCGGGATTATACGGTGGTCAACACATCGAGATCACGGTCAGGGACCCAAGTGTGGGCGCCTCGATCCTCTTTGATTGCGGCAACGCCACCATCAACGGTCCCCTCACCCTCAACCGAGACGGATCATTTGGCTGGAGCGGTTGGTATCAGCCCGGACAGGGCGGACCCACGCCGGCAAACGGTGGTGACTTGGGCATTGCATTCCCCGCGCCTCCACCTGGCCAGCCCGCCAAGTTCACCGGCGTGGTTTCCAATGGCTCGATGAAGCTCACCATGTCCGTTGACCTGTTCTCGAGCAGCTTCGGGTTGCAGCACAACACGAAGCCGACCTTGTTCCTCTGTTTGTAGTACACAGACCGTCGCGAACAGCGTGATCGATTTTTTGCTCAACGATACGAAAGGCCGTATCCGTTGAGACACCTTGTCGCGTACGGTTTCCGTTATTGCAGTGGTGGCGTTCGTCTTGTGCATGCCGGTGGTGGGTGGCACAAGCGGCGCATTGTCGTCGGCCATCAAGCCGTCGATAGCCCGACCTCTGAGCAGATCTGAAAGAAGCGCTCGCACGTACACCGGTGACATTGCCCATCCAATCGCGATGCGCAGCACCACCCGCGCGCTGGTTGCCGCGTGGACCGGGCAAATCGCGCGAGTGCGGCGCTCGGAGCCCGCACCCGTACTGAATCCGGCACGAGAGATCCTCCTCACCTTCGACGACGGCCCGGACATGGCCACGACCCCCATCGTGCTCGCCGAGCTAGAGCGACGTGGTTTGAAGGCGATCTTCTTTGTGGCTGGCCGTCGGCTCATCGCCCCCGGCGAACGGGGCCGAATTCAGCGTGTGCTCGTTCAGGAAATGGTGAATCGCGGTCACCTCGTCGCCAACCACACCATCTGGCACAAACACCTTTGCGACCGTCCGGAAATCATCGCCGCCGAGATCGACGGCAACGACGAGATCATCCGCAACCTGACCGGTCAGACGCCCCTTTTGTTCCGCGCGCCCTTTGGCGACAAGTGCCCTGAGCTCGACATCGCGTTGCGTGGCCGAGGCCTGGTGGATGTGGGTTGGAACATTGATCCGCAGGACTGGCGACACAGCCGAAAAACGGATGACATCGTCGACTACGTGCGAGCGAAGTTGGCCCGCTTGCCCCATCGCGCCGTGTTGCTGTTGCACGACACCCGCAAGGCCGGCGTTCGTGCGTTGCCGGCAATCCTCGATCACATCGCCGAGGAGAATCGACGGGCTGCGATGGGACTCACCCGGCCGATCCTCATTCGCAACTACGCGGTGTTGCTGCCCGAAAAACCCCTGCCCCAGACGGGCATCGACGAGATGGTTGTCGACCTCTCGGAACGACTGCTCCCGGTAGCGAATCTATTGTGGCCAAAGACAACGTCGGAACGCAAGTCGATTGCGGGCCTGACGGTGCAGTAGTTAGTTCTCGTTGAGCAGCATCGCGATCTCGCGTTCGGATAGCGAACGATTCCAGATGCGCACGCTGTCAATCGTTCCCCGGAAATGATGTAGCGCCTGTCCGAGGTGGGCCTTGTTGATGGCGCCAATAAAATAGATGCCGGCCGCGGCAACAGTGCCGTCTGGCATCGACATGGCTTGCTTGCCGTCGAGAAATAACCGCGCTTCGCCATCGACCCGATTCAATACCACGAGGTGCCAGAGCGTATCCTGAACCCACGGCACCCCTTTCCCGTAATACGATACGGCGCCAATCCCAAGACCAGCCGTGTTGTCTTCCGGCGGAAACCCGAAGTAAAGACGGCTTTCGTCGTGCATGGTGCCAAAGGGAATCACATCTTTTTGTGGGACCGCGTCTGCTCGAAGCCAGAGGGCAAAAGCACGATGCACAATTTTTTGGTCAAGACCCGTATCGATCCAATCGTCACCGTCGAAGTGGATCCCCATGCCAGAGCGACCCTCGGCCGCTGTCGCACCGTGGACATTGCCCGGTGTGCCCCCCGGCGCCGCATTGGCGACCGTCGAGGATGTCCCGTCCGCGACGAGGTGAATCGACTCGAAATCATAGGCCAGGACCAGATCCGTCTCGATGGCGACCTCGCTTCGGACCGGGTTTTGCGTGAGTTCACCGCCAGTACCGCGACATCCCCACAGACCGAAAGCAACAAGCCATGACCAACGACGCAAAGCAGTGATTCGAGACACGATGGCGAAACATACTCCGGTTTTGAATCGTGGACACCCTCGCCGGCATCCCATAGGGTGAAAACATGCGTTCCATCAAGGCACCTGTAATCGCCGTCCTATTGGGAATATCCGCGCTGGTGATGTCGTCGGCACATGCAACCCCCGCCGGCAAGAAAACCGACAAGAAAACGGAAAAGAAAACGAAGGACACGATGTCATTTTTTGATCTGACCTCCAATACGCTCGAAGGCAAAAGTCAGCCGCTGTCGGCTTACAAAGGCAAAGCTGTTCTGGTGGTCAACACCGCCTCGGCTTGCGGCAAGACGCCACAATACGCCGGACTTGAGAAGCTGTGGCGTGAGTATGAGAACAAAGGGCTGGTGGTACTCGGCTTTCCCTCGAACGATTTCGGAAAACAAGAACCAGGGTCGGCCAAGGAGATCCGCGAGTTTTGCAACGTGAAATACCGTGTCACTTTTCCCATGTTTGAGAAGATCGTGACGAAAGGAGACGGACAGTCTCCCGTTTATCAGTTTCTCACCACGAAACACGGCGCTCCCAAGTGGAACTTCCACAAGTACCTCGTCGGCAAAGACGGTCAGGTTCTTCGTGAATTCGATTCCGGTGTGGTTCCCGAGGATCAAGATCTGCGGGCGGCCATCGAAGCAGCCTTGAAGTAGTGCGGGTTTAAAAGGGCTGCGAGAAACCCGCGCTCAAACGACCCGGAAATCCCGACGTACGCAACACGCCGTTGCCTGTGGACACGTCTTGCAACGCCACTGCCCAGTCAAGGCGTATGACGGTACTTTGCAGTTGCGGGATCACCAATCGCCAACCCACGCCCACGTCGTGGTGCAATTGGATTGCATCGTAATCGGCGGCAACGTGGCCGAAATCCCAGAACGCCACCCCGCCCATCCGGGTAAAGCCGACCGCCCATCCCGAGCTGCGCAACTCGACATTGCCGCGCACGAATGTCTCGCCCTGAAAGACGCCAATGGGATAACCTCGCAAGCCGGTATCACCGCCGATGCTGAAACGGGAATTGGCGCGATTATTGGAAAGCCGCTGGGTCTCGACCCGCGTGACCAAACGCAACACGCGGAAGAACTGAGGGGTTGCGAAATACAGTTCGGTACCGAGGTTGCGATCAAGGCTATCGCCCTCTTGAAGTCGGGTTCCTGCCGCAGCCGACACCGCAAGCAAGCCCCGGTGTCCGATCTCGACACGCCAGCCGACCGAGCCAGAAAAGCGCCAAAACTCACGCGTTGAACCGAGTAAGGGCGTGGAATAGGCAACGGACAACCCGGCGCTTGGTCCCATGGAAATGTCCTCGGGAAAGTCATAGGTTCCCAGATCTCGGTAGCGCAAAAAATCGGACAGGGACAATTCGTACGACAGAGAAAATGCCGAAACGAACTCGGTCCGTGGCAAGACATCAGTCAGGAAACCTGCCCGCAGTTCAGGATGCGCTACGAAATCATCCGAAAACAGCTCGCGACGCGTACCAGAAAATCCGTAGCCGAGTGAAACGCGCTGGACCACGGTTTGACCGAAGGACCGGGTGACATCGCTTCCGGCTTGAATGTAGTGCGTGCGGTAGCGTACCGGAACTCCGCGATCCGGATCCGCATCACACCGATTCGCATCGCCGGAATAGGTGCAAAGTGCCGGCGCCGAATCAACCTGGGTCACCCCCGAAAACCGCCGTTGGGTTCCAACAAAGTGGCTCGCGCCGATACCAAAGCCCCAGCGTCGTTTGAATGACCAAAGGGGGTAGCGCAAGGATGCCGAACTTGACGATCCCTCCAGTTGATCGCTTTGTCTTCCAAACAACAGGCGTGCGCCCGCCGACAGTGTCCAGCGTGAACCGCGAATGTTGCTGTCGTGATAGCCCGGACCTATCGCGTAACGACCCAGATCCAGATCATAAATAACCGCCAGCTGTTTGCGCCGACCGAGGAAGTTGCTCTCGGAGGGCTGCAATTCAAGCAACGACAAGACACCATTTTGGTACTCAAAATTGCTGTTGAGGCGAAGACTCCATACGTCACGGGTAACAATCAGCAGATCAAACGTTCCCGGCGATTCAGAATGAACGGGTGCCACCACCACGAGGGTCGTGAACGAAATGTTCGTCAACCGACGGCGCGTCTCCTGCGCAATGGTGGCGTCCCAAAAGTCGCCCGGACGCAACAGAACCTCGCGTTCAATGATCGACTCGCGGGTGGTCTGGTGGAAATGGTTCAGAAACTGTAATTGTGCGTCGTCGGGACCAAAGACATCGTGATTGACCACCACAATCCGACCAACGCGTTTCCCTTCCGGCGCAGGGTCAACCTTCAGGTCGCGCGCGCCAAGTGCCCGGGCGAGGGCCGTGCGTTCGTACGTTCCAAGGACGACGCCACCCACCGACTCGGAGGCCAACGCAACGCCACAAGGCACCGACAGCGCCCACAGAAGCAGAAGTCCGTAGCACGATCGATATGACCCACGAACAAACAAAGCGTTTCAGTCTATCGCGACGGACTCATCTTCGCGGCATCAATCACGCGAACTCCCTGCGGGGGTTTCCACTCAAAGGTCGTGTCCAGGAGCTTCGGATTGACCTTGGCATCTTTGAAGGTGATGTCATTGATGTTGCCCTGCGCGTCCACCAGCACGCTCTGCCGAACGTGAAACGTGGTCGGATCGACGATGAAATAGATGGATTTGTATTGCGACTGCGGTACGCGGGGTCGAAGCGAGAGGCGATAGTCTTCGGGTCGGCCGTAACTTATCTTGTCGGCAAAGGCCACATCAAAATCATCCGAGAGCTTGCCTTTGCCCATCAAGAAAGCGAGCGCTGCCGGCAACTGTGATCCCTTCAAGTCCTGTTTGAACGCCTGTTTGTCGACGGGCTCGTAGAGCCACAACACAGAACCATTGGAAACAAATGTCTTGTTGTCGGGCGTTTTGTAGTTCCACCGCATCCGGCCGGGCTTCTTGAAAAGAACCTCTCCGGATGCCCTGCGGGTTCGACCAAAGGCCGCATTGAGCTGCGATTGCTCGAACAGGGCCGTGTAGGATTTGGTGATATCGTAATACTTTTGCACGCGGCCCATGACATCCGACAGCGCGAGGCGACCGGAGGCTGGTGCCACCAGACCCGGCACCGCAGGCTTCGCAACGGGCACCGCAGGCTTCGCAACGGGCACCGCAGGCGCCGCAACGGGCGCAGCAGGCTTCGCAACGGGCACCGCAGGCGCCGCGAGGAGCAACGTGACGACGAGATTCTTCAGCATTCCGGACAGCAACATGGGGTGTTTCTAGACCTTTCCTGAGTTGGACGGAACCCCCGACCGGGCGCTTCAAATCGCGGCCTGCAATGGTCCACTGGGTGTCCACACCTGTCGGAGCGCGTCAGCTACGCGCTCGCCGACAGGTATTCACCCGATGGCGCAAGGACATCGCGCGGCTTCATGCCCTGGGCGGGTCCAACAAGACCGTCTTGTTCCATCCGTTCAACCATGCGAGCGGCACGGTTGTAGCCGATGGCCAGCCGACGCTGAATAAACGACACGCTCGCCTGTCGCGTCTCGCAAACCAGGGCAACGGCCTTGTCGTACAGGGCATCCGCGGGTTCGTCGTTCTGGAAAGACCCCTCCCCTTCTTCTTCGCGGGGCTTGAGAATGTCCATGTCGTAGACGGGCTTGGCTTGTTTCTTGAGTGTCTCGACGACCTTGTGAACATCTTCGTCGGACAGAAAGGCGCCGTGAATGCGCTGCAACTTGGCACCGCGATCGGAGAACAACATGTCGCCGTTGCCAAGCAACGTTTCGGCGCCCGATTGATCGAGAATGGTTCGGGCGTCGATCTTGGAAGCGACCTGAAGCGCAATACGGCTAGGGAAGTTGGCCTTGATGAGCCCCGTAATGACGTCAACCGAGGGACGTTGTGTTGCGAGAATCAGGTGCAAGCCGGCGGCGCGGGCTTTTTGTGCGATGCGCGCCACCGAGGTTTCGACGTCCTTCGGCGCGACCATCATGAGATCGGCGAATTCGTCGATGACGATGACGATGTACGGCATCTTGATGGGTGCGTTGCCCTGTTCGTCGCGCGGCAAGGAATCCGGTGCCGTTTCGATCTTTTGATTGTAGCCGGCAAGGTCGCGCACGCCCGACTTTGCAAGCTTCTCGTAGCGACGCTCCATCTCGTCGACAGCCCAGCGCAAGGCCAGATTCGCCTTATTGGGATCCGTGACGACCGGCAGCAACAAATGCGGAATGCCCTCGTAGATGGAAAGCTCGAGCATCTTGGGATCCACCATGATGAAGCGAACTTCTTCTGGCGATGCCTTGAAGAGGATGCTCGCGATCATGCCATTGACGGCAACCGATTTACCCGAGCCGGTGGTACCGGCGACGAGAAGGTGCGGCATTTTCGCCAGGTTGACGGCAACGGGAACACCCTTGATGTCCTTGCCGAGCGAGATCTGCAGCTTGCTGCCGTTCTTGTCGAAGCAATCGTCTTCGATGATCTCGCGCAGGTAAACCATTTCGCGGTTCTTGTTGGGAACCTCGACGCCAACCACCGCTTTGCCCGGGATCGGTGCAACGATACGAACAGCCTTGGCGGACAACGCCATCGCGAGATCGTTTTCGAGACCGACGATCTTGCCGGTACGCGTTCCGGGGGCCGGCGCAAACTCGTACATGGTGACCACGGGTCCCATGTGGATCTCTTTGACCTTGCCCTTGACGCCATAGTTCTCCATGGCCTCTTCGAGTCGTCGGGCCATGTCATACAGTTCCTGCTTGTCGATCTCGGTCGCCTTCGGAGGCTCGTATGACAAGAGTTCCGTGCTGGGAAGCTGGTATTCGCCGGCTGAAAGTTTAATGAAACCGGGACCCGTGGGTTTTCTCTCGACGGGTGTCGGTCGAACTTCCTTTTCGATGATGATGACCGGTTCGTCGGCCGAGACAGCCTTGCTGACCGAAAGTGCCAGTGCGTCCTCTTCGTTGTCCTGCGCGAAGCTAGCGTCTTCGTCTTCCGAATCATCTTCGACCATCGCCGCCCGCACCGGGGCGTTGTTGCGCAACGGTGTCCCGATGAACGGCTGCTCCCCGGCTTCGAGGCGCTCTTCAAGTGCGTCTTCTGGGCTGTCGGCCGCAGCGATTTCGGCGATGATATCTGCGCGACCCAACTCGGCGATCGCGTTAAGGGTATCTTCGCTAGGATTCGCACGACGGCGGCGGCCAGAGACCGCAGCTATCATGGGCTGATCATCTTCGTCGATGCCGTCGTCGTCTTCGTCTTCTTCGTCCTGACTGTCGTCGTCTTCATCGGTGTCAACAGCCACGGGTCCTGCGGGCGTGGCGATCAACGTGCGCTCGAAACGATCGGTGCGCTCGACCGGTGCGTCATACGAATCCTCATCGTCTTCGAGGGTCTCATCATCGTGGCCCTCTTGACGGCGCGGGAACATTTCGATCGCAAACTTTCCGATCGCCCGTAGCATGAATCCGCCGGCGGCAAAGACCTGGTTGCCAACACCCGCTGCCAGGTTCAGCAGGTGTTCCATCCGAAGCGGCGTCATCAACGTCAGAGAGATGGTGAGCAAGGTCAGGGCAAAAAGCGCCGCGCCGAGAGAACCGACGAAGTTCGCCGAAAGCTCACCGAGCCACTGACCCAGCAATCCCCCCGGGCCGCGGACGGGGGCCGAGCGTTCCGAAAATGGCAGGTGCAAAAGGGTCGCAACCGCGGCGACGATGCCAAACAATCCAATAGATTCCGCGAGGTTGCGCCACACGCCGGCCCCTCGAAAGCAGCGAACCGCCACGATGAGTGAGGCGCCCACCATCAGGTAGGCCGCCAAACCTGCCAGGGAGAACAGGCCCCGAGCCGTTGCTGCGCCCCCTACTCCCATCAGATCGGTGTGGCCAATTTGCAGCGATATCATCGAAATCGTTGAGAAAACGCCGGTTCCCAGAAGGCAAATTCCGACGATCTCGGTGGTTCGAGAACGATTTTCAATGGTCTTGCTGTTTCGAGAAGTCATGGTGTACCCGTTTGTAGCGATCTGTACGACAATACTTACATCATCACACCAGGACTCGGCCAAGCAGTCAATTTTTTATCCACAGGTTTTTTCTTGCTGAGCCGCGTACTTGCGCCGATTGGCACCCAATCCCGTTGCCCAACGCCTGTTAGACGCGGAGAGTCACGAACCTTGAAAAGCCGGTTTGATCGGCACCGGTCCCACCGAGGGCAACACGATGTGAAAACGCGTCCCTTCGCCGGGGAAGCTCGTCACGTCGATTCGGCCACCGTGGCGGTCGATGATGCCGTGAACGATCGAGAGGCCAAGGCCCGAACCTTCTCCGACGGCCTTGGTCGTGAAAAAAGGATCGAAAATACGAGACGCCACCTCGGGCGACATGCCCGGGCCGTTGTCGATCACATCGAGCTCGATGGTGTCGCCAACCGGCATTGCACGAACCGTGATGACACCACCCTTTTCCCCCATTGCCTGTGCTGCGTTTGTCATGAGGTTCATCAGAACTTGATCCAACTGACCCGCAAACCCCATCAGCACAAGACCCGGATCCAGTTCGCGCCGAACTTCGATGCCTTGCAATCGGTGGCGCAACAGATCGACCGCATCATTGACCGACCGTGAAAAATCAACCTGGGTTACCGCCTGATCGTCGCCGCGGGAATAGTTGTGCAGCGCTCGCACAATCGCACGGGTTCGATCGGCGCCACGCCGAATCACCTGCAAAATCTCCCGGGCCTCGGCCGAGACTTTTTCGTGGGCCTCGGCCGTTTGCGCCTGCTTGAACTCGTCAAGTTGGTCCTCGAGGGGTGAAAGCGAATTGATGACGGCGTTCACAGGATTGTTGATCTCGTGGGCGATGCCTGCCACCAGGCGACCCATCGAGGCCAGTTTTTCCGAACGAACCAGGTCGTCCTTCGCTTTCTCCAACTGCTCGAGTGCTTCGCGCAGTTCGGTGTTGCGCCGTTCGAGCGCTTCGGTTCGCCGACGCACTTCGCGTTCGAGATCGATGTTGATGGACTCGGTTGAACGCAATCGATCACGCAAGGCTCGCCGCATTTCCTCGAAAGCCATGGTGAGCCGACCAATTTCATCGGCTTCACCGGCTGGAGGCACCGGACGAGCCAACTCACCCTGCGCCATGTCCCGAGAGCGACCACCAAGCGTCGCAATGGGCACCACAACTTCTTGTGCAAGCAAACGCATCAGGACAATCACCAGCCCGCCACCTACCAGGACCAAAAGACCAGCACCTGCAAGCGAGGTTGCCCGAATCACCAGGCCGAAAAAACCGACGGACAACAACACCAGCCCTGAAAACGACGACAGCAGCTTCGCGTTCAGCCCAAGCGGCGAAACCGTCGTATCGATGGGAAGTTGGTGGCGCGAACTCAGATGGCGCAGCAAGGGAGACAGGGCTCGCCGTTGAAACAACACGCCGTACATGAAGGCGGGCAACACGGCCACGAGCGCGATGAATAGGGTCTGACCGCTTTGCGTGACCTTCCAATCCCACAGCACGCGCACGGATGCCGTGGCAAGCAAGAGCACAAAACCGAGGACCATGATCTGGTACAGTCCCAGGCGATACGGCAAGGCTTGCGCCGTGATGAAAGCAGGAACCGCCGAGGCTTCATCGCGGGCCAACCCACGGGTGCGGGGCGCCGAGAGCCAAACGTCGAGGTAACGCACCATGGGCGCCGATCGCCGGTGAACGCTTCGTATCCAGGCAAAGGTAGCGACTGCCAACACCGGCAGAGCCATCGAAACAAAATGCGCCAGATCCGATGACGTCCCGGTCTTGGTAGCAGAAAAACCCAGCACAAACACGAGAAGGCCGCCTCCGGTCACGAGACCCGCAATGCGAATGGTGCGACCGACGAAGCGACGTCGAAACAGCTTCATGCCATCGATTCGCGGCAACACGCGCGCACGCGCCGACGCGAGCAACGTCTCGAAGATCAGCGAACGGACCGACGCGATCCAGAGTGCCACCCATAAAAAGGCCGCGGCAGTTCCAACGGCGGTCCCGGGTGAAAGTCGACGATCCGCCAGCAAGAGGGCGACCGAAACCAGGCCGGTCACGAACCAGGCAAGCGATCGTAGCACGGCCGTTTCAAGTGGAAGCCGAACGAAAACCTGTTCGACCAGCGCTTCCTCCTCGGCCTCACGCACGCGACCAGACTCGGGTTCGCGATCGGCGCGCAGAAGCAAGCGCGATGCATCCAACATTCGAGCCGCAGTGGCGACGACAAGCGCGGCACCCAAAACCGCGCCAGTGGAAACCGCCCGGCTCGTGCCCGAAACGCCAGCCAACATCGCGTAGCCGACGCCCAAAAATCCAACCGCCTCGACCAGCGTCGACACGAGTTCGTAACCAACCAGTCGACGCCCCAGCTGTCCGGGCGGCAGGAGCGCGCGCGTGGAGAAAGCGCTATCGGCAGAGGTAACGGACATCGGAGCGGTTCGCGGGTCCATTGTAGCCGCAGGATCGCCCCCTTAGCCAACCGTCGACGTTGCGGCTATGATTGCTGCACTGACATGACGTGGGAAACCCTCCGAGACCTGATCCGGGACGAATGGATCATTCTGGTACTGCTTTTGGCCTGGTCTCTTGCGGGCCTGACCATCATCTGTGAGCGCATCTATTCGCTTTGGAACCTCTTGCCGAGGTCCGAGGCGTTTAAGGACCGGGTTGTCGGCGCGCTCGAAAGTGGCGACCTCGCCAAGGCGCGGGCGCTGTGCGAGACCTCGAGTGAGCCACTGGCGGAGATCTTCGACAAAGCACTGAAGGCCCACGCGAAGCGTCCTCACAAGGTGGTCGAGGTCGCGACCTCACAACGGCTGGCTGTACTGGCTTCGTTTAAAAGATACCTCTGGGCGCTCGGTACCGTGGGCTCGTCAGCCCCCTTCGTCGGACTCTTCGGAACCGTGGTCGGCATCTTGAAGGCATTTCAATCGATGGCGGCCGCCGGAACCGGTGGTTTCAAGGTGGTTGCAAGCGGCATTGCCGCGGCACTCGTTGCAACAGCGGGCGGCCTGTTCGTCGCCATCTACGCCATCATCGCCTACAACTATTTCGTAGCACGGGTCAACGCGATGAACGTTCAGTTCAAGTTGTTTTGTGAAGAGTTTCTGATGGCGCTCGCGGAAGTTGGCCAAAACGGTCAGCCGGGCGGCGCCGACAAAAGCGGCGATTCGGGCGGTGGCGACAACAAGGGCGGCGACAGCAAAAAACAAGCTACCCAAAGCGGAACCAACTAGGAAAGCAGGTCTCCCGTGAGCATGGGCGTTAACATGGAGGATGGCAGCAATGAAGGTGGCGACAACGAAGCCATCGTTGCCGAAATCAACATTACGCCGTTGACCGACGTGTTTCTCGTGCTCCTCATCATCTTCATGGTGACCTCGACCGCGATGGTTGAAACCGACAAGTCGACCCGATCGGGCGTCAAAGTCGTGCTACCCAAGTCCAAGTCTGCTGGCGAAGTTTCGAAACGCCGTACGGATCCAATTCTCACCATCACGAAGGCCAACGAACTTTATATCTTCAACAAGAAGGTCACGCCCGAGACCCTCGAGGCCGAGCTGAGAAAGGCCCTCATCGAGGTGGATTCTCAGAACGTTCTGATTCGCGGCGACAAAAACGTGTTACTCGGCACCACCGTCGACATCATGTCGGTGGCCCGCCGAGCAGGCGCGGAACGGATCTCGATTTTGACGGAATCCGGCGAAGTCGCCCCCTGAAAAGACCGACGACCGTCAATAGCGAAACGATCCAGAGCGAGCGCGGCACCCGTGACGCCTGAGCACCCATGCGACAACCACATCCGGCGTCATCTTTGATCGGGATGGGCGGTGTCGCCGCGATACAGGCCGGAAGCAGACTGACAACCTCCAAGTCATCGATGGCCGCTTCGACGGCACCCGCGCCGTCGTTGAGATCGGCCGCAACGAATCGAAATTGCAACTGGCCACTCGTATCCAAATCGACCGGGAGTCGAGCCGATCGTTGAACCCAACCATTGGTTGCCGTTCCTGCGACGATGTCGATGTCACGCCACGCTGAAGCGACGATGCCGGCATCTCCGGGTATGAGCGAGCGCACCGCAACGTACAGGCGAGAATCGGGTGAGGTTTCAATTCCAATCGCCGACGGAGAAGAACGCACACCCGCGAACGACAACCAGTAGCGCAGGGTGGGTGACAACAGTCCACGGGCCTCAATGCCAGGCGAATCAAGGGACGTGACACCCGCGCGCACGTACCCGGGATTTGAAGCCTCGGTCGGAGCAAGCCCCGTCACCCAGGCCTTGATACCACCATGAGCCGCACCGGGTTGCACCTGGCTTGCACGGAGAAACGAGGCCTGAGGCGTACCACGTTCCCATTTCGCACCGAGGGTTGAATCCTTGCCATCGGCGTTCACAACCCAGCCCTCGTCGTCGGCGGCCTCAAAACCATCCGACCGTTTGGTTTCGGTGCCAATGAAATTCGTGGTACGAAACCGCGAATAGTGATGATCACTTTGGGTCCACGCGGTCACCACGGCCTCGGTACCACAGGCAACCCCGGCGAGATCCAGCGAAAACGACTCGGTAACGTTCTGACCCGGTGTCAACGCACCTGCGCCCACCGGTTTGGGAGCTCCCGAGGCAATCACCCGATCGCCCACGACGGCCGTCATCCAGGCCGTGAGTCCCGTCGCAAGCCGAGTGCCGGAGTTTGCGATATTCACATTGAATGCCACGGGCGCCTGGCCGGGAACAACCTTGCCGACGTTGCCATCAATGGAGACGACATCCGATCGGGGATCGCCGCAGTCACCCGTGCTACGTGTGCACACGACCAGACGACGCTGCGAATTGATTTGCGCCCATTGCTCCCACCATACGCGAGCACGATCGATGCGCTGTGCAAGGCCCACTGCCGTGCCGCCACCTGGGTCTTCACCGGGACGCAGCACGACCACCTGTAGCTCTCGCCAGTAACCCGAGTCGCTATCGGGCGTTCGCACACCGTTGGCAGCGATGATGTCGTTGATGGTGATGTCCTGCCGGCGTCCCTGCACTACCCTTCCTGTGGGAGGTCGCACGCTACCATACGCACTACAGTTGGGCGGTTCGTAGCCAGGGATGTCGACGATCGCAAAAAACGGGGGAACCTCGTCAGAAGGCATCAACCCAAATCCGTAGAGATCGAGGTTGCCGTAGCGCTTGTTGTCCTCGCCCTTCGTGAAGGTACCGTTGTTGTTGTCGATCCACGAAAAACCATCTTGTACCGAAGCCTGCGTGTCGACGAAGCGGTGAAAGTGCGCACAATCCCGACCGAGCAAGATATCGCTAGATCGAGCGCCAATGCGAGCCCGCAGGAACACCATAAAGCGATGTCCCACTTCCTGACCCCAGATTTCAAGTGCCGAGTCCCAGCTGTCACGGTTATCCGTCGCACGCAGACCAATCTCTTTCATGTTGACCACGGTGCGCAGCATTCCCGCTGAACCAAAGGTCTTGCTGAGGTCACGCACTTCCAGTTTCGCGCCAAGGCCAGTCACTTCGTTGCGCACGTTCAACGCATAGGCCAGCGCCTCGTTGCTGTCATCCGGAAACGAGGTCCAAAGTGTGATGGTATGGAAATTGTCGCCCGCGAACGCGATAACCCGCGCGGTGATTGCTTGCAGCGATCCGAGCGCAAACGATTGACCCCCAGTCGACATCACCATCTCATCCGTGGGCTGCAGCACGAGCACCTCGCCCACCCGGGTCACGTCACCGGCCGCGGCGAGCAGCGAGGGGTGTGCGCGTCGATATCGCTCTGCCCGCGCAAACCAGTCGGCATCCACCATCAGCTCTCCTGTCGTGCCGTCGCGGAAACGTGCAAGGGGCGGTCGAACGTGTTGGTTGCGATCAAAGGCCGAAACCATTCGGCGCGCCGACCGTTCGGGTTGGGATTGGGCGAAGGCCATCGTCGGTCGCAAGCAAATCGCGACGAGGCCCAACAGGATCAAATGGTTCATGACGACACCTATCAGACCCCCAAAGGTCAGTCCGAGGCAAACAAAGAAAGGCGAAACCTTCACCGCACGCTACTGGCAGATTTCGCGCAGCGACACGTTGTCGAACCAACCCTCGTCGCCCGCCTGGATGAGGCCCCAGAAGAGCTGAACAAAGCCACTTGTATAGTTTTCCGGGACGGTAAAATCGTCCGTGAAGGAATTCCAATTCGGTGAGCCCTTGCGCAGAAACGACGAAGAAACGAGCGCGACCGGAAAATTGTTCACGCGATGGTAGTAGCCGCCCTGCAGACCAAGCCCATTCAGATCGGCCAACACGCGAGCTTGCCCTGAAAACCGGTATCGTCGAAGTGGCTGGAGGGCGACCGCGACAGTCGGTCGCGTCGTAGCCCGAAAATCAACGCCCCTGACGTTCAAAGACGCGTTGCCACTCGACGCAACCGCAGTGGTTCTCCCGCCCTGGGACATCGGATCGACCCAACCCGTTGGCCACCCATTTCCACCCATCTCGAAGGATCCGTTCACCACCAACTCGGACCCCAGGGTGGAGACCTGTGCGATCGCGGTGGCTGCCGACCGATTGCCCGCGTTGTCCACCGCCACCAATCGGTAATAGATCGTCGTGCAATCTGGACGTTCAGCATCGACCAGCGTTGTTTCTGTGATCTTCGCGCTGACAACCGTGCCCTGCCCGATCAGAAAACCCGACATTGTGCTACGGTACAAGATGTAGTGTGAAAAATCCGATTCTGCGTTTGCAGTCCAGCTGAGGTCAACGGTGTTCGGAGTATTCGCGGTGGCCACGAGTCCCACGGGCCTTGCCGGAGGCGCATCGGTTCCCAAAGTTCCCCCCGTCGCGGTGCCTCCCGTCGCGGTGCCCCCGTCGGTGATTCCGCCCGTGCCTCCAGACGAAGTGCCACCCGATGTCGTCCCGCCCGCGGCCGATCCGCCGGTGACCTCCGCGTCCTGCGTCATCCCGCCGGTACCAACCATGCCACCCATGCCTGCGTCAACGCCTGTTCCGCCCCGGACCGGCGCTCCACCGCCCGTGCCGGCACTTCCGTTCGGACCGCCGACGCCCGAGTCGAGCTCGAACCCCACGATCTCGTAGCCGACCCGTCCGCAAGCGACAAGGACACACCCCGTCCCCAACAGTGCAAAAACAATCGGGTTTATGCGAAAGCGTCCCATGGGCAACCGGGCGCGATCGAGAGATCGCCACCGAGAAAGAACCTTCGGCTGATTCAGGGGTGCTCTTGATGGGAATGCCGTCTTTTCCGTTGCGGCCTCAATGCCCCTTCAGAGCAGGCCAAGGAAAGCGCGCGCGGCATGGCTCAATCGCCGTTGAGCCGGGAACACAAGGTAGATTTTCCGCTCAATGTGCAGGTCCGAAACCGGGACCTCGTTGAGCTGACCCTGCGCGATTTCGGGCGCCACGCACATGTGCGGCAGGAAGGCGACACCCTGATTTTGCTGAACCAGCTTCTTGATTGTCTCGATCGTCGGCATTTCGATCTCGCGATTCAGTGGTACGTTTCGCCGCTGGAACTCGCTCACCACCCGTTCGCGATAGGGCGAAATCACGTTGTGCGCGATGAAGGTCTCCATCCCCAGATCGCCAATCACCACCGACTTTTTCTTGGCAAGGCGGTGCTGCGGTGAAACCACAAAAGCAAGGTGATCGCGATAGATCTCGCGGCTCGTGATGCGTTCGTCCGCGGGTTGGTAGCTGACGACGCCCAGCTCCAGATCGCCTTCGAGTATCTCGTTGGGAATCTTGCTCGAGAGACTCCGACGCACCAGGATTCGCACGCGCGGATAACGCTGCCGATAGGTGGCGATGTGACCGAGCAAGTAGAGCGCAGTGGATTCATTGGCTCCCACAATCAATTGTCCCGCGTGATGATCGCGAAGCTCCGACAGCGAGACCGCCATCGACTCGGTCAGGTTATCGAACTGTCGTGCGTAGTCGTGCACCATTCGCCCGGCATCGGTGAGGGTCAATTTCCGGGTGGAACGATCGACCAGTGGTTCCCCGAGCTCGTGTTCAAGTCGCTGCACGGCCAGTGAGATCGCCGGTTGCGTACGCCCGAGCTGTACCGCGGCGCGGGAGAAACTGCGTTCGTCCGCCACCGCCTTGAATATTTGGAGGGTGTTGAGATCCATCGATTTATTTATCTAAACACAGAACATCATAATCTAAACTTATTATATTAATATTATTTATAATAAATCGCATGTAGATAAATTTGAAATATCCAACCGAGACGGTTAGCCTCAGCAAATGCCATCGGATCGCGTATTCATCTTCGATACCACCCTGCGTGACGGCGAGCAGTCCTGCGGCTGCAGCATGACGGTCGACGAAAAGCTTCGCATGGCCAGCAAATTGGCCGACCTTGGGGTGGACGTGATGGAGGCGGGATTTCCAATGGCGTCGGAAGGCGACACCGAGGCTGTCGAAAAGATCAGCCGCGCCCACAGCGACATCACGATAGCGGCCCTGGCGCGCTCCCACGTCAAAGACATCGAAATTGCCGCCCGTGCGCTCAAATACGCGAAAAAGCCGCGAATTCACACTTTCATCGCCACGAGCCCCATTCATCTTCAATATAAATTGAAAAAAACCGAGGACGAGGCCTTGCAGGCCGCGGTCGAGGGGATCACCCAGGCGCGCAAGTACGTCGACGAGGTCGAATTTTCGGCCGAGGACGCGACCCGAACCTCCCCCGAGTTCCTCGCCCGCATCGCCATTGCTGCGGTCGATGCAGGCGCCAGCGTCATCAACATCCCGGACACGGTCGGGTACACCCTGCCCGGAGATTTCGGTGAAATCGTCTCCGCCGTGGTGAAGGCCGTTGGAAAACGCGCGATCGTGTCGGTGCACTGCCACAATGATCTCGGTCTCGCCGTGGCGAACTCACTTGCCGGCCTTCAGGCCGGTGCACGTCAGATCGAGTGCACCATCAACGGCATCGGCGAACGCGCTGGAAATTGCTCGCTCGAAGAAGTCGTCATGGCCATGCGGGTCCGTCAGGACAAGCTTCCGTATGACACTGGCATCAACACCAAGTTGCTGTTCCCGTCGAGCCAACTGCTGTCGGAGATCATTGGCATCTATCCGCAACCGAACAAGGCGATTGTGGGAAAGAATGCCTTTGCGCATGAAGCGGGTATCCACCAGGACGGATTCCTCAAGGAACGAACGACCTACGAGATCATCAATCCGCACGACGTGGGCGTACCAGAAAGCCGCCTGGTGCTCGGCAAACACAGCGGACGGCATGCACTGGATGTGCGTTGCAAATTCCTCGGCATCGAACTGAATACCGCGCAACTCGGCGAGGTCTACAACCAGTTCATCGCCCAGTGTGACAACAAAAAAGGTCTGACCGACGAGGAGATTGCAGGCATCGCGCGCGCGGTGGTGGCAGTACGCGCGGCAAGCTGAGGCCCCGATCACACCGGCGTCGCGTGGGAACGATCGTCCATATCCTGGTCAAGATCGTCCATATGCACCCGTGATACCGTCAGCGGCATGAAGCACGCCGCCTGTCGTTCCTTTT
This sequence comes from Deltaproteobacteria bacterium, assembly GCA_034439895.1. Taxonomy (GTDB): domain Bacteria; phylum Myxococcota_A; class Polyangia; order Fen-1088; family Fen-1088; genus JAWXBF01. The sequence goes on from JAWXBF010000143.1 coordinate 20,081, forward strand.
TGGGGGTCGCCCTCGCCACAACCCTGTTTTCGGGCCCGATTGGTGCAATCGCCGCCCCACCCGCCCCGACCGCCGGTGCGGGCGAGCGGTTGCAATACCACCCGATTCGCGTCGACGCCGCGGGCAAGATTGTCCCGTGGTACTCCAGCGACTTCGGCAAGGCCTTTGATCACAGCATCCGGCTTGTCTGGAAGTTCTGGGATACGATGGCCGCCGATCGCAACGGCCTTCCGTATCACATGAACCACCAGGTGTGGCGCCCAGGCCTGGACGACCATCGTGGCATTGGTGGCGACCAGATCCAGATGGCGTTGTCGTCCTGGGCGCTCTTGCACGCCTACCTCGGCAACCAGTCGACGGATTTGCGCAGCACCGGTGACATCACCCGCTTTGGCCCGATCGTTGAAAACATGCGTTTCATGGCGGACTACTACCTGACCCACGGACTTTCGCGCCCGACCGACAAATGGCCGAACGTTCCCTATCCCTACAACAACTTCGTTTACTCCGGCAGCTACGACGGTGACATGATTCTGGGTAAGAACTTTACCCAGCCGGACAAGGCGGGCTCGCTCGGGATCGAACTTGTGACACTCTTCAAGATCACGGGTTTCACCGACTACCTGGACGCTGCGATCGCGATTGCGGACACGCTGGCCGCGAAGATCAAGCCAGGCGACAACGACAACTCACCGATGCCGTTCAAGGTCAACGCCGTCACGGGCGCGGTCGGGACGCTCCTGGGTGCGACGAAAGGCAGCGCGCAAAAATCGTCTTACACCTCCAACTGGGTCGGCACACTTCGACTCTTCGAGGCCTTGCTCGACCTCGGCAAGAATGGGACGCAAAACATCGACGGTCACCAGGGACACGAAGCCACGCGTTTCGGCAAAAAAAAACTCGCGGCCTATCAGAAGGGACACGATCTGATTTTGACCTGGTGCAAACAGTTCCCGCTCAAAACCAACAAGTGGGGACCGTTTTTCGAGGACATCAATGGCTGGTCGGACACGCAGATCAATGCGGTCACCTTCGCTGAATATATGATGGATCATCCGACCGTATTTCCCGAGTGGAAGACGCAGGTTCGGGGGATCCTCGACTGGGCCGAACGTGAACTTGGCAATCCGGACTGGAAAAAATATGGCGTGGTAGCGATAAACGAACAAACTGCCTATCGGGTACCTGGCAACAGCCACAGCGCTCGACAGGCTGCCGCCGAATTGCACTACGCAGAACTCACCGGCGACACGAGCCACAAAGATGGCGCCGTCCGCCAGCTCGCCTGGGCAACGTACATGGTGGATGTGGATGGCAAGAACCGTTACCTGCGCGATGACGTGTGGATGACGGATGGATACGGTGATTTCGTGCGCCACTATCTGCGCGCGATGGCGTCTGCGCCGGAGCTCGCACCGCCGGGACAGAATCATCTTTTGCGCTCGACCTCGGTTGTGGCCCTGTGCCGCTACTCGCCCGACAAGATCGTCTACCGGACGTACGACAAGAACGCGACGGAAACCCTGCGCCTCGCCCAGAAACCCAAACGTGTCACCAGTGGCCAGGATGCCGATGTGGTGCTCAACGAAGTCCCGACTCTCGCGGCGCTTGCGACCGCACCGGGATACCACTTTGAGGTCATGGCCTCCGGTGGAGGTCTGTTGACCATAAGGCACGACGGCAAGAACAGCATCACGGTGAACTACTGATCGAGCAGCAGAGCACGTTTCGCGATCCCATGGGTTAGCTTGCTGCCAAATCGAGGCCGGAGG
>JAWXBF010000144.1:0-2800 GCA_034439895.1 Deltaproteobacteria bacterium
GAAATCACGCTCGAAGAACCAATGCGATCCGATGCCCGGCCCCATCGAAAACTGGAACGTCGGTCCTGAGTACAGCGTGAACCGGTATTTCAACGCGGCATTGTAGGTAAAACTTTGCACGGGGGACATCCCGACGCCGCCTTCGATCGCGAGCGCCCCGCCCAGCGGGTGAACCTCCGCGTTGATCCCAAGTGCTTCGGGAAAAGACACCAGCGGTCGTAGCCCGACGTCGAGAATACGGTACGGCGACACGGATTCGGTGCCCCGTGCTACCGATGACACGGACGCGGCAGAAACGAGCACAAGCGAGATAAAAACCGTGGCGGTCCAGCTCGGCGATTGGCGATCAAGGCAGCCCATTGCGTGCATCCTACGCCAAATTTCCGGCGTCGCCGCGCCCGGATCGGATCCAAATGGCAGGGATTGGTCGTGTCGGATCGCCTATTCAACCGCTGTGAGGCGATTTGACCGGGGTGGGACGCGCCATGCATTGTTGCGATGACCCATGGGCCATCGCAACAAAGCTTTCCAATCACCATTATGGTTAACGATTCTTCTTTCGCTTGCAGGGGCCTGCGCTGGCAGCGATGGTGACCCCGCGAAGAGCCCCAATGTTCCGGTGGTCCCGGGCGTGCCCGTCGCCTTGACCCCACCCGAATCGGAGACCGCCGAGCGCACCGCCATTGCCCTGCAATTGGCCGAAGCCGAATCGATGACGCGGGCAGAACTGCAGATGCGGTACGCCAGCGCGCCGGGCGCGGTCATCACCTACAAGGCCGCCGATGCCGCGCACATGGATCGCATCCAGGGCTCCGCGTTGGCGCTCAATGGCGCCGAACTCACAAAACTAAATGCCAACGGGTTTGTCATCAGCAAACGCAGCGCATTCGGCAGTTTTCCCCGCGGTTACGAGGCCATTTACATGACGGACCTGCCGGTTTTCGTATCTGCCGATTCCATCCTTTACGCCGTACACCGATCGTATGACGACATCTTGAAAGCCATCGAGACCGAAGTTCTGATTCAGTCACTATCAAATTTATTGGATGGGATGCGCGCCCGACTTGCCGGAGATGCCATCCATCCGCTGGTGCACAGTCGGGCAAGGACGCCGATCTGTACCTTACTGTTGCCTTGCGTTTGCTGAAAAATGACAGCAGCGTACCGGTGGTAGGCGCCGACAAGAGCGAAGTCGCCGCACTGGTTGCAAAGGCAGTTGCGGCCTCAGGGGTGCAAAACGTGGTTCTGTTCGGTGTCGCGCGGGAAATGGACTTCTCGCAATTTACCCCGCGCGGCCACTACACCGATAGCGAGGCGCTCACGCGTTACTTCAAGGCCATGATGTGGCTTGGACGGATCGATTTTCGGTTGATCGAAACGAAGCCCGACCACACGCAGGTTTTTCACCGCCGTCAGTGGGATGGCGCGCTGGCCTTGGCCGCACTGGTCGATGACGCTGCAATGGCAAACTGGCAGCGATTGGACGATGTGATTGCGGCCTTTATCGGCGAGCCCGATAACTTGACCTTGCCGCAAATGAAAACCCTTTCGAATACGCTTGGCGGCGCATCGCTTGCCGATCTGAACAAGCTGGACGATGCCACGATCGCGAAGGCGATCGTCAGCGGTGGTCACGGCGCGCAGCGCATTTCCAGTCACGTCATGATGAATGGCCTGGGTCAAGGAACCATGCCCCTGTCGCGCACGTTTTTGCTCATGGGACAACGCTATGTCATCGACTCTCACGTGTTCAGCAATGTGGTTTTCGACCGCGTGAAGAAGGGCACGGTAAAACGGATGATGCCCAATCCGCTTGATGTGGCCTTTGCAGCGCTGGGCAACAACCAGGCTGCCGCACTGTTGAATGACGAAATGACGAAGTACGATTACGCCGCTGATCTGGCGGCGATGCGAATGCTGGCCGATGCCCATCCGCCCGCCTACTGGGATGCCAATCTGTACAATCGATGGCTGGGCGTACTGCGCGCGTTGTCGCCCGCGAAGAGCGAGCAAACTGGACTGCCTACTATTGCCAGAACCGAGGCATGGGGACGACGCTTGCTTAATACCCAGCTTGCTTCGTGGGCCGAATTGCGCCACGACACCATTCTTTATGTGAAACAATCGTATACATCCGGGCTCGCCTGTGAGTTTCCTGATGCCTATGTGGAACCGTATCCCGAATTCTTTGCGGCGATTGGTGGCATGGCGTCGCACGGCGCCGGCCTTGTGGCGTCGCTTGGCCTGACCGGTGGACTTGGCAATCGCGTCGTGTCGTACTTCGATTCGTTGAAGGATGTTGCGGCCATCCTGCAAGAAATGGCCGAGTTCCAGCGCACCGGGATGCCGCACACTGCGGCGCATATGGCCTTTATCAACGACGCGGTGAAGATCCAGAACGTTGGCTGCGCCCCTGATCAGATCTCTTTTTCAGACGGTTGGTACCGCAAACTGTTTTTCGACCCGAGCGAAGGGGCCAAACGCGATCCCACGGTGGCGGACGTGTATACGCAGCCCACCGACGCGGATGGAGTTCCCGTGGTTCACGTATTACATGTTGCAACGGGCGATCCGCGCCAGATGGTTGTCGCCATCGAGACCTGCTCCGGCCCGCGCGCCTATGTGGGCGTGGCTTCCAGCTATCACGAAGTGATTACCAACGACTTCAAGCGACTTGACGACAAAGCATGGACCGACATGTTGAATTCCGGTCCCGCAGTCGATGTGCCGTGGATGCAATCGCTGGTTGCCCAATAGCGAAAAGCGGGGCTCTTCGTTCCAGCTACGGATGTAGTCGGGC
>JAWXBF010000145.1:0-11301 GCA_034439895.1 Deltaproteobacteria bacterium
CCTCGCGCTGACGCTGGGTCTGTCGCGCGTGGTAGCCCGCTTGGGCTCGGTGGTTGTGGTATTCGCGACTTCGGTCGGTGTTTTGGGGCGCACGCCGCTTTATCACCTCTTGCAGACCGTACTCTTCACCGGCGCGTTCGCAGCGGCAATAGCGCTTGCCCGGTCGCCAGACGTGAGGGCGGCGCGCAACCTGGGTGTATGGTTCGGGGCTCTCTTGACGGTTGCGGTCGGTTTCGTGCTGACGCTTCCGAGCGTGATCTCGGTTGTGTTGTGGTACGGTTTGAGAGGCAGGGTGTCGGCGCTGAAGATCGGATGGGCGCTTGCCTGGCCCGTTGCGCTCGGCCTGCTTGCCGCGGGCCTTGATTCGTGGCTTCGGTTCAACAGTCCCACCGCGGTGTTTTCGGCGCTGTGGGCGGTCCCCATGAAACAGGGGTTTCCCTCGGGCCTGTGGTCGATCTTCTTTTCGCCGGGCAAAAGCGTTCTGCTTTACAACTTGCCGGTCGTACTGAGCTCGTTCGGCGTGCGCTTCATGTTGCGGCGGGGACACGCACACGTCCTGGCGTTGGCGGCGATCTTTGTTTTTCCGGTGTTGCTCTATCTCGCCAAGAACCCCTTTTGGTCCGGCGGATGGGGATGGGGTCCGCGCCATTTGCTGTATGCGGTGCCTGTGTTGCTGTTGCCGGCTTTGTATTTCGCGGAAGAACTTGCCGACTTTGTCCGACAACGTCGGTGGAGGGCGTTGCTCTTGCCGGGTATGGTTGCGGTGTGTTTTGTGGGATCGGGTCTCGTTGTGCAGGTGCTTGGTTCAGCACTTGCACCGGAAAATTACCTCCGCATTTCAAGTGCCGTTCGAGCGCACTGGCTCGGTCAACCGAACCGTTCAGGCGCCTTCGCGGGGACGGTGTCGACAAGCTGCACGCCGTGTTTCGAGGACGACTACGTCACAAGTTATCTGCCGCCGTTTCAACCGATTGAGGGACACGCCTGGCTGGCAACGCATCTGTGGGCCGGGGATGGCCACGCGGCGGCGCAGTTGACGGGTCCCTGGCACCGCGAAACGATTCTCGATTTCGACATCAAGGCCGGGTATGAACATGCCCGCTTTGACTGGTGGATTCTGGACCACCTCGGGTCGCCCCGTTCCATCGGGATGGGGCTGTTGCTTTTCGGTGCGCTCCTGTCCCTGGCAGCATTGTCTGGTCGAATCTGGATTCGTAATACGGATTCCGCCGAGAGCCCTCTGCTGTCATGAGCCCTTCCCGTCAGATCCCCGTGCCGAAGTTCGGGCTCCCGCTTTGGGGTGCGTTCGGATTGCTGGTCGTCATCATGTCGATCTACTTGCTGACCGCCAGCCGGGAGAAACCCTGGGGTGACGCCACGCCGGTGTACCAGGTTGCAGAATCCGTCGTCCTCCGCGGGGCGATCGACATCCCCACGCCATGGCCACCCACGGTGCCGCTCGGTCGCGGTGGGAAAATCTACGCGATTGCGCCTTTCTTTCAGTCCGTTGTACACATCCCCGGGGTTTGGTTGCGCGAACAGGTCGCGACCCGATGGCCCGTCTTGACGCCGCTTTTGTTGCCCTGGTCGGCTCACATCGGTCCCGCGTTTTTGGGCGCACTCACCTGTGTCTTGTTTTTCTGCCTTTGTCGACGCGAAGGTGTGTCGCTATTTACCTCGATCGCCCTGCTTGCCGCGCTCGCGTTTGGGTCGTCAATCTGGGTTTACGCGCGCTATCCCTATTCCGAGATCTTGCAGGCCCTGTGCGTGACGGGTTTCTTTGGGCAGGTCCTGGCCGCGCGACGCGATCCCACGGTGGGACGGATTTTGGCGCTGGCGGTTTGGGCGGGCTTGCTCATCAATTCGAAACCGGTCTTTGCCCCCGCCCTTCCCGTGGTGGCCGTTTATTGGGCCTGGGATCTGCGCCACAACCTGCGTCGATTGATTGGACTTGGGATGGTTGGGTTGTTGGGCTTCTTGCCTTTTTTGGGCGTTATTCTTGCGTACAACCACGCCCGCTATGCGGCGTCACTGTCCACCGGATACGGAATCGGGCGCTCGGTGTTTTCTGCGAGTGCGTTCTTTGGTTTTTGGGGACTTTTTCTGTCCCCGGGCAAGAGCCTGCTGCTGTTCAGTCCGCCCTTGTTTTTGGCGGTGGCGGCGCTGCCACTGTTCAAGAGCAATCGCAATGCGGTTTGGTCCGTATTGCTCGTGAGCGTGCCAACGTCGTTCCTTTATGCGCGGTTCATATACTGGAGTGGTGACTGGGCCTGGGGACCGCGCTACATCGTTCCCTTTGTGCCGGTCTTTCTTTTTCCGGCAGCCATGCTGCTTGACTGGACGCGGGAGCAGGCGAGTCGGATCTGGCGCTGGGTGTCCGTGACCGGTGTTGCGGTTGTTTTCTTATGGGGTGTTGCGGTTCAGATCATCGGCAATGGCCTGTACTGGGATCACTACATCCGGCTTTCCACCGAGGTTGGAACCCGCTGGCTGGGCGAGCCGAATCGCCTGGGATCGCCTGCCTACCTTCCCAATAACTGCGGTGCCTGTTTTGAAGAAATGAGCTTCATGCAATGGGTACCCGCATTGTCCCCCATCCGAGGGCAAGCGTGGCTTTTGAAACACGTTTACAACAAAGATGAATGGCCGGTTGCCTCGAAAGATGCGCCCTGGCTCGACTACACCAATGTCGAGGTGGATGCGGTGCGCACTTACGATCGCGCCCGTATTGACTGGTGGTACCGCGATTACTACGACAAGTTGATGCCGGAGGCCATGACCATCTTCAAGACGTTGTTTTCGTCGCTTGCGTTTGGCCTGGTGCTGTTTTGCGGCGGATTGTGGTGGTCTAGCTGGCGGCGCCGACTAGTCGAGCCATATTGTGACACGGATGAAGGGGAGGGGGACGCTGCATGACCGCATCGGTGTCGGTTGTGATGGCGACGTTCAACGGCGCCCCGTATTTATCAGCGCAGCTGCAAAGCATTGCGGGTCAAACCCGTGTTCCCGATGAAATCTGGATTGGCGATGACGGCTCGACAGACGACACGCTTCAGATCGCCGAACGCTTTCGCGATGGTGGATTGCCCATCCAGATCGTTCGGCAAGCGCCGCAACTGGGTTCGACCCGGAACTTCGAGTCTCTCTTGCCGCGATGTACGGGCGACGTGGTGTTGTTTTCGGATCAGGACGATGTCTGGCACCCCGGTCGGGTGGCGCGTTCGGTTGCAGAGCTGCAGTCGCATCCGTCCGCGCCCTATGTGTTTTCCGATGCACGCATCGTGGATGAGGCTGGAAAGGCGGTGGGAACGACGCTGTTTTCCGGTGCGCGTTTCGCCGACGCCGAACAGGAGGCCTTTAACCGAGGGGAAGGTTGGCGCGTCTTGCTCCGTCGCAACGTGGTGACGGGTGCCACGCTGGCCGTGCGGCGTGGCGCGCTCCTTGCCGTGTTGCCAATCGCCGCAGGCTGGGTGCATGACGCCTGGATAGCCTGGATCCTCGAGGCGACCACGCCGGGTCGGATCATTCGCGAGCCGCTCATCGATTACAGGCGTCACAGTGCCCAACAGATTGGTGCGTTTGTACCGACGCTGTCGGGTGCCCTTGCGTGGTTGCAACGACCCCGTGCCGACGGCTTTGAGGCCGAGGCTGACGCGCACATGCGGTTGCTGGAACGTCTCAAGAGCACAATCAGGACGGAACACGCACGGAATGCCGCGATGGTTGTTGCGGCGATCGAGCGCAAGGTGGCATTTTTGCGCCGTCGCGCCGCCACGGTTCGAGCCCGCTTGATGCGGCCGCTGCTTCTCGGCAATCCCGCCCGGCTCACCGATTACCGTGAATTCGCACTGGGCTGGCGCAGCCTGGTCGTCGACGCGCTTTCGGTGCGATAGGGGGCAAAGAAGGACGCGACGAAGCCAGAAGATCGGGGTAATAAGGTGCTGAGTACGGCACGGGGATTTCAGCTGGTGACCATGGCGAAAATTTTTGATCGGTGTGTAAGGGGTTTAATTCTTTGTCCCTGACGCCAAGCGCCCAAGCTGCGATAGAACTTGAGCCACAACCTATCTGCCCTGTTTGCAACGGGCAGGGCCAAGTTCGCTACGCCAATCTGAGGGATCGGTTGTTTGCCGCGCCGGGCGAGTACAACCTGCGACAGTGTGAAAACCCCGGTTGCGCCGTAATGTGGCTGGACCCGAGGCCGACCCCAGCATCGATCGGCAACGCTTATCTCGATTACTACACCCATGCTTCGGTCGCGGATGGCGAATTTGAGAGCCTTCCATTTCACAAGAAACTTCGGCGCGTCTGGGATGATGTTTGCTGGCGGTCTTACCTGGACGTTGCCTTCGGCTACAATTTGCTCCCGCCGAAGTATCAGCCGCTGAAGTACTTGGCGGCTGCGGCGGTGCTGGCTCGGCCGTCTTTTCGCGAGGACTGGGGGTTAATGGCCCGCTGGCTCCCCGCACGGCGCCGTGGTCTCTTGCTTGATGTTGGATGCGGTGGAGGCGATGCCCTCATGGCGCTGCGACAATTTGGGTGGGAGGTCGAGGGAACGGACGTGGATGAGGCCTCCGTCAGGCTTGCGCGTTCGCGCGGCCTGACCGTGCATCAGGGCGACCTTTCCACCCTGATGTTGGGACAACAAAACTATGATGCCGTTACCATGAGCCATTCGATCGAACATGTGTTCGATCCTCTGGACTTCTTGCGGCGCGCATTTCGTCTGTTGAAACCAGGGGGAACGTTGGTGGTGATCACGCCCAACGTGAACGGATTGCTTCACGAACGACACGGCAGCAACTGGATGATGCTGGATCCACCTCGACATCTGATCCTCTTTACGGCCTCGGCGCTGACGCGGCTGGCGCGGGAAGCTGGATTCTCTCACACGACGGTGCGAACGAACGTACGGAGCTTTGGTTTGATCGACTATGCCAGCCAGCAGATCGCTTCGCACGGGCGATACACCTGGGGACAAATGCCGAACAAATCGATCGAGAATGCGAAGCTGGCTGTTCGCGAACGCATTGCCGCGGTGGCGGTAAGTACGGGAGCGAAACAGGGTGACGAACTCGTTCTGATCGCCCGGGCCTGAGGTCAATGAACCCGTGCCTCGCTCTGCCGCGCCCATGCGCGCGCAAGCCACCAGAAGGCGACAATCGACAGGGTTTGCCCGATCGCCATGGCGTAACCCACGCCCACTTCGCCAAAGAAATGGACGCCACAAAACATGAGAGCCAACGCCACGGGAAGCTGAACCAGTGACACCACCAGCATGGTGTTGAATCGACGATTCGCGATGACGGCTGCGGAAAGAACCGTGGTGATGAATCCCAGTCCGATCCCGATCGTGAGCCAAATCAGCACGGGCGCGTTTTGGGCGTAGGACGGCCCGTAGACCAACGTGATGGCGGGCTTACCCAGCAGCAGCGCGCCCACCACCATCGCAACCGCCAGCGCTGCCGCCAGGCCTACCAATCGCCCTAGCAAATGACGCCAAAGGCGGACGTCGTGTGCGGCAGCCGCAGCGGACAACTGAGCGAGAACGCTCTCAAGTGCGGCCACTACAAAGATCGGTGTTGCCATCAGGGGTCCGTAGAGGACTGAAAAACGCCCTTGCGCTTCCCGGCCCAGTCGATGGTCGATGATGTACACGGGCAACTGCAGCGCGAAGGCGCCAATGAGCGCCGAGAGTCCGAGCGGCATCGCCCGTCGGCCAATGGCGAAGAGCGTTCGTGTCGAGAACCGTGGAACCAAACGCTGCCAGGCCGTGGGGTCCGACAAGGCAGCGCGCGTGCGCCGAACCGCGCCAAGCTCGTAGCACACGATCTCCAGCGACAAGAGCACCGCCATAAACAGGATGGCTGGGGACAGAGCATCGAACAATCGAAACCCAATGACGATGCCCGCAACATTGGACAACCCACGCAGAATAAGGGACACCGCCATGCGGTCGATCCGCCCGTGCCGCTGCAGGTATGCGTGAAATCCGTCGGCAAAACCGTCGCTAACCTTTACGCAAGCCAAGGCACCCAGCAAGCGCGCGACAATCGGATCGGGGCCACGAAGAAAAATAATCGCTGATACGCCCAACACGGTAGCGAGTAGAGAGATGACCCGAAAACCAAAATAGTCCGCGAACTCGAATTCTTGAGTGGCATCGCTCACGATGACAGTGCGCAACTGTAGATTGCAGAACACCACAACGGGAAACACGATGGCCGACGCAAGGGCAAACTGTCCGACGACCCCACCGTGTGGATCGGAGCGCGCAAGCATGACCGTTGCCAGCCATGAAAACCCTGCAAACCCAACCTGTCCGCCCATCGACCAAAGGACGTTGGTGCGAACTTTGTTTAGTAGTGGCATTTCAACGTATCAGATCTCGGATCGCCGCCGATGTGCCGTGAGAATACGCGTGATAGCGTCCTTCCAGTAGTTCCTTTGCGATCACGCCCACCCGACGCCGACGGAACAAGGGCATGTGAACGCGGGCCCGGTAGTGCGCCGCTCGCCCGGCCAACGCCCGCAAGCGCGGCAGCGAGATCTGTCCCGATAGGCGCCTGACCAGCGCGTCCATTTGTTCGGCTCGCAACAACAACTCCGCGCGAGGAAGCTCCCACGCGAATTTCAATTTGTCGAAAACACTCACCTGGCGAACGCCGACGTGGTTCTTACCGTGCAACCGATACTGAACAAGCGGTGCGTCCTCAAACCGCACCCCCGACTGGGCGGCGGCAATAAGCGCGATCCATCCGTCGTACATCCAAACTTTCGGAAATGGCGTGGTGACCTCAAGAAACGAACGCCGTATCGCCATCGCCATCCCGGCCACGAAGTTGCGTTCGACCAATACATCAAATGCCTCGTCATTGCGGGCACGTGCACGCTGTCGCTCGTCAAATCCGATTTTACCCCACAAGTCACAACCCAGCGATTTCAGATCGCCGTCAACCAACGCGGCATTGCAGGCAACCACCACTGTCCGCGGATCCTCGAAATGGCGCAACATACGGGTGACCTTCTGCGAACCCCAGACGTCGTCCTGGTCTGATGAAAAGATCACATCGCCTGTTGCCAGGGTGAGCGCCTTTTGAAAATTGGCGGTCACCCCGAGTTTTTCAACATTGCGGTGAATGTGAACCGGAAATGAAACCTGTGATGCGAATTGCTCGATCAGGGAAATGGTCGCATCGGTGGAGCCGTCGTCCACCACCACAAGTTCGTCCGGGACACGGTCTTGCGAGACAATGCTGTCGAGCTGCGGCTGAAGGTACTGTGCACCGTTAAAAGTGCACATCGCGATGGAGACACGCATGGGGCCTACCTCGACAGCAAATTTCGAGCTATTTGGTGGCAACCACGATGTCTTGGTAGCTCAAGAAATCCGCCCGGCCACACCAAGAACCAGGGTTCCAGGGCTCGGCGATCTTGAGCCCCGCCTGAGCGTGCAGTTGCCTCACCAGGGTTTCCGAGAAGCCGACGGCTCCGCGCGGGATGTCGAGGCTATAAACGAGAACATCGGGATTGCCGTCCATGGGGTAGACGAGGCCTGGTGAGTTGGGCGCGCTTACCATCAACTTGCGTGATTCTTCGTTGAGCAAAAACCAGGTGCCGAGAACGCGACCACCTTTCTTGAGGACCCGCCCGATTTCTTTCAAGTAGTGCGTTGCTTCGGGCAACAGCAGGTGCGTAAAAACGGAGGTGAGGAAAACGAAATCCACGCTTTCATCGTCGACTGGAAACCGGAAGGTCGTGCTGTCCTGGGTTCCCTTCGGGTTGTATCGCTCACTATAAATATCCGCCAACGCGAATTGAAAGTTGGGGTACTTGGGCGTGATCTTCTGCTGGCACCACTTGACGCCTTCAGGAACAATGTCGAACCCGAGGTACGACCCATGCTTGAGGTAGTTGGTCATGGGAATCGCCATCCGACCGACTCCCGATCCAACGTCCAGAACGCGGTCGGTTCGCTTCATCCCCCCGAGTTCGATGAAATACCGGAGAAACTCGTAGCCTGTGCCGCCGAAATTGCCACCCCCGACGAAATGCAGGCGCGCCGGAGGGTAGGAATCATCCGTTTGTCCGAGCAGTCGATTCCCCGAATCGACCAGCAACGCACCAAGACCGGTCTTCGCCTCTGCCAGTTTTCGAAGAACGGTTCCGACTTGCTTTTTGATGTCTTCCCGCATGAATGGATCCTTTTTGAGGTGAACGCATACCACAGCTCGACCAGCCCGCCGCGAAAAATTCATGCCCGCGCAGGTGGCTCTGGCGACATCAAGTTCCCGCGCTGCGCGGCTGGGATCCGCGCTAGTCTGCTGCTGCGATGACCCCGTCCGATGTTCCGACCCGGCCCGGCTCGTTGCCTGCCGACGCGCAGTGGAACGACGACGCCTCCGAGTGGTTGCAGACGACAACCGGGACCGACGGCACCGTGCGGCTGCGACGTTATCGCATTGAGGGGACCCTATCTTTTGAGGGAACACTTGCCGACGGGCAGCTCCACGGCCCGTTTTCACGCTTCCACCGTTCCGGCGCGGTCTCGCGCACCGGTGAGTATCAGAACGGACAGATTCATGGCATTGTGACGTGCTACGCATCCCCGGAACGGGGGGATGAGCCCCTCCGGTGCTGTTGCGTACCCCCGGGCGCGATGCGCATGGATGCCCGTTTTTCCGAGGGCAGTCTGCAAAGGGAGTCCTTCTTCGACGGCGAGGGTCACCCACTGTTGTCCGATGGTTCGCTGCGCCCGGACCGACCCGCCCGAATTTCCGAAAAGGCTGAGTACGAGGAATCGACGCAACGTTGGCGGCTCGGCATCGTGGATGGCACCACGGGTCAATCAACCGGCACCTGGCGCTGGTGGCGGCAGGATGCAAGCCTGCACGAAGAAGCCGACTACCGCGCCAGTCGACGGATCGCTCGCCGCTTGTATGACGAATCCGGTGTGATGTTCGAGTCGGTGCATTTTCTCGTACACGAGGGCTTTGAAGACATCGTCGACGGTGACTGGTGGCGCAGTCTGGATGCGGTGCAGGCAGCTCCCCACGGCGATGATCGCATTCGGGTTATCAGGGGTCACCACGCCCGCGGCGCCCGGATCGGTGAGTGGTCCTTCGAGAGTGCCGATGGGAGCTTTCGTCGTACGATTTCGATTGGAGAGCCGTGGAACGAAGAATCCTTCGCGCGGATCCTGGTGGACAAGCCGCCCACCGCCACGTGGCGGCAAATCGCCCTGTCGCTGTTTGAAGCAGGTCAAGTGCGTGTCGCCCTTGTCGCGCTGGCCCGTGCAGCAAGCACGGAAGATGCGCTCATCGACCTTTCGGCCCGGCTGCAATCCTCGTGCATTCCCCTCGCGCCGGCGTCTGCCGTCGTCGAGGCAGAGCGGGCGATCGATGCCGAGGGACGCAACGTCGAGTCGTTGCTCGAAGCGCTCGTGGGTGGCGCCGATGCCGCGATGATCTTTCGAGCTTTGGCGGTGGAAATAGGCGGGACGGGCGCCATCGGTATGCAACTTGTCAATGCATCCATCGCGCTTGCACCCGGGCGTCATGAAACGTGGGTGACTCGGGTGTTGTTGCAGCTTGAACGCGGACAGTTCGCATCGGCGCGCGCCGACATCGCGCTGCTGTCCGAGCACAGTCCCGAGGCTGCCATTTTCCTCGACGAATACCTCGCGGTATTGACGCCGCAGTGGGATTTTTGGCCGACGTCGCTCGCCTTGCCCGATCTGGGTGAGGAATATTCGCTTGAGGTCGCGCAGCCGCTTTCACGCATCATCTGGGCAGTGAATCTGTACGCCACACGCATCGAGGCGATTCGTACGGCGTTTTCACGGATCGCCCCCGACGCATCATCCGTCTTGCCGCCATCTATATTGGGCACAGTGGCTGTGCCGCTGCGCAATCTGAAGACCGAGATCGAAGACGAGGACGAGGAGGGCAATGCCGAGCTCACCGCGGTCACCATCGATGAAACCGTGGCGCTGGAAACGTACGGCGCCCCGGCACTGATACGCATGGCCCGGGCCTCGTGGAATGCGCTTTCCTGGCTTTGCTGGAGCATCGGATGTGATGCGGTTACGGTGCCGGAGGCGATCGGATCCCATCCGGACTACGCCAGGGCCCTGAACCTCGCGATCGCACGCGCATGGCGGGCCAATGACGTGCTTGTCACCGGTGGTTTGCGCGCGCGTACCAAGGGGATCCCAAGCTTCGAGTGGCGCGGTCACGACATTGATTCGTTGCCCCGAACCCTGGCCGAGTTTGTTGCCGACGAATACGCCGAGATGCGCGCCGTCCTGTTGTGGCTCACCAACGAAGGCAATCTGTCGCCCTTTCAGGACGACCTGCGTCGCGTCTGATGCCTGGAGTCGGCTACGACCACAAGGCATTGCGGACATCGCAGCCGTTCAAGGCAATTGGCTGAGGAAACGGGTGGCGGGCAGCAGGCGGATCGTCGCCCCGTTGCAGTAGAAAAAAGTTCGACCGGAGCAGCGGGTTCCCCTGACAACTGTGTATCCACTGGTGTATCCTTGTGTACATGAAACCGGCAACGATTCGCACCAATATCGAGCTTGACGCCGAACTGGTCGCGGAAGCCACGCGGCTGACGGGGATTCGCACCAAGCGGCTTCTGGTGCGAGAAGGGTTGCAGGCACTCGTGGACTCGAAGCGGCGACTGCGTTTGTCGGATCTGAGCGGAAAGATCGAATTCGCTCCGGGCTACGACCACAAGGCCTTGCGGACAACGCGTCGGTGATTGTTGTCGATACATCGGTGCTCATCGATTTCTTGAAGGGCACAAAAACAGCTGCGGTAAAACGATTCAGCGAGCTGGAGTCCGACGAGGTTCCCTTCGCCATTCCAATCGTATGCATGCAGGAAGTATTGCAAGGTGCTCGCAACGAGAAAGAGTGGCGTTTGCTTGATCGCTACCTGTCAACGCAGCGATTGCTGATTCCACAAGATAGTCTTGAACTGCATCGAGAAGCAGCTCGGATCTTTTTCGATGCGCGTCGTCGCGGGTTGACCATCCGAAGTACCGTCGACTGCGCAATCGCCGCTCAAGTTTTGAGCGTCAAGGGCACGCTGTTACACGACGATGACGATTTCGATTCAATCGCTCGGGTGCGGGCTCTAAAAACCGCGCGCAGTTGACGCCTGGGAATTTAAAGGGATATTTCCGAGACTTTGAGGGTAACGCACAGTCAGAGACCCATTGTTTTGGTGACAGGAAGCAGACAGGTCGGGAAGACCAGCTTGCTCGAAAACACCTTTCCGGATCACCGGCGCG
>JAWXBF010000146.1:0-10060 GCA_034439895.1 Deltaproteobacteria bacterium
ATCCTGCTCCAGGTTCTCCCACCATCATGCGAAGCGGTGCTGGCGCCCCGTCCCGGGTTTTCCCATGTGTTGCCGGGCAACGCACGTCACAAGCCGTAACAACACCTATCGGTACGTACCATTACCCGATGGCAAGTGTTATCTGGATGTGGCACGGTGGAGCCGCGTCGACATCATCCGATTCGGCAAGCGATGTCGTTGTTCCTGATGCGCTCGTTCAGATAGGAACCGACGGACGGGGCCGAGCGTAGGTTCCCCTGTTCGGAAACATTTCACACCTCGTTGACGATGCGGCGCTCGCGTTCAACGGTGCTCTGCAGCCGCTTCTCGACGGCTTCGAGCGTTGTAGCGGCTAGTTCCAGATCGATTTGGGACTCAGCCTCGTCAACGTCCTGCTGGATATGGGAGAGAGTATCGACGAGTCTGTGTAGCTCGTCGGCGAAAAACTCCAGTCGCAACACCCAGTCGGGAACCGGAGTCACGTTTTTTCGCCTTGCGTTCGATGCCTCGGCGATGTCATTTGGCCGCAGGAAAGCTGGATCGTCGAATCGTGAAGTCATGGTTCTGTTGGTGCCTCTTTTGCTTAGTGGCAGGCGCGGAAGGTTCCTAACAACCAGTCGAAAGAAAAGTTGAGAAAGTTCTTGGCGCGGTGGGGAGCCGACGAAGTTGGGGCAGCCGCCGAATCGTTGACTCTGATTTGACGATGGGGGACATTCGCGAAGGGAAGTGCCGAATTGGTAACAGGAATGGTGCTCGTTGCCCTGCTGGCGACGAACGTGGAGCTCCGCAGCGATCTCGAGTGCCCTAGCGAGGCGGCCGTAAATGCCGAGTTGCTCCGGTTCGGCCTTGCAACGTCGGTTGGAAAACAGGGGGATCGGGTCGACTTGACGCGGGGCGAACACGGCGAGGTGTTGCTGGCGCTAACCGGTGAAGACGGTGCGAAGTTGGGCGATCGGACCTTTGAACCCCCGTTCGAGTGTCACGAGCTCGCGAGCGCCATCGCGTTGACGGTCGCAATCTGGGAGAGCGACCTACACCCCGAGTACACGCCGATTCTCGGCTCGCGGGAGGGCACGGATGTCGATACGACGGCTCCGGTCGAGACTTCGCCACCGCGAAACGTTGTCGAGGAGCCACGAATATCGTCGGTGCGAGACGAACGCCGAACCCGGGATGCGTCCATTCTCGATTCCGAGGTCGGGATCGGAGCGTCGTTCTTTCAGGCACCAACGCAACCAGCGTTCGCATCCAGCGAGTTTGCGGTAGGGATAGGCGTCATCGGCATTCACCGACCTCCGGCGTGGCCCATTGGGATCTGGTTATCCGGAAACCTTGAACAAAATCGTACTACGGAGGTCGCGCTCGGCAAGGGTGAATGGCAGCGAACCCGGGGGACACTGGCCATGACGCGGTCGTTCCCACTTGCGCGGTCCCACCTTTTCCTCGACGGACGGGCGGGTCTTTCGGCAGCAAGGTTGTCGGCAAGTGGCGTGGGTTTCGCAATCAATTTCGACGCGAGTTCGTTCGATTTGGGTGTTGAGCTCGGGGTGCGGCTGTCGCTGAGGCGCAGCGCGTTTGTGCCCTGGCTAGACTTGGGAGTTGTCAGGTGGCTTTCGTCCTCCGTGCTACGACAAACCGATCCGGAGAGTGGTCAGAGCCTCCCCAACTGGCTTTTCGGAATGACCTTGGGTGTTTCTCTTGGATGGGCGGCTGGCGGGTGAGGTGGATGGGAAAAATGGATCAGAATTTTCTGTAAGTTATTCCTTACGCGCACCACCAACGATAGGAAAGCAATGCAACGCGTGTTGGTCGGGGGGAATTCGGGGGCCGATTCGGCAGATCAGTCTGCGGCGGGCGATCGTGTGCCCGACGAACAGATTTCCGACTCCGACACGGGTGACGCTTCCGGCAGTCTGCTCACGACAGAGGAGATCTACCGGAGGCATAGCAAGAACGTATCACGGTGGGCTCGGGCCTTACTTGGTCCAGATGCCGATCTCGAAGATGTCGTTCACGACGTGTTCATGGTGGTACATCGACGTTTGCACGAATTCAGGGGCGATGCCCAGATCAGTACGTGGCTTTTCGCGATCACCGTTCGGACCGCGAAACACCGCCGCCGCATCAATCGGCTACGTCGATATTTTCTTCCCTGGCGCAAAGAAGCCGAAGTCGCATTGAGGAATCATTGTTCGGCGCTGAAAAATCTTGACGACGTGGACACGCCTGCCGGTCATGCGGAAAGGCGTGAAGCACAACGGATCCTGTACCAGCTATTGGACGGGCTTGACGAAAAGCACCGGACCGCTTTGATTTTGTCAGATGTCGAGGGTCTTGGCGGACGAGAGATTGCAGAGATCACAAATACGACAGATGGAAACGTATGGGTGCGAATCAACCGCGGACGTGCGGAATTGCTCAAGGCGTACCAGGCGTTTGAGGCCAAAGGAACATCGAAATGAAACCAACCGGAAAAGACAACGGGCCGGAAATTTTTGCGTTTCGCAAGTGGATCGAATCGCAAGCCTTGCCCGACGAGAAAACGCGCCGAGGACTTTGCCGAATTGTCGAGTCGGTTGGTCCTGCAGAGGGGTTGTCGAAGGCGGAATTAATGCAGGTTGAGGGGCGACTGTTTTCGCATCCGAATAAACCGATGCGATTGAGGAGACTTGTGTTCGTTTCAGTCGCATTGGTTGTCTTGTCTGTTTCCGGAACGATTGTCGTCGCTCGCGAAGGGTATTTCGCATTCCTTGGTCTGGAATACCGTCGGCGCCAGGAATCATCCGACCACGCTTTCCCACAGCGAAAAGACGCCGGGTCGAAGGTGAAACGCCGGGAGGTTGTCCAAACCGTCGTTGAGAAGCAAGCAACACCGGTTGTAGCCCCAAGCGATGTGACCGCGGGCCCACCTGATCGTCATGCTGGCGTTGAAACGGCCTCGATCAGTACTTCTGAGGTTCGGAAACGCGCTCCGCAGGCCGCGCTGCAAACGCCACCGTCGATATTGCCGGCGCCAAAGGGTGGGTTGGGCGTTGAATCGGAGATGATTCGATCCGCGATGGAGCTCGCAAAGAGCGGGCGAGATCTGGATGCAGCGCTCCGTGCCGTCGATGCTTATGAAAAGATGTTCCCTGCGGGCGTTCTCGCAAAGGAGGCACGCTTTGTACGGATAGAAGTCTTGCTGCTGCTTGGTCGCAATCGCGATGCTCTGGAAGTTCTTGATTCGATGGTGCTTTCGGCCGGCGGCCGCGAAACAGAGTTGTTGCTTTTGCGCGCCGAATTGGCGGCTCAATCGAACTGCATGCGGGCAGTTGTCGACTTTTCGAGTGTCCTGAATAGAAGCACGCGTGACGAGTACCAGGAGCGCGCTCTGTTCGGCCGAGGGGTATGTTATCGCGCACTTGGTCTCGAAGGCGACTCGGCCCGGGACTTCCAAACCTATCGTGACCGATATCCAACTGGGCGGTTCATCGAAACGATTCAAGAAAAAAAGTAGTCGGCGAAAAATATTCGTAAGTTCGGACCAGCGTGAGGCACCAATACACAAATGGCACTTTCAGTCGTACGCTTAGCTAGGAACCGATTGATATCGGTAGTCGCAGTCGCCGCAATCGCCAGCCTTTCTGCATGCTGGTCGGGCGGTTTGCATATTGGGAAGGGTGCGCATTCGGATGCCGGGCCGATGGAAGCCGACGGCTCGATAGACGGCATTGCAGTCGAATCAGGCACGGGTGCAGCGATCCCGACGCGTCTGATCGTTGTGACATCGCACTTTGGATTCTGGAACGAAGCGTTCATGTTACGATTCGAGAGCGAAACGCCGCTACCTGCAACCGAAACGACGGTGCGCGACCTTACAGGACCAGGGGTCGAGTGGAGTCGAATCCTTGCACCGCTTGAAGGGCTGAAACAACATGTGACGGTCGTCAGCGGCCTCGCGATGCATACGTCGTTCGACGCCAGAGCATCGGGCGGTGACGATGCGAAAACCGCATTGACTGGACAGGTTGTGTCGGTTGGAGGGGCGGTGGGTCCTTCGATTGACTGGCTCATCGGGCAAGCCAACGCGCCCGCTGGTGGTATTCCGGTGGTCGTTGCGGGAACCGAAGAGTACTCGTTCGATTCGAGTAAGAGCCTGGTTCGCGCAATGCGAGAGCCCCGGGACATACATGCGCAGCTATTTGGACCAGGAACGTCTGGAAAATGCACCTCACCCGTGCCTTCAGCGTACGGCGAGCTCGTGGCGCAATCGAATCAACGTTATCGGGGTTGGATGATGCGAATGATTCCGCTGATATCAGACGCTTTTGTGTGTGACAGGACCCGTGTCTTCTCGTTGCACGGACCTGATCCGTCGCCTGCTGAACTTGGCTCCGGGGCGCAGAATCTCGACCAAGACGTGAACGATCGGGTTCGCGTTGATCCTGCGAGTGTCGAAGTGATGATTCGATACAGTGAATTGTTCGGCAAGCAGCTATCCGACCTGGCAAACGAGCTCAACTCTAAACCGGCTGGAGACGGAACATTATTGGATCACACCTTGATCGTTTGGCTGCCAGGATGGGCGGAGCCTGGTCATGGTCGTTTTCCGTGGAACATGGTTCTCATCGGCGGTCGATCACTCGGTCTTAAAACAGGTCGTGATATTCGGGTGGTGCAGAATACGACGTTTTCGCCGTACAACAAACCGTCAGAGATGCTGACGACCGGCGGGGCACACAACAAGGCCCTCAATTCGATCACGGCGATGTTCGGAGTGGGAAGCGGTCACGTTGGAGATGAATCGATCACGTTGCGCAACGGCAACACGTTGGACCTGCGGGGCTCGGTTGACCAACTGTTTTAACAGCAACCGATCGCCGCGAACGGACGGCGAAACCAGTTGACGGTTCTATCAAGCTGATAGTATTCTCGCTGTGACAAAAGTTATCGTGTGACGGTTTACAGTTAAGGAGGCCCCGGTGAGAGTTCTGTATTGTGTATTGCTACTGGGTGGCTTCGCCTGCTCTGATGCCGCGTCGCCAGCGAGTGTTTCCAAGTCGATGGCGCAATTGTCCGACTCGGGCGATCGAGAACGCGCGCAACGATTCGTGGAGCAGTCATTTGCAGCTGTTTCGGTATCCGCTTCGGATCTGGGTGCGTTTTATCAGAAAATCCCGAGCGATTTGGCCCAACAACTTGATACCGCGCGCGTTGAGTCAGCTGGATTTTTCGACGCGCTGGCGCACGAACTAGACGGTCGAGTGTGTGCAGAGACGACCTCACTGACTGAACTCGCAACAATCGTCTTTTTGATGTCGCAGATTCCACCCGCCGTTTCCGTCTCGGCAATCGATTGTGTCGTCGATCGCTATCCGCACGAAGACCATTTGCTGTGGACGGTGATTGCTGCTTGGCGTCGTGCTGGTTTTCCGCAATCCGCGGGCATTGATGGGTTGCGTGGACGCGCAAACGACACGCGTACGATTCATCGGTTGTTGTCGCTGTCGGAGTTGAAGGAATGGAAGCGAAATCACCAGTCTGAGAATGTGATACAGGCGGTCGAGTCAGTAGAGTTGTAGTTTCTCGGTACCATTTTCGAGTCGGACAAATATGAGCACGAAAAAACGTTTTTTGGGAATTGTGGTTGCTGTCATCGGGCTTGCCGTCTCACTGCCAGCGTTTGCGACGACAACGATCGATCCGCCGGGCGCATGGGGCTCGGTGAGTATGACGATTCTCGTCGGAAAATTTTCCCAGTGGCCCTACGCCCGAGTCATCTACCGAAACGAATCGACCGGGAGCTGTAGCGGTGTCACCATTCCGAACGGCGGTTCACCGAACTACAAGATCACCGACGACATCATCGTGAATGGCGCGGGTGGCGTGGATACGATTCGTGTCAATCGTTCTGGTTCGGTTACATGCGGCTGCTGTTCTTACTCTGTTGATACATCGGGAAGCAACGGTGGGCCCCTGGCGGCTTTATTGGATGGTCACTGGCTGGATCCTCACGGCGCCGGAGGAAACGACAACATCGAAAGCAGTCTGGGATATCCGTCATACTCTTGGGGTGAGGATGGTAACGACCAGATCCTCGGGACGGAAGAAGAAGCGATCATCTACGCTGGAAGCGGCGACGACAAGCTAAAGACAACCAATTCACTGCTCGTCGGTGGTTCGGACAGATTGCTGGACGGCGAAGCGAACGACGATTGCCTGGAGGACCACATCGACGGTGGATCGTACTCCTATCAAGTGCAGGTAACCTGTGGATCAGGATCCGACGAGAAGACGACCCATGGAAACACGTCCAACCAAAGTATTTCTGGATGCGAAGTTACAAATCGCGCGACCGCGTGTTTTTGATCGCGTTTGATCGTTTGGCTGGGACAACCGAGGGTATGATTCTTATGTCTTGCAGCTGAAGGCCTCCGGTCACAAAAGTTCGTTCGCGATTCGCATTGTTCGCGGTGGAATTGTCTGCGCCGCAACGGTGGTCGTGTCTTGTGTTTTCACGGCCGTAGGCCATGCCGAGAGCCCAACCGACTGGGCGATACCCTGGCAGGCTGGTCCAGAGTCTCGCGACGTGGTCACCTTGGGAACGCCTTCGGTTACCCAAGACATCGCGCAAACCCGCGATGGTTACCTGTGGTTTGCCTCGATGAATGGATTGTATCGCTATGACGGCGATCGTCTTGTCGACGTTGCACTTGGTCATGCAGGTCAAAGCGCACGCCGTCTGCTGGCGTCTCGCGACGGAGGATTGTGGGTGGCCACGGGCGGTGGCTATTTGGATCCCGCAGTTGCCGCCGACAAACCATTTAATGTGGGCTTCAGAGAGGGCGCAGGTGGTCTTTCGTTTCTCAAGAGTGGTGAGATGATTGAGGTCCTTCCGCCTGATGGCAAGGCGGAACACTGGGTCTGGTCGCTCGCCGAGCTGAGGGATGGACGTCTGGCCATCGGTACCGAAGACGGCGTTTGGTTGTTGTCCCGCGGCCAAACAAACGCACGACGATTGCCATTGTCAGATCGTGAGCCCGGGCACGTTTCGTCATTGCTGGTGCGGAACGAACAGGGAGAAGAAGTCCTGTGGATTGTCACGGCGGCGGGGGTATGGCGCTGGCGAACGCAACACGCTGACGCGCCACAAAAGCAATTCCCGATGGTTGGGGCTCGTGATCTGGCGCCCACTTCGTCGGATTTTTGGATCATTCAAGACACGCAACTTTTCCTGGTTGAAAACGGTGCGATCACAAAGACGCTAACCGGCGCGCCTGGCGAACAAATGCGGTCGGTGCTTTCCTCCAAAACCGAAGCAACCTGGGTTGGAACCACGTTTGGGCTAAAACGCATCCGAAATGGCGCCCTTGAACCGGCCGTCGAGGCTTTGCCTCAACAGTCTGTTCGTGCGCTATTTCGCGATCGAGAAGGCAGCGTTTGGGCGGCCGTCAAAGGTTTAGGCGTGGCTCAAATGCGTGTTGCGGTTGTCAAAAACTTGGGTCGAGAGGAAGGATTGCCAGCAGACACGGCGTTGTCGGTGTTGCCGGATGTTGCGGATCCGCGTCATCGGTATTGGGTGATGACGACCGCGGGGCTCGCGAAGATACAGGATGGGAAGATTGACCTGCATCCGCTCCATAACGTTCAATTGGATTGGCGTCTTCGAAATCTTGCCCAAGAGCGCGATGGTACCTTGTGGTTGGGCTTTGATCGGTTGGTGCGCCTCCGTAAGAAGGAAACATCTGAGTTCGGCCCCGAAGCACTGGGCGCGGAAGTCCGGGCCGTTTTTGTGGACGAGAATGATCTTTGGGTGGGCCTTTCTAACGGAAGTGCGCTTCGCTTCGCGAACGGTGATACAGATCAGGCGCCGGATAGATTTTCGAAAGACACAGGATTTTGCCCGGGGCCGATTCAGCGCATTTCTGCGGGCGCAGATACCGTGCTTTGGTTTGTTGGTCCAGGCGGCGCAACCCGGTACGATAAAGAGCCGCGCCAGGGGAGGTGCGTGAAGCTTGAATCACAAGATGCTGATCGTTTGCAAGACGTCCCCGTGGCGACAGACGTCGCCCAAGACGACAACGGAACGGCGTGGATCACGGCCGTGGGCAATCAGGGCTTGTTTCGATTCAAGGATGGCGTAATAAAACCCGTCCCGGCCATTTCAGGCTTTTTGCCCACGTCCCTCTACGGCCTTCTTCTGGATGACGCCAAGAATGCGTGGTTTTCCAGTTATCAAGGTGTGTTTCGATTGCGGCTCGAAGACCTTGAACGTTGGATCGATGGCCAGGGGTCCCTGCCGGTGGTGTTTCACGTTGATCACGATTCGGGCATGCGCAGCTCCGACTGCCAATCCACCTTCACCCCGTCCCTGATAAGTTGGAACCATGGCGGGATCTTGGTGACCACTGCGCTTGGCCTTTCGGCAATAAAGCCCCCAGAAGCCTTGCCACAACCGCAAGTCGAGCCCGTTATCGAGTCGGTCAATGTCGACGGACGACCGTTGTCACCCGCCGAAGCCGTTCTGCCAGGTTCTCGTCGCATCGACATTCTCTTCAATGCTCCGACTTTTTTGGCCGCGCCTCGATTGCACTTTCAACAACGATTGGACGGTATTGATGATAGGTGGCGGGACGTCGGAGACACCCGCGCAGCCCAGTTTATTGATCTGAAACCTGGCGACTACACGTTTCGTGTTCGACTTGCCATTGCGAAAGCGGGAACCAACCGCGCCGCCTGGGTTTCGTTTCGGGTGTTGGCGCCCTGGTACCAACGTTGGCCGATGACGCTTGCGGCGCTGTTGATGGTGAGTTTGTTCTTGTTTCTTGCCTACCGCATGCGTCTGGCTCGGTTGTCAGCACACTTCACAACCATTGCGAACGAGCGCAATCGCATCGCCCGCGACTGGCACGATGGCCTGTCACAGGTCTTTCTGGGAATTGGCTACCAGCTTGAAGCGTTGCGGATGCGTCTCGGTGCGAACAAAAGTTCCACCGTCGATCCAGCCGTTGCCATCATTCTCGACGATACCAAAGCGATGGTGAAGGACGCGCAGGAAGGGGTCAAAACCGTCCTTTGGGACCTTCGCGCCGATCAGGACAATAATCGTTTTCTTGAAACATTTCGCGCATTGGCCGACGAAACAAAAAAACGTTTCGGCGTCATGGTTTTGATTCACACCACGGGTCCACTTCCACCCGCTGGCGATATTACCCGTGAATGGATCCTCATCGCGACGGAGGCGGTGACCAATGCGGTGAAACACGGCCAGGCCAAAAACATTCGCATCGCACTCGCCTTCTCGAAGACCGAAGCAACCTTGGCAATCGAAGACGACGGCACTGGCGTTTTGGTCCAACCCGATGCGCAAAAGCGACGCGTTTCGTTCGGTCTCGTCGGGATGCAAGAGCGGGCAGCCCGTTGTGGGGGCCAACTGTTTCTCGAGCCCGGTGACAGCGTCGGAACCCGGGTGCGCGTTGTAGTACAATGGCGCTCAAATGGATGATCAGGTGGTTCGTGTCATCATTGCCGACGATCATCCCGTGGCGCGCAAGGGTGTCTTGTCATTGCTGTCGGCAAGCCCCGGCGTGGAAGTGATAGCGGAAGCCAGCAACGGAGCCGAGGTATTGGCGCTGTATGCGAAACTTCGGCCTCGTGTCGTAATCACCGATCTGCGAATGCCCGTTTTGGATGGTGTTGCATTGACGCGCGCTCTGTTGGCCATTGATCCCAACGCCAGTGTGTTGATCTTTACCCACTACGATGGCGACGAGCAGGTATTGCAGGCGTTGCGTGCGGGTGCCCGTGGCTACCTTACGAAAGATGCCGAGGGTGAGGTTTTGCTTCAAGCGATCACGACGCTGGCGAGAGGCGGGCGTTTCATTCCGGCTGAACTTGCCGGGCGGTACGCTGAGCTTGTATCGAAACCGTCGTTGAGCCCGCGAGAGCGCGAAACCCTGGCCTTCATGGCGCAAGGACTTACCAACCACGAGATCGCCGAGAGATTGAAGCTGAGTGAGCGAACTGCGGCGATGCATGTCGGCAATGTGCTTTCGAAACTGGGTGCGAAGACGCGAACGGA
>JAWXBF010000147.1:0-11531 GCA_034439895.1 Deltaproteobacteria bacterium
CACCCCCGTTCAGAGAGCTCCCGGCACCGGCCCCTGCGCAACCGAAGCCCAACAGAACAACAAAAGGGACCACTCGGCGGATTCGCATGAACAACTCCCCAATTGAACGCTTTATCGTACGCCGAATGGGAAAACAAAAATGCGAACGACTTTAAAGCGAACTCGCCTTTCAGTTCTGCCGATGGGCTGTGTCTGATTCCTTGAAGGAGACACACAATGTCACGCACCCCGATTCTACGTTCCTGTCTACGTTCCTGGTTGGCTTCTGTAACGCTTTGCGCTGGAATGGCTGGGTTTTCCGGCTGCTCCCCCAAGGAAGAAGCCAACGAATACCGAAAAGCCCTCCCCACCACCGAAACCGTAGCCGTGAAGGTCCCGCAACGTGCCGGGCAGGCGCTCACCGAGACCTCGGAGAGCTTGCTCCTCGGCGAGACGGCCGAGTTTTACCAGCTGACGCGCGACGTGAGCCGCTCCATAAATGGCGGGGTTGTGTGGGTGCTGACGCTGATTCACACCGTGGTGCAATACCCGCCGACCGATGTCACCGACAACACGGCGACTTGGGGACCGTGGACCGACGCGCTCTCGCCCAACTCCTACAAGGTGACGGTCACGAAGGCATCGGATGCCGAATACAACTACGTCTTTCAGGGCAAGCCGAAGGGCTCTGCTGACACCGCATTTGTAACCGTGTTGTCCGGCACGCATCGGCCTACCCTCGATGCAGGCGGCGCGATTGTGGAACGTTTTGGTCAGGGCAGCTTGTTGCTCGACTGGGATGCGGCTGCCACCTTGCCTGAACACGGCGACGAGATCGGCAAGGCCAACATCGACTACGTGCGAACGGCACCCGGAACCACGGCCCAGGTTGTTGCCAAGTTCACGCAGGTCAAAGATGACGATCATCCCGGCCGCCGTGTGGATGCCGACTATCAATACAACGAGAGCCCCGATGGTTCCGGAACGCTCGAATTCACCTTCAATCCGGATCCAGCATCGGTGACCGATGGTCCTGCCAGCTTTACCTTTTCGAGTCGCTGGCTGACGACGGGTACTGGCCGCGCGGACGTGAAGGCGACCGGTGGCGAGGTTCCGGCCGGCGTCGAGGCGACGGCGAGTGAATGTTGGGATACCTTCTTCAAGAGCACGTACATGACGGCAAGCTGGGATCCGGCGGTGGGTTGGGGCGACGCTTCTACCTGTGCATTTGCAGCCGCTCAGTATTCCGACCTCAAGCTCTAACGTATGACGAGCCTTCGGGTCATCGCGGGTGGAAAATCCTCGGGCACCGTGCCCGGGGATTCGCCCGTTGGCGCGCCCATCGCCGAGCTTTACAAGCGATACGGCGGCAGCGTCTATGGCCGATGTCTCTACATCCTGAAGAACAAGGCCAAGGCCGAAGATGCGATGCAAGACGTGTTCGCGCGGGCCCTGGTAAACTACAGCGGTTTTCGCGCCGAGGCTTCGCCGCTCACCTGGTTGACAACGATCGCAACCCACCACTGTTTGAATGTGTTGCGCAGCGAACATGCACCCTGGCGCCGTCGCTTTGAACAAGAAGAGGTGGCGCGCGCGGCAAGGCACGAGACCCAACCTGGCAGCCCACAGGCTTTTGAAGCCAAGGAAGCGGTCCGGCAAGTGCTCGAGCGTTTTGACGCCGAAACGCAGGCCATCGCCATTCACTATTACGTCGATGAAATGACGCTTGACGAGGTCGCCCGGGCGGTTGAGCGCTCGGTGCCAACGGTTCGCAAGCGGCTTGAGGAAATTGCCCAGGCGGTTCGCAAGGAAGTTTAGCGGAGCAAACGCATGACAAACACATCCATGGACCAGGAACGATCCCCCGATCACATCGGCGAGTTGACGCTGCGGCGTCTGCGTGCGGGTGAGTTCGATGACGCACGAACCAATGAACTTCGCGCTCGCATCGCCACGGAGCCGCGCCTGCAGCAGTTGCTCGCGTCGCTTGAAGAAGAAGAGACGGCGTTTCAAACCGAGATCTCACTTGAGCGCTTCGCGGGCGGCGTCGAACGGGCGGCGCGGACCCAACCCAGGCATACCAAGCGACGCACCGTCTGGATGGTGGCGGT
Organism: Deltaproteobacteria bacterium; assembly: GCA_034439895.1. GTDB lineage: Bacteria > Myxococcota_A > Polyangia > Fen-1088 > Fen-1088 > JAWXBF01. The sequence continues at coordinate 2,091 of JAWXBF010000147.1, forward strand.
GTCAACGATCGGTCTTGCGGCCGCAGCGGGTCTGGCGTTGTTCGTCATGCCTGCACAACAAGGACAAAACCGCTTGAAGGGCAGCGCCGAGAATCTTGTGGTACGGATTGCCCCGAAGGCGGGCCTGCAACGAGAAGCCAGCACCCACGAAAACCTCGGCACCGGTGATTCGCTTCGGCTTGGCTATTCCTGCAACCTGGGTGTCGCGCCCGAGGGCTGCAAGGGCACACGCTACCTGGTCGCGGCCTCCATCGACGACGCGGGCACCGTCAGCACGATCTATCCCGAAATTGGCCAGGGCATCGCCATCGAGGCGTCCAACGACGTTCGCTACTTGCCCGACAGTTTTTCATTTACGGGAACCGGTCGTGAACGCCTCGTCGTCGTGCTGGCCGAAGAACCCATCACCGCCGATGCGGTCCGCGCCAGTTTGCAGGCCGCGTTTTCGACGGCCGCGGGTAATCTTGAGGCCCCGGCCCTGGCGGCGTTTCATTCGGGCGAAGCCCGCGTTCAAACCTATCTGTTTCTCAAAACCCCGTGATGCGTTTTCTCACCCTGGTCCTTTGCCTGCTTTTCGCGGGCAGCGCCGCGGCCCAACCGGCCGAACGGCGCTTTGCGCTCGTGGTCGGCAATGATCTGGGCGGTGAGGGGACCGAAACGTTGTTGTACGCGCGCGAGGATGCCCGTCGCATGCACGAAGCGTTGATTCGCCTCGGCGGCGTGCGACCCGAAGACGCCGTTGCAGTTTTGGGACGGAACAAGGATGCCGTGCTGGCGGCCATGCAAACCCTTGAGGCGCGCCTGCGTGATGCGGCTCGCAATCGCATGCGCACGGCCTTTGTCTTTTATTATTCGGGCCACGCGAAGGATGGTTTCTTGCGGCTCGGGGAAAGCAACCTGGCCCTGCAAGAGATCAAGCGCCGAATGGATCAAAGCCCGGCCGATGTGCGCCTGGCGATCGTCGATTCGTGTCGTTCGGGCGCGGTCACCCGCAATAAGGGCGCCCTGCGCGGCCCTGCCTTCGACATCGAGACCACCGGCGCCGCAGGCAACCCCGGTGACAACGCGCGCGGCACCGTCTTTCTCACCTCATCCAGCTTCGATGAAGACTCGCAGGAAAGCGATCACATCGGTGGCAGCTACTTTTCGTATCACTTGATAGGCGCCATGCAGGGTGCCGCCGATCAATCGAACGATGGCTACGTGACACTTTCCGAGGCCTACACCTACACCTATGCGCGCACCGTCGCGGATACCGCGGGCTCTTCGGCGGGTGCGCAACACCCGACCTTCAGCTACGACCTGAAGGGCAACGGCGAGTTTGTGCTCGCCCACTATGTCGCGCGCAAAGAAGGGTTGTACTTGCCTGCGAAGGCACCGGCCGGCGCCTATTTCTTGGTCGATTCGCGCGGGGTGGTCGCCGCCGAGACGCAAAAGATCCCCGATCGAGACAAGCGCATTGCAATTGCCCCGGGCCAGTACACGGTCAAGCGCCGCTTGCCCGATCGCCTGCGCATCGGCCGCGTGAACATCGCGCAGGGGCAACTGCTCACCCTCAACGAATCCGCGCTGCACGACGTTCCCTTTTCAGATGATCCCGTCAAAGGTGTCTATCGAGATGTGAGTTCGCGTTACAGCCTCAGCCTCGGTGCCGGTGCCCAGAGCTTTTTTGATCAACCCACCCGGTCGGGTCTTTTTCCGACGGCAGGGATGGTCACGGCCGAGTTTCTGGTGGCCGATTTTCTGCGCCACAACTTCCTCGTCGGCTTTGACATTGGCAGCGGAAGCGGAAGCGGTGTTGCGAATGCCGATACGGTCACGGCCTCGTTCCAGATGAGCCAGCTCGTGATCGGCACATCGCTCGTCAAGTCGTGGCCGCTCTTCGACGGCGATGTGGTGCCCTTCTTCGGCCTGCGACTCGCGTTCCTGTTCATGTCGCGCGATTTCGACAACCCAGAGTTGCCCGAACAGTACTTTTCAACCTTTTCGCCCGGCCTCACGACGGGCCTGCGCTACCGCCTTACCCGCGATCTCGGTCTGATTGGCCGTGCGCGCGTGCACTACCTTCAATACAACGTCGGCGTCGATCGGTCGCTCGGGTTCCACGAGCTGTCAGCCGCCCTGAGCTACGATTTCTGAGGATCCATCATGAAGTTGAACATTTTGTCGCTGCTCTTGTCTGTCACGCTTCTTGCCGAGGCCTGCGGAGGCAACTACTCGAACGAGGATCTGGACTTTCAGAACGCGTTGCCGGTGCGGGAAGATCTGGCGCCTCATATCTCGGCCTTCACCAGCCTCGATACCGCCGAGTACTACCGGGTTACCCGCGATGGCGTGCGTGGTTTTACATCCGTGCTCGACAGCATCCTCGGCGCCATCGACGAGGTGCGACGCGAGCCCGCCACGAAGCGCGACAAGGATGTCCGCCAGTGGGGCCCGTGGAACGGCGACGACAATTCCGGCCTGCAGTTTCGTGTGACGATTCGCAAGAGCCTCACCCCGGTCACGGCTGAAAACCGTTTCGGTTTTGTCTTCTCGTACGCGGTGGATGTGGCCCGCATCCAAACCGACGTTTGGGTCAACTTCGTCAGAGGCAGCTTCAATCCCGCAGGGGGCGTGCGCAAGGGCCGCGGTCAGGTTGTTTTGTCGACGCTCGGCCTGCGTTTTCTGGGTCTGCCGCTCGACAAGGATCCGACCGACGCGGAGGACGAGCTGTCGTGGCTGGATACCCTGACAATCGACTACGCGACCTTGAACGACGTCTCCTGGGACGCCGTCGCGGTGTTGCATGTCGATCCTGCCGCCGCCATGCCTCGCGAAGCAACGCAGGCGCAATGGCACTACCAAGAAAACGTGGCCGGGAATCAGGCAACCTACCGCTTCGCCTGGGAAGGCGGCACCGATCTCTATGTGCAAGCCGCACAGGTCGCGAGCACCTGGCGACTGTCCGACAGTGCGGGCCGGGCCGACGTCACCGTGACGGCAGGCCTCGCCACCGGCAAGCGCGCGACCGAATGCTGGGGCCCCGACGCGCGGGGTACCTACATCAACCGTCCTTTTGAGCCCGACATGAACACGGGCGTGGAAAGCGACTGCGTCTTTCCCGCGGCGAACTAGCACTTGGCGCCGCTAGCGAACGTCTCGCGTCAGGAAAATATCCATTTCAAGAGCGCGACGAAGACCAGCACGGGGGCCGCCAGGGCCGCCAGCAACAGAACCAGGGCGCCCGCCAACACCAACCAGTCGCCCGGACGGGCGGAACCGTCGGGTCTGCGCTTGAGCAATTCAAGGTTGCGGGTGTGGGCGCGGAACACCAGATCGAACACGTCGCCGAGCAACGGGATGCCACCCACCAGGGCGTCGAGAGCCAGATTTGCGATCATGCGGGCTAAAATGGCCGGCGAGATCTTGGCCTGATGGGCGAGGTGCACCGTGTACAGGCCGATCATGAGTCCGGTCAGATCGCCGAGCCCGGGCACGAGCAAGCCGAGGATCGGATCCAGGAATTTGCCGTCCATCCAACGCGCCACGCGCTCCGCCCGTTGCACAGCTTTGGTGAGGGCGGGATCGTGAGTTTGGCTGGCGGTCATGGCGGTGGAGCTCGGTTGGCAATCTAATCCTTATCCTTGCACGACTTCAGGTTGCCGCAGGCGGCGAGGCAATCCGGCTGGCTCCACGTTCCGTCCGCGTTGCAGGTCTGCCCGCGGGCCTTGGCCAGACACTGTATTTTGCCGGGAACGCATCCGGTGCATCTGCCGGCGACGCACCCGGCAGCACAGCTGGGTTCGTCCGCCCACTGACCCGCAGAGTTGCACACCCGCGGCGTGATGCCGCTGCACTCGCGCGCCCCCGGCACGCACGATCCTGCGCACCCCCCGTCCTGACACAGGAACGCACAGGTCTCGGACGCGCTCCACGAGCCGGCCGACTGGCAGGTCTCCACCGCTTTGCCGCTGCAACGCTTTTTGCCCGGCACGCAGGAGCCACCACAAATCCCCGCGCTACACACGTAGGGACAAGCTTCCCCGGTTTGCCACTTTCCGTTGTCGTCACAGGACTGCGGCGAGGCGCTGCTGCACAGCTTGCTACCCGGCACACAGTCACCCGCACATTTCCCCGCGGCGCACACGAACGGACAGGCGTCTTCGTTCGCCCATTGACCGGCGGCGTTGCATAATTGTGGTGTGCGCGCGCTGCATTGACGGCTACCCGGGGTACAGGCCCCCGTGCAAGCGCCCGCAGAGCAGAGGATTGGACAGGTTGCCGCGTTGGCCCAACGGGCGTCCGAGCCACACGTGCGGGGCGCCTTGTCCATGCAGTCCTTGCTGCCGGGCGAGCATTCACCCGCGCACTGCCCGCTGCGACACAGGAACGAACACGCCGCGCCTTTGGTCCATTGCCCCTGGCTGTTGCAGGTCTCCGGCGTGCTGCCCGTGCACTTGGTTTCACCGGGACGGCACGCCCCTGTGCATTTGCCCGCGCTGCAGAGAAAAGCACAATCAGCGGCGTTTTCCCATCGCCCATTGCCGGTGCACGCCTGAGGGCGAACACCGTTGCATCCGGCCGCGCCCGGCTTGCATTCACCCTCGCAGAAACCATTGGAACAAAGGTAAGGACAGGCTGTGCCACGTTTCCACTGGCCCTCGGCTGTGCATACCTCGGGGAACAATCCGTCGCAGCGGTTCTGTCCGGGCTGGCAAACACCGGTACAAATGCCGTTCGTGCACAGGTAAGGACAAGCACGCGCCAGCTTCCAGGTCAGATCGCTGCCGCACTGGAAGACCGACACGCCGTTGCATTGCACGGCACCGGGTTGGCATTGCCCTTGACAGAAACCGTCCTGACACCCGATCGCACAGGTTTCCGTCGCTTTCCAGGCGCCCTTGTCATCGCACAGTTCCGCAGCTTTGCCGCTGCAACGGCGGCCACCCATCTTGCACTCACCACGGCAGATTCCGGCCGTGCATAGGAACGGACACGCCGTCTCGGTTTTCCAGGTCCCCTCCGCATCACAGGTTTCCGCGCTCAGGCCCTTGCAACGTTGTTCCCCGGGAAAACACTCTCCCGCACACGCGCCTTCGCGACACACGAACGCACATTCGGTGGCTTGATCCCAGCCGGTGTCGGCCGAACATTGCTCAGACACACCGTCCGTACAGCGCGATTCCCCCGCGGAACACGACGAGGCTAGCGGATCGTCGGTTGTCGGTTGGTCGCTGTCGCCCCCGGATTGGCCCGCCTGTTGTCCGTCCGCTGCCGCCGAACCACCGCCCGCCGAAGCACCGCCCTCCAAACCACCAACGCTGCCGATATCCGCGGTCGTGACACCGTCGGTGCTCACTGAGCAACCGAGCCCCACCAGCGTGCAGAATCCGAAAATGAGCGATACACCGTTTGAATGCCGGCGCTTGCCGTTGCAGGACCGGGTGTTTGACGAGGGGGCGTAATAATTCATGTGCGGTGCTTCCTTGCACGCTTGGTGCCAAGCGGCGATGGGCCTTCATGGCATATTACCGAACCCTTTTCTTTTCAGCGGTCGGGTTTTGGTATTCTTCCATCGTTACTTTTACGTAACCAATGTGGTCGTAATGGAACGACAACGTTTTCAACTAAATGCGCCATGGCCACCCGCGGTCATCCGGCAACACGCTGCTTGGTTGCGGGGTAATGCGATGGGTTCCTCAGCGCTTCTGACAGACGCGGCAGAAGAAGGTCGAGCGACCACCGTCCAACCGACGCACGATTGGTGTCTGGCACTTGTGACACGGATCGCCGTGCCGCCCATAGACCCACAGCGCATGTTGATGCTGACCGCTGTGTCCCTCGGAATCGATGAAGTCGCGCAAGGTGGTGCCTCCGTTTTCCAGCGCCTCCCGAAGCGTCTCCTGGATCGCCGCGAACAGGTCGCCCGCGTGTTTTTTGGCACGATTCGCAGGCAAGAGCGGGTGTAGTCGCGACAGAAACATCGCCTCGCACACGTAGATGTTCCCGAGACCCGCGATTCGGCTTTGATCGAGCAAGAAGGCCTTGATAGGCGCGCGCGATTGCACCAGCTCCGCTGCAAGATAAGCCGCGTTCAGATCCCGTAGCGGATCCGGCCCGAGCTTCGCCAGCTCGTCGTGGTCCGCCTCGCTTCGCGCCGCTTTCACCAATCCAAACCGCCGCGGATCGGAAAAGCGAATTTCCCGTCCGTCCTTCAAGGTCCAGACCACGTGGGTGTGCGTTGGCCGCTCTTGCTCGGGCCATTGCACCCGCAAGCGTCCACTCATGCCGAGGTGAACAAGGCTGGTGCCGACCGTTCCGTCTTGCAACGCCACGTCGAAAACCACGTACTTGGCGCGTCGACGAACCTCAGAGATGCGCCCGCCCACCGCGTATTTGCGCAAGGCCCGCGTATCAACGGGCCGACCGAGGCGCAGGGCCTTGCCGCTCGTCCAGATCGATGTCACTTCTTGCCCAACCACCTGCGGTCGCAAGGTGCGCACCACCGTTTCAACTTCGGGTAACTCAGGCACCTGGATTCGGATCCGGCAAGGCGTTGGTCAAACGTGCAAACTCAACCACAGTCAAGGTCTCGGCCCGTCGCTCGCCGTCGATTGCCGCTTCGGCGAGCGCCTTGCCGACCACTTCGCGTTCGTAAGCGGTCTCGAGCGCGTTGCGCAGCATCTTTCGGCGCGTGGAAAACGCAGCCTTCACCACCTGCTCGAAACGCATCACGCTGTCGATGGGCCCAAGCGGCGTCGGCCGTGGAACAATCTCGATGACCGAGGACAGGACCGCCGGCGGTGGCAGGAATGCGCGGGATCCCACCTTCAGGACCACGCGAACCGTCGCAAACTGCTGCACCATCACCGACAAGCGACCGTAGATCTTGCCACCCGGCGTCGCACACATCCGGTCGGCAACTTCCTTTTGCACCATGAAGAGCGCACGCGACACGACCCGTCCGCAATCCGCAGCGCCAAGCACCGCGAATAAAAGGGGCGACGTTATCTGGTACGGCAAATTCCCCACCACAACGAGAGGCGATCCCGCCTGACCCGCTGCGGTCGCGAAATCAAATTCGAGTGCGTCCGCGTTCACCACATCGACGTTGTTGACCCCCGCTTCCGCAAGCACCGTTTGCAGGATCGGCACCAGCGTGCGATCGGCATCGACAGCCGTAACACGCTTTGCCACCGCCGCCAGGCCAAACGTAATGGCGCCGAGTCCCGGTCCAATCTCAACCACCGACGTTGCGTCGTCGAGGCGCGCGAGCTTGATGATTCGCTCGATGACGTTGTCGTCGACAAGAAAGTTTTGACCCAGCGCCTTACGCGGTGCGATCCCGAATCGCGTGAGCAACGCCCGCGCTCGCGGTGGTGTAGGGCCCTCGCTCATGCCAAGGCCCGCGCAACGGGAAGCCCAGGATCAACAGTGAGCGCCATCAGATCGGCCCGCGTCGGGGTGCGTTCCTGCAACAACGCCGCACCTTCGGCTGCGATCATCGCGGCATTGTCGGTGCAGTAGGCGACACGCGGAATGTACAACGTGAAACCATCGATCTCCGCGGCTGCCGCAAGGGCCTGGCGTAAGCCCTGATTTGCGGCGACACCGCCCGCGACCACGAGGTGACGCAACCCTTGCTGTTCCAAAGCCTTGCGCGTCTTGCGGACGAGCACGTCGACCACCGCCGCCTGAAAACTCGCACACAGATCCGCCAGGGCTTGTGCATCAGCGGGCGGCTCTTTTTCGACCCGGGTCGCCACCGCGGTTTTTAATCCCGAGAACGAAAACTCGAGGTCTTCGCGCCCCGGCAATGCGCGTGGAAAGGCGTGGGCCGTTGCGTTGCCCGTTGCCGCAAGCTGGTCGATCTTGGCGCCTGCGGGATAACCAAGTCCCAGAAGCTTGCCCACTTTGTCATACGCTTCGCCTGCAGCATCGTCGCGGGTGGCACCCAACGCCGTCAGTTCCCCGTGACCTTGCACCCGAAACAAGGCGGTATGCCCACCCGAAACCAGCAGCGCCAGATGGGGCCAGGGCGGAATATCCGGCGGTGCCATCGAATCGTCGTACAAATGAACCGCCGCAAGATGACCGGCCAGGTGGTTCACACCCACAAGCGGCTTGCCGGTCGCATAAGAGATCGCCCGTGCGGTTTCCACCCCCACCAGCAACGCACCCACCAGGCCCGGGCCGTGGGTGACAGCAAGACCATCCAGATCGGCAAACGAGAGTCCCGCTTGCTGCAAGGCCGCCATGAGGGTGGGTATGATCGTCTCGAGGTGCGCACGCGACGCAACCTCGGGAACCACACCGCCGTATTGCGCATGGATCGCAACCTGCGATGCGACGAAATTCGAGAGAATGCGCACGCGACCGCTTGTCGGATCCCGTTCCACAACGGCTGCGGCGGTTTCGTCGCAGGACGATTCGATGCCGAGAACTCGCACCGCTACATGCCGTTGACGATGATGCGCAAATCGCGCGCGTACTTGCCGTTCGGCGCAAGCTCCAGGTACTTCGTATAGGCCGCCTTGGCCGCCGCCGCATCTCCAAGCTCTTGCTGCGCACCGCCGATGAACACCCAGGCGTCGGCCATGGTCGCATCAGTGGCAACCGCCTTTTCCGCCCATTCAAGCGCCTTCTTCGTGTTGCCGCGCTCGAGCTCTGCGTGCGCCACATTCACCAGCGCCGCCGCGGCCTGTTCGGGCGCTGCCGCCGCAAACGCAGCACAGCTTTCGACGATGTCTCGATAACGTTGCTTCTTGTAAGCCTTCGCACAGGCCTCACCAAGAGACTTGGCGTCGCTCGCGGGCGCTGCTTCCGCCGCAGGTGCTACGGGCGTTGCCGCAGGTGCTACGGGCGTTGCCGCGGGCGCGGGCGTTGCCGCAGGTGCTACGGGCGTTGCCGCGGGCGCGGGCGTTGCCGCAGGTGCTACGGGCGTTGCCGCGGGCGCAGTCGTTGCCTTTGCCGTGGGTGCTGCCGCATGCGGTGCCTCTGCGGCTGTCGTATTCGTCTCGGGTGCTGGCGGGATTATTCCATGTGGCGGTGTCGTCGCGGGCAATTCCACCCTGGGCAGTTCCGCGGGCGAAACGGGTTCGGCAGGGTTCGGCGCCACCTCGTCCACAGGCACTTGCGCCGTTGCGGCTGGCAAAGGCACCGCAGGCAAAGTGGGTGTGACAGCAGACACGAAGTACCAAAGCGCAGCTCCGACACCAAGCATTCCGCCAATCACAAGAGGCGTTCGCTTCGACGAAGGTTGGCCAAGCTCTTCAAGCATGTCGGCCTGGCTCATCGAATCCATGTTGTCCTTCGCATACGAAGGCGCGGGCGTGCCGATCCGAGTTACACCTCTTGCGCCCTTCGTGGCGAGTTCACCCGTTTCACCGGGTACTGGATAGATGAGACTGGTCCCACCCCGATCCACCGGCGCGGCTGGGTCAGGCGCGGCTGGGTCAG
>JAWXBF010000148.1:0-20121 GCA_034439895.1 Deltaproteobacteria bacterium
ACGATGCCACCTTGACTGTCACGGTCGTAAAGATCGCGCATCGCCGCGAGGTCTACAGAAAGTAGCGTTTCTCGCAGCCCGGATTAGGCCGCTCTCATATCTTGCAGGTTCGATGTCCGTCTAGTCTGCTGCAACGTCCGTTGCGCGGCGCCACCTCGCTCTACTCGAGCTGCTTTTCCAGCTCCGCTTGATTCTTTTTGCGGCCGCGTTCGATAAGGAAAACCACGATGATCGAGAGGTTGTAGAGCACGAAGACTGGACCAGCGAGCAGCAGCTGAGAGACGACGTCACCGCCGGGGGTGAGGATGCCGCCGAGCAATGCGGCGAGCACCAGCGCGTACTTGTTGAACTTCCACATCCCGGTCGCCGAAATGATGCCAAGCCAGCCGAGAACCGACAGCACGACGGGCAATTCAAACGCAACACCGCAGCCCAGCATCATCAGACTGATGAAGTCCGCCACGTCTTGAATGCGCAGCATGTTCTCGATGTTGAGGGCGACGACTCCCTCCGGAAGATCGATCTTTCCGGCGAAGGTTACGAGAAACAGAGCCGCGGGCTTGACCAGCAAGAAGTATCCGAACAACGCACCGCCCGAGAAACACATCCCGGTTGCGCCCACGAACACGAGGGCGAGGCGCTTTTCTTTCTTGTAGAGCCCCGGTGCTACGAATTTCCAGACTTCCCAGATAATAAAGGGCGCCGCGGTCAAAATGCCAAAGACGATCGCCAGCTTGAAGTAAACCCAGAAGGCTTCGGAGACGTCGATCTGAACAAACCGAACGGCCTGTTTGGATTCGGACAGCGCCTCACGAATGGGCCGACTCAATACCTCGAAGATGCGATCTTGAAACACCAGCCCCGCGACGAGTGCGAGGATGAACGCAATACCCGCGTTGCGCAGGCGGTAGCGCAATTCGTTGAGGTGATCGAAGAGGGACATCTTCGAATCGTCGAGAGCGGCCTCGGGAGAGCCTGCTTCGTCCGGCTTCGCTTCGGTTGATTCTGTCTCGCTCACGTCGCGTGATTCCTAACCGATTTTCTTGTTGGGAGAGGGCACACTGCGACCGGGCGCGCCGGGCATGGGCAATCTCGAAGCACCCGGTGGAGGTGGCGGGGGCGTTGGCAGAGACTTGCGTTCCGCAGTGGCCTCACCCGTTTTGGTGCCGACACCGATCTCGGTTCGTTCGATGGGTTCGCGCTCACGCGGAGACGTTGCGAAGCGCGCGAGTGGGCTTTTGCTCTGGGGTGTGCCCACCGTGCCGAGAGGCGGCGCGATCGGCCGGGGAGGAGCCGGTGGTATCAAGGGCAATCCAGGCGGTGAGGCGGCCACCGTGGCGTCCTGCTCGACGCGTTCGGCAGCGAGGGCCGACGGCAAGGCCTGGGCAATGGTTCGATCGCTGTTCGTGATCGCGCCGGGTCCGGGTTCATCGACGGACGCGATTCCCTCCGGCGGCTCAGTTGGCAGGCCTGCGTGGGCATCGAGGTTTTCGCCATCCGGAGCGGCATTGAGGCCTTCTGCTGCGTCTTTTTCGGCCTGGACCGCCCGCTCTTCTTCTTCTTTTTGGCGGGTCTCCCATTCGGCTTTCCAGACGTCCCGACGCTTGAGCTCTGCGGCGGGCAGGGTCACGGCGTCGCGCAAGTCCTCGAAAGGCTTGCGCAGATGCTCTTCGATCTGGATCTCGCCCTTGATGTCGGAGGTCGCCTTGCGGAACTCGCGGATCATCTTGCCAAGGCCCGCGGCAAGCTCGGGCAACTTCTTTGGCCCCACAAAGAGGAGGGCCAAGAAGAGCACCATCATGATTTCGCTCCACCCGAGATTGAACGGCACTGCCCCCTATACATAACCTCAAACCGGCCGCGCTTCCACCTACCTAGAACAGCGAAATTTGGCGCGGGGGCGAAAGCGGATACGCGGTGTGGCCACGCTTTTGGAGGGTTTTGGCCAACGCGTCGGCGTTTGCGCCGAAACACGCCACTTCTTGGGCGCCGGTGGCCGCTGCAAAGGCGACGAGATCGGGAGCGCCCGAGCGACCGGAAAGCGCAATCGCAGCGTCAACCTGAAATCGATTCCGGGCCTCGCGATCGACGGCCAGTCCCGAGGCGAGCAGAAATTGGGGCGAAGCGAGTGGCCCCAGTGCGCGTGCCTTGCGGGCCGCCATTGGCCAGAGCAGGCATTCGCGCGGCGCGCATTTTCCGGCGAAACGTTTGAAGTCCGGTGCGACGGCACCCGTGCGGCGCAGTGCCTGTGCCGCCGTCACAAATTGCGTGTGGGCGCGCAGCCGATGGCCTTCCCCTTCAAGAAAGGCACCGAGCTCAAGCGCCGAGACCACGGGACCCACCAGCACAACGGGCGTGTGCCCCGCGCAGAAGGCGTCTTGCACGAACCGTCGCAACTGCTGCAGACCTTCCTCGCGTGGCGGAAATACAAAGCGCGGATCGCCATAGGTCGCGTCGATGCAAAGCGCATCGGCCGGGCGAATCTCGGCTTCGCGCACGAAGGTTGCGGTCTTTTCAAGGGCACCCATGCGCAGGGGACCGGTATAAACCAGACGACGGCCATCGGTGCTACACAAAAGCGCCGCCGCACCCGGCCCGTGTCCCGACGGGAATAGCTCGAGCCGCAGGGTCCCGACATTGAAGGGGCGTCCATAGTCGGACAGGAGGGCCCGTGCGCGCAACGTTGCCCCGGCTTTGCCCAGCAACGCGAGTGTGGTCGAGGTCAAGATCACCTGTTGCCAACCCGGTCTCGCCGACGGCGCGCGGGTGCCTGGTGGCAAAGCGGATTCGTGTGACAAAAACACCAGCTCGTTGGCCGAACGCATGGGATCGCACGCCAGGGTGGTGCCCGCGAGGCGCACCCCGGCCCGGTAAGTAAAGGCGGGAGCAGGTGTCACCGTTTTTGCGGTAACACGCGTCGCGGCTTTACTCCGCGATGATTTGCCGCTTGGCGAGGAGCTCCGTGACCCGCTCAATGACGTTGCCCTCGGGTTCGTTGCCACGGATGCGCAAATCGCAAGGCGCGGTGCTGGTTGCGTGCGGATCCACATCGATGACGATGCTCGGCGTATCGGGCAAGAGCGCCTGCACGTCCGCGTGATCGGCAAGGCCAATGGCGTTGGTGGTCGAAACCACGATGACGCCGGTGTCGATCAACAGATGCGCGACTTCGGAGAATCGTCGCACAAGCTCGTGCTGGGTGGTGTCAACGAAGTGCAGATCCGCATCGACGCCAAGCAGGACATTGGTGCCATCCAGCATGTAGGCATTGTGGCCGCGGTGGAACAGCGCCTTTTCGACCGCACGGGCAAACTTGTGTTTGTCCGAAGCGGCCGGTCCGACAAACATGACGAGCGCGGCCTTGTGGCCATGGCGGGTCGCGCGTTCGGAACGGGAGACGCCACCTTTAACCCAGTTGAAGTCACGCAACCGCGCTTCGGCACGCAGATCGTCCTGGGCGTCGGACTCGCGCCCAACGATGATGCCGCCGCCCGCGATTTCGTAACCATCCACGATGACAAAACGGCCGGTGGAATCGCTGTCGCCAATCAGATCGAAGGCAAGTGGCTCGCGCGTCTTCAACACGACATCGGCCACGTCGTGGCGACCCACCTCTTGCTTTTCAAGGTTGGAGCCGGCCTCGGAGGCGTCGATGACCTTGTTGATGCTGTGGATCTGCACCGGCACCGAGGCGGTGTGCAACTTCAGCTTGTAGTCGCGTCCCTTGATGAAGGGGCGCTTGCCAAGCCAGATGAGATTGGCGCGCAGACGGGTCGACACAAGCGGCGCCTTCGGCACATGGCTCATGATTTCGCCGCGCTTGATGTAGATCTCTTCGGTCAGTGTAAATCCGGTCGACCAGCCGGATTCGAGCTCGACGCGTTCGGGGACGTTGAAACCCTCGATGCTCTTGATCGTGCTGGTCTTGTTCGATGGCGTGAAGACGACCTTGTCACCCACCTTGACGCGGCCTGATTCGATGCGACCCGCGATGATGCGGCGTTCGTCACCCTGGCTTGCAAACTTGTAAACGTGTTGCACGGGCATGCGCAACGGCCGATCCACCTTGGGTGGCGCCTTGCGGAAGATGTCGAGCATGCCCAGCAAGGTCGGTCCCTTGTACCAGGCGGTGTTGGCACTCTGCACGGTGAGGTTGTCCCCGAGCTTGCCGGAGATCGGAATGAACCGTTCGGGTGCCGCTGCGCCGATGCTTTCGAGAAAGCCGCGGTATTCCCGCTCGACGTTCTCGAAGTGGGCCTGGTCCCAGTCCACGAGATCCATCTTGTTGACAACGACCAGCACCTGACGGATGCCGAGCATCGACAGGATGTAGCCGTGGCGTCGGCTGTTCTCGCGCACGCCTTCCTTGGCGTCGATGACAAGCACGGCTGCCTCGGCGCGCGCGGCGCCCGAGATCATGTTCTTCAGGAACTCGATGTGGCCGGGCGCATCGATGATGATGTAGTCGCGCATTGCCGTCTTGAAAAAGCAACGGGCGGTATCAATCGTGATGCCTTGATCTTGCTCATCGGAAAGCGCATCGAGCAAAAACGCATATTCGAAGGGCTTGCCGGTGCGGGCGCATTCCTTGCGAACGGAATCCAACTTGCCCTCGGGCAGTGAACCGGTATCCGCAAGCAACCGTCCCACGATGGTGCTCTTGCCGTGATCGACGTGGCCGACAACGACGATTTGGTACTTTTCGCGATCTGCGGTGATGGAGCTCATTACATGTATCCCTTGCGGCGAAGCTCTTCGAGCCCGTGTTTGCCGTCCTGAAGGCGACCGGAACGTTCAGCGATGTTCTTCAATTTGCCGGTGCGCAACTCAACCAGTATTTCGTCCACGTTTTTCGCGGTGCTGTTGATCGGCGTTTGACAGGGGCCACAACCGAGGCTGCGGTAGCGCGTGCCATCCCCCTGGTCGTAGTAAAGAGAAACAGTCGGAATCTTTTCGCGCTCGATGTACTCCCAAATGTTCAGCTCGGTCCAGTCAAGCAAGGGATGGATGCGCACGTGGGTTCCGGCGGCAAAATCCGTCTTGAACTGATTCCAGAACTCGGGGGGTTGATCGCCCACGTCCCAGTCGCTGTTGTGGTCGCGCGGTGAGAAGTAGCGTTCCTTCGAGCGGCTGCCTTCTTCGTCGGCGCGTGCACCGACGATGATGCCGGTGTAGGGCTCGCGATCGGGATCCATTTGGTACTTCCCGGTGTCGAGGTTCATGCGCTTGCGTGGCCACTTGCCTGAGAGCGTGAAGCGCAAGGCATCCTTCTTGAGGACCATGCAGCAGTCTTCCCGGGTCAGCTTGTCGGGGTGACCGTCGGGAAGGTGTTGCGTATCGGGGAAAGTTCGTTTGTTGTCGATGGCTTCGCGTGCTTCGCCAACGACCATTTGCAATCGGTATTCAAGCGCGAGGCGATCGCGGTACTGGATCATCTCCGGCAACTTGAAGCTGGTATCGATGTGCACGAGCGGAAAGGGCACGTGGCCGAAGAAGGCCTTGCGCGCCAACCAGAGAAGTACGGTTGAGTCCTTGCCGATCGACCACAACATGCACATCCGTTCGAAGTGCTTGTAGGCTTCACGGAGGATGTAAACGCTTTGTTGCTCGAGCTCTTCGAGATGATCCATGGGTCTTTCCGAATTGACGCTCCGCAGCTTTGGTCGCGGGGAGCGGGAGTATTACACCGACTTTGCGGGTTTTGCAGGTTGGCGACAGCAAGATGCGGACTACGAAAGACATTGCGTACTCAGAAACGTCACAACGCATCGCACCTTTGATCATAAACCGTTGATATTACTGTGTCAGAGCCACTGGAATACGTTTTGCATACGATAAAACGTAAGTTGGATTGCAAAATAATCAGTCGGTTGAATTCGCCCCCTATCGCCGCGCGCCGCTTGCAACGATGCGAAACGGTAGTTCCTCAACCGGTGGGTTTGAACCGACGATGAAGGCAGGACAGACCAAATGAAGCGCTCGACGTGTTCGGAAAAGTCTCGTGGTGGGTTGAGCCAGTGGGTGCGGTTGGTTTTACCC
Source organism: Deltaproteobacteria bacterium (assembly GCA_034439895.1). Lineage (GTDB taxonomy): Bacteria > Myxococcota_A > Polyangia > Fen-1088 > Fen-1088 > JAWXBF01. The sequence continues at coordinate 6,040 of JAWXBF010000148.1, forward strand.
GTTGTGCTGCTCATCGGCCTGCCTGGGGCTGAGCACGCGGTCGCGCGCGTGTCGCCGACGAACTACATCGAGGCGCAAATACAGAAACCCAACATGTTGGTGGTACTCGATACCTCGGGTTCCATGAACGGTTTGCCGGGCACACCTTGGTCAAGCTCCAATGAAGTTGGCGTCGATTGTGATAGCGGTTTCAATTGTCGTGGCTGGGGTCTGACGGGAAAGTGTTCGGCAAGTGGTCGCGCTTGCTCGGTCAACGCGGATTGCCAAGTCAACTTTTGTGAACTGGGCGCAGGACAATGTCTCACCGACGTCGATTGTCCAGGCGAATACGGGTGTCAGCTCGGTGGCAACGCATGTGCCACGGATTCTGATTGTTCGGTGCTTGGGTACGGAACCTGCGCGGGTAGTGGCGTGCCGTGCGATTTGAACACGCCTTGTGGTGATTCGGGCAACTGCTCGATAACCGCAGACGCCTGCACGGTCGTTGGACGCACTTGCAAAACCGGTCAATGTCAGCACAACAAGAGCATCTTGTGCACCAGTGACTCGAATTGTGCGACCAGCAATAACGGCACATGTTCCGTGGGTTCGACGCCTTCGGGCGGTTGTCAGACCGACGCGATGTGTCCGGCTGTGGGTGTGTGTTCGACGGGTGAAAGCTGCGCGGTGACTGCAGACTGTCCCCAAATAACCGTCGGGACATGCAAGAAAGACAAGAACGTTTCTTGCACTAGCAACGCGAATTGCCCGGGCGGCGGGAACAAGTGCAACTTCCCGGCCAACAAGTGTCGGGTCCAGGCCAATAAGTGCACCTTTAATACGAGTACGTGTTTGAAGGACAATAAGAATACGTGCAAAGCAAATAGCAACGGATGCACGCCCGCAACCAATCAATGCCTCCTGTTGCGCGCCAATCGATGCAAGCCTTCGGCCTCGACAGAAACATGTGTACCACAGCCTGCCGCAGGTACGGGAACTTTAAAGATGTGTCAGCGCAAACAAACACGCTGTACGACGGATTCCAACTGTCCGACCGGAGATACCTGCGGACCACCCACTTCGCGCACGGTGGTTGCCAAGCGTACGTTGCAGACCGTGTTAAGTGACAACGCCAACATCGTTAACTTTGGCTTCATGACCTTCCATCAGTCGGGCTATTTCCCGTATTACCAAATCGCCGGTGGAACATCTCAAACCGAGACGGTCTTTATTTCCGACGCGATCATGAACAACGTGGGTTGCTTGGGAGCCGCTGGTCCGACGGTCAATTGCCGCTACCGTGGGGGTGACTACACGCTCATTGCTGGCAATGACAGCCGATACGGCATCGCGCAGGGCGCATCGTCATCGACTTACGATACCGACTGGTGTGGATCGGCTTGTTCGATCCCCAATTTCGGGACGGGTCGATACGTGGGCAGTACGTATCAGCGCATCGTGACCAACGGAACCGTGACCACCACGCGCATTAACCGCCCGACCTACGAAGGCAAATACACCAACGTTGCGGGTGTTCCCTATCGCTACTACGAGTCGAATCCAGCGTACTACAATGGTGGGGGTGGTCCTCCGATCGGGACGATCAACTGCGGCAGTCAATGCAGTGCGACTTGTGGCGCGCGTTGGGACGCAGGTATGGCAGACTTCCTGAACCCCCGTGCGACGGATACTGAAGCGAGGCAATCGCTGGGAAAGATTCTGGAATGGCTGGAACCGGCCTCGTACGGAGGCCTTGTGACCTACGGTTCAACGCCATCTGGTTGTACGTTGGAGAACAACGTCACCCAGACTGCCAACACCAGCGCCTACCACTACATGTCGCAAGTGACGGCCAACGATACGATCAAGTGTCGCCAGAACTACGTTTTGTTCATCACGGACGGCGAAGCGAATGGCCCCGGCGATTCCAACTGTACTGCGACCGCATGCTCGGCGGCCAACCCACAATCAGCGGGTTGTACATGCAAGGTGGTGCTTTCGGCATACCGCTTGCGTAAGAACTTGGGCGTCAAAACCTTTGCGGTGGGGTTCTCATCGGACGTGACGATCGGCAACGCACGCATCATCAACGATAACGTCGCACGTGCAGGTGGGACCGACTACTTGTCCGATGGTGTCTCGCCGTTCGCCTATATGGCAGCCAACGAAGAGGAACTGGTCAAGGCGATTCAAGGTGCGATCTTTGAGGCCGTGCGTGGTACGTATTCGACCTCGCCTTCAACCGGATCGTCGGGTGTCCAACAATCGGGCACCATTGCGGCCGGAAAATATGCGCTGGACGCGCGTGTCGATTTCCCGTCCTGGAAGGGCCACTTGCTTGCGTACGATGTGACGCTGACGCCGCCCGCCTTGGCATGGGACGCCGGCGAGATCCTCGATCGCGCTGATTGGTCGACACGCAAATTGTACCTCGGTTCCAACGATGGCAGCGTCATTAAAGTTGATGTGGACCCGTCCACCTTGCGCGTCGTGAACCGCTCGGACATCAACAACATTTTCAATCTCGGCGTCGACGAGAATGAGGCCGAAAAGATCATCAAGTTCATCATGGGGGATCCAACGCTCGGCAACCCGGCGCGGTTGGGATCGATGATCAACTCGACACCCATCGACGTGGCGGCTCCGGGTGACAGTCCGCTCCCAGGTGGGCACGAGTTCTACATGAACAACAAGGATCGGCCGGGCATCACCTACGTGGGTGCGGACGATGGGATGTTGCATGCGTTCTTCACCAACGACACCGAAGTCAACGGCGAAACAATGTCAGCCGGCTCGGAAGCGTTCGCTTTCATCCCGCCGGGCATGCTTGAGGTTGTGAAGAAGTTGTACGTTCAAAAGGGTCAGATCGCCGATCCCGCGAAGCACGTCTTTGGTCTCGCAAGCTCGCCGAAGGTGAAAAACCTTTGCGTCCAGAATTGCAATGATGCCGTGAATGCGATTTGGAAGTCACTGCTCATCATGGGCGAGGGATATGGCGGCAACGGGATGTTCGTCATAGATGTTACGAACCCTGTGAGTTCGATTGGATTCGCAGAACCACCCATCAGTTTGAAGTGGCATACCGATTTCGGAGGTATCGCCTCTGGCTATGCGGGCCTCATGGGCCAATCGGTTTCGGTTCCAGCGTTCTTTTTCAACAAGACCGACACGATGGATGACTACCGTGTCATCTTCGCATCGGGATACGCCGTCACGCCAAATTCGACGACCGAAGCCAAGACTCTCATCGTGGCAAGCGCCTCCTCAGGTGTGCGTTACGATTACAAAACGGCGACACTGGGATCGTCCTGTTCCCAAGAGTACGCGATGATGACCGACGTCGCGACATCAAGGGTTAACACCTCGGGTGAACACAATAAATTGCGAGCGGGTTATGTCGGCGACACTTGGGGCAACCTCTGGCGCTACGATGGCAACACTCTGCTAAAGCTTGAATCGATGGGGTGTCAACGGCCGCTGCATTTTTCGCCAACCGTCGTACAGTTAGATCGTGACGACCCCACCAATCGTTCGGGCGAAACATTCCTGGTTCAGGCAACGAACTCGGCCCTGGATGATGAAACCATGCCGATGGCGCCATCGGAACTCATCATCATGCATGAGACCGTGAACGTGGAGGGCGTCCCGGAGGTTGACCGCTCGTACGGCGTCAACGGCAAACTGATTTTGCGGGTCGGCCAGGACAACGAGATTTGTGGTGTCACGAATCCCAACGGGACGTGTGCCAAGAGCATGCCCACCAACGCTCGTCCCACTGCGACGCCGATGGCGCTGTTGAAAAAAGACGGCAGTGGATTTCAGTTGATGTCCATGTGGTACGCCCCGGACACTGCGGGATGTACAAAGGGTGCGACGTGGCTCGTGCTGCACCAGGTCATTGGGCGAACCGTGACACAGGTTCAGGGTATGCAGGTTGCCAACGAGCCCGTCACAAGTCCCGTTATCGCAGGTGGCCGAATTTTCGTTGTGGGTTCAAACGGCACCATCGAAATCACCGGAAATCTCGAGGCTACGATCTCAAGGGGTTCCGCAAGTCCGACGGACAACGTCGGTATCGGGACGTTCAACCAACTGAGTTGGACCGAAGTCGAGTAGCGTCAATCCGAAAGGGCTTTTCAGGTTTCGCTGGCGCTGGTATAGTACGGCCTATGCAATCGATTCGTATTTCAGTTGGGACCCTTGGTTTGATGGCGGTGTTTGTTGCGGCGATCGCCAGTTGCAACGATTCAGGCTCCAGTTCCGGCGTTTCCGATGGCGGTGGCGACGGATCGTCAGGTGGCGCCAACGGCAGCGGCGCCAACAACGGCACCGGCAACAATCAGGGAACAGCGGGGACAGCGGGGACAGCAGGGCTCGGTGGGGCTGGCGGTTCGACCGCCGGCGACGCGTTGAGTGTCCTGCCGCCAGGTGCAACCTGCCCGACAGCGAACTCTCAGTGCAGCGATGGCCAGGACAACGATGGTGATGGGAAGGCCGACGCGCTCGACCCAGAATGCACCGGTCCCTGCGACAATGACGAGGGAACCTTTGCCACCGGCATCTCGGGTGACAACATCGACGCTTGCAAGCAGGACTGCTTCTTCGATGGAAATTCAGGCATGGGCAACGATGGTTGTGAATGGAACCTGAAGTGCGATCCGAAGAACCCCGGTGGTCAGCTTGCAAGGGAATGCCCCTATGATGCGAACTACAAAAATTGTCCGGACACGCAGAGCAAGAAGTGCACCGACAACTGTCGTCGCGTGACACCCAATGGTTGTGACTGTTTTGGTTGCTGCGCAATCCCATCGGGTAACACGATTCACAACGTGATCCTGCTGGGTGCCTGCACCGTCGACAAGCTGAACGATCCCAAGGTTTGCCCGCCTTGCACGCAGCAAACCGCCTGCCTCAACACGTGCGAGAAATGTGAAATTTGCATCGGCAAGCCCACCTTGCCGGCCGATTGCGCAGCGAATCCCGCAACCCCGGATGGCGGCGTTCCCGTCGTGATGGACGGCGGCATGTCCCCCTATCCCGAACCGTACTGCGAGGCCAACATCACCTCATGCGGCCTCGGTGGCGACGTTCCTGCCGGCGGCTGTCCAGCGGGCCTGTACTGTACGACGGGCTGCTGCATCTTCCCGATCGACTAAATGGTAGGGGTTTCGACCCAAGCGATCATGCGTAATGCGCGATGATGGTGGCAACCTGTTCGGCATAACCACCGCCGAACAGGTTGGCATGTACCATCAGCGGGTATAGCTGAAACAGTTCAACCCGCTCGTGCGCACCCTCCGCAAGCGGGGAGGCCTCGCGGTAAGAGGCATAAGCCCGCGAGCCGAAGCCGCCGAAGAGGCGCATCATCGCCAGATCCATTTCGCGATGGCCTCCGTAGATCGCCGGATCAAAGATCACCGGGGCACCCGATTCGTCACACAGATGGTTGCCGCTCCACAGATCGCCATGCAGGCGCGCCGGTGGTTCGTTTGAGCCGCAAAGATCGGGCAGACGGTTGCAAAGCGACTCGTAGGCCATGCGCCCCGTCTCCGAGGTGAGTCCCGCGTCCACCATGCGTTGCCACTGCGGCTGCAAGCGTCGGAGCCGGTAGAATTCGGCCCAGGTGTCCGCCTCGACCGCCCGGTTGTCTTGCGGCAACGTGCCGATGAAGTTGTCGTGTGCGTGGCCAAAGTGTGGCGCACAGGCGGCGTGGAGCGCGGCGAGCCCACGGCCAAGCAATTCGTCAAAGTCGCGCGCAGGACGACCAGCGCGAATGAATTCGAGCGCCAGGAAAGTGGGGGCATCCTCGTCCCCTTGCCCTACGGCGAGGACCTGCGGCACCCGCAAAATCCCCGGTTCTGCGAGCCACGACAGACCTTCGGCCTCGGCGGCAAATAGCAGGGCCGACGTGCGGTCGCTCGACTTGACGAAGATCTCGGTGCCGTCGCGCAACTGCACGCAGAAGGCCTGATGGATGTCACCGCCTCCGATCGGTTGCAGCGACACCACCGCTTGATCAAACTCCTTTGCCAGCGCGTCGGAAAGAGTCACGCACCCAGATCCCGTTGAACGTGCGGCAGCAATCCGCGACAGGCGGCAAGGCAAATGTCGAAGACCGTCTCGAACCCTTCCTGATCGCCGTAATACGGATCAGGAACGTCTGCTCCCTTGCCAGCCCCGGGTTCAAACTCGCGCAGCAGGTGGATGCGGTTTTTTCCGTCTGCAGTCGGCGCCATCCGCTGCAGGTCGGCGAAGTTGTTGCGATCGAGTGCCAGGAGGTAGTCGAAGCGTACGAAGTCCTCGGGCTTCACCAGGCGGGCCTTGCTCGACAGTGGCATGCCGCGCGCACGTCCCACCGCCTGGCTGCGCGGATCGGGTGGATACCCAAGGTGCCAGCTGCCCGTCCCCGCGCTGTCGACCTCGATGCGATCGGCAAGGCCCGCCTCGGCGACGAGATGCCGCATGACAGCCTCTGCCGTCGGTGAACGACAGATGTTCCCAAGACACACGAAAAGCAGGCGTTTACGCGCAGCGCTCATGACTCGACGGGATGGCCCAGCAAGGTGGCGGAGGTCGTTCCCGTGATCATCACGTCGAGCAAAATGCCCGGCTCGACCCCCGGGCCGGCGGGAATGATGACCGAATGAAAGCCATCGGTACGTGCCAGATATTCCTTGTCCGAACGCTTCGACGTGTTTTCCACCAGCACGCGCAGGCGCTTGCCCACCTGCCTTGCAAGGCGCTCACCGGAGATCTTGCGCTGCAGGGTGATGATGTCCTCGAGGCGCCGTTGCTTCACGTCGGCCGGCACATCGTCAGGGATCTTCTTGAAAGCCACTGTGCCCTCGCGCTCCGAGTAAGCAAAAGTGAATGCATTGTCGAACTGGATGCGGGTAATCGCCGCCAGCGAATCCTGATGCTCGGCCTCGGTCTCACCACAAAATCCGACCATCAGATCGGTCGTGATGACGATGTCGGGCATGGCCGCGCGCAAATCGTCCGCGAGCCGCGCGAAGGTTGCAAAATCGTAACCGCGCTTCATGCGCTGTAATACGGTATCCGAACCCGATTGCAGCGGCAGATGAACGTGTTTGCAGATCTTCGGATGGCTCGCCATGGCGGCGATGACCTCGGGCGAAAAATCGAGAGGATAGGGTGAGGTGAAACGCACGCGTTCAAGACCCTCGATGCTGGCGACTGCCAACAAGAGTTCGGCAAACGTCACGTCCTCGTATCGATACGAATTGACGGTCTGGCCGAGGAGTTGCACCTCGCGGTATCCGGCCTCGGCCATCGCGCGTGCCTGGCGCAAGATCTCGCGCGGTGGGGTGCCGTGTTCACGGCCGCGCGTGTAGGGAACCACGCAAAAGGTACAGAACTTGTCGCAACCGCGCTGAATGCTGATGTGTCCCGTCACGCCGCCCGTCATCTCGCGCGAGGGATCGAGGCCTTCGTAGGTCTCGTGCCGGTCGAGCTTGGTATCGAGTGTGGGTTTGCGATCGGCCCGCAGATTTTCGATGTGCTCGGGCAACCGACGATACGCATCCGGTCCCAGCACGAGATCCACATAGGGCGCCCGCTCGTGGATGTTTTCTTTCAGGTGTTCAGCCATGCACCCGGTCACGCCGATGATCGCGCCTCGGCGCTTGCGATGATGCGCAAGTGCACTCACCCGCGCGAAAACCTTCTCTTCGGCTTTTTCGCGGATCGCACAGGTGTTAAGCAAGATGAGATCGGCGTTGTCCGGTGACTCGGTTCGCACGTAGCCGCCGCGCCCAAGCAGACCCAGCACCATCTCGCTGTCGGCCACGTTCATCTGACAGCCGTAGGTCTCGATGTACACGCGCTGTGCCGACGGATCGGCCACGACCGGCACCGCGGAATTCTGACTGGGTACCTTGGCCTCACCGGGTCGACGCAGGGTGACGAGATCGCTCATGGGAGAGTCGGTATAGCAACAAGTGGCCGCTCAGGTCGAACGGGCTGCGGCGTACTTGCCGACGAAGGGATTGTCTTCGCGCTCCATGCCGATGGTGCTTTGATCGCCGTGGCCCGGGATGATGAGGGTCGTTTCCGGCAGATCGAAGATGGGTCCCCGGATCGAGCGGGAAAGTTCCTCGAACGAGCCGCCCCAGAGGTCGGTGCGGCCTACCGAGCCCGCAAAAAGCGTGTCACCCGAGAAGAGCAGGGGCCGCTCGTCGCCGTGTTCGAGATACAGACAAATCGAGCCCGGCGTGTGGCCGGGGGTGTGAATGACGCGCGCTTCGCGCTGGCCGAATCGCAGCACCTCGCCACCTTGAAGGGCGTGGGAAAAAGTACCGGGTGCAACGGGTGGCAAGCCAAACAGGGCTGCCTGCATTGCCACGTTTTCAAACAACCAGCGATCGGCCTCGTGCAGCGCCGTGTCGGCCCCGGTTTCTTTCGCGACTTCATCGGTCGCCATCACGTGATCAAAGTGGGCATGGGTGTGCACCAGCTTGATGGCGGTGACCCCCATTTTCTTCAACTGTGCGACGATTCGCGGAGCCTCGTCACCGGGATCCACCACCAGGCCTTCGTGGGTTTCGGGACAGGCCACGATGGTGCAGTTGCAACCCAACTTGCCAACCGGAAAAGTTTCGATGACCAAGTTACTTTGCGGTAGGAGCACGCGTGGATCCTAATACGGTTCAGAATCGATGTCACCGGCCAGGGGTGGTTATGACGCGGGGATGAGGGTATCCTTTCAAACAGGCACATGCATCAATCGGCGTTACATCGTTACACCCTCGGAGAGTATGTGGAACTTGAGGAATCGTCGACTGTTCGGCACGAGTTCCTCGATGGGTCGATCTACGCCATGGCGGGCGGTACGCCCGAACACGCAGCGATGGCGGGTGCCGGCGCTGAAATCGGTTGTGCTTGTAGACCATGTGAAGCCTGCGATCGTTGTATGGACTCGGTCGCAGGGTGATGACTGGCAGAGCGAGGCTTACGGCCCCGGCGCAGTCATCGCCTTCGAATTCGTTGGAGCAAAAATCAGTTTGGACGCTGTTTACGCCGCTGCCGCGAACGCCTGATCGCCGTCCGCTCAGCTGAGCAACGTTGTAATCGGGATCGCCCACATCCGATCGCCGAGGGAAATCGCACGGGTTCCGTTGAACGCCACGATCCCCGCGCGGCAACCAGGCGTGGCCGCAAGGAAAGCCCGCAACCCATGCAGATCGCGATCGTCGAAACGGGCGCCGGCTTTGATCTTGATGACGATGCAGTCACGCGCGTCCTCGATCACGCGTGTCTTAAAGACACTGTCGATGTAGTAAAAAAGACAGATCAGGTGCGCGGCGCTCCGTTCTCCTCGCGGATCCCAATCGTCCGTCCGTATAAAAAAAGGGGCGACGCTGGTTGGCGCCGCCCCTTCACACCCCGATCGGGGGTGGTTTATGAATGAACCCTAGCTACAGCCCGAGGTCGTTCCGCAGGTGATGCATTTGTGACAGCTGCCGTTCGGGATCATGATGTCGCCGCACTCGGGGCAGGTCGGCGCCTCGCTGCGGGCAATGAAGCCGAACTTTGGCCGTGCCTCGATCTTGGAATCCGATATGTCCACGATTTCGACCTTCGGTGTAGCCCTTGCGGTCGGTGCAGACTGCGGCGGCACCGGGGATGTGGCCCGAATCCGGGCGTTTTCTGCGGCCGGTGCTGCAGCGGCGGCTGCCGACATGGGGGCATCCACCGTGCCCTCGTCGCGAAGGAACTTCGCTTCCAACCAGCGGAAGATGTAGTCCATGATCGAACCCGCGCGTGGGATCTCGGGGTTGCCGGTAAAGCCCGAGGGCTCGAACCGGGTTCGCGAGAACTTGTCGCACAAGAGGCGCAACGAGACGCCGTGTTGAAGGGCGAGTGAGATAGCCGTTGCAAATGAGTCCATGAGACCCGAGATGGTGGAACCTTCTTTCGCCATACGAATGAAGATTTCGCCGGGGTTTCCCTCTTCGTAGAGACCGACGTGGATGTAACCCTCGTGTCCTGCGACCGAGAATTTGTGGGTCAAGCTCTTGCGCTCATCTGGCAGTCTGCGGCGTGCAACGAACTTCTCGGCCTTGACTTCCTGTGCCTGTTTCGCGAGTCCCGGATCCACCTTGCTGGTCGAAAGCGGCTGGGTGCGCTTGCAACCATCGCGGTAGATGGCAACGGCCTTGAGGCCCATCTTCCACGATTCCATGTACGCTTCTTCCACGTCCTCAACCGTGGCATCCGAGGGCAGATTGACCGTCTTCGAGATGGCGCCCGAGATGAACGGCTGTGCGGCAGCCATCATACGGACGTGACCCATGTAGTGGATCGAGCGGGTGCCATTGCTCGCACGGAAGGCGCAATCGAATACCGGCAGGTGCTCGGGAAGGAGGCCCGGGGCACCTTCGATTGTCTCTTCGCGATCGATGTAGTCGACGATGGCCTTGCGCTGATCGTCGTCGTATCCGAGGGCGATGAGCGCTTCTTCGGTCGTGTTGTTGACGATCTTGATCATGCCACCGCCGACGAGGCGCTTGTACTTGATGAGCGCGATGTCGGGCTCGATGCCCGTCGTGTCGCAATCCATCATGAAGCCAATGGTTCCGGTCGGGGCCAGCACGGTTGCCTGTCCGTTACGGAAGCCATGGTCGGAGCCGATGGCGACCGTCTGGTCCCATGAGTCGCGAGCGGCTTCGAGCAGATCGGCCGGAACGTACTTGGCTTCGAGGCGATCCACCTGCTGGCGGTGCTTCTTCATCACGCTCAAGAACGGTTGCTCGTTTTCAGCGTAGCCGTCGAATGGACCCGTGATGTCGCGCGAAATGACGGCGCTGGTTCGGTAAGCCCATCCGGTCAAAACCGAGGTCAGAGCGCCACACCAGGCGCGAGCCTCTGCCGAGTCATAGGGCAGGCCAAGCGTCATGATGAGCGATCCGAGGTTGGCGTAGCCGAGGCCGAGCGGCCGGAAGCGGTGTGAGTTGTGCTCGATGAGTTTCGTCGGGTACTTGGCGTTGTCGACGATGATCTCCTGGGCCAAGATCGTGAGCTCGATCGCTTTTTTGTAGGCTTCGACATCGAAGCCCTTGTCGTCGGCAAACTTGCGCAGGTTCAGCGACGCGAGGTTGCAGGCCGAGTTGTCGAGGTACATGTACTCTGAGCAAGGATTCGAAGCGTTGATGCGCTCGGTGTTGCTAGAGGTGTGCCAGTTGTTGATCGTCGTATCGTATTGCATACCGGGATCACCGCATTCCCAGGTCGCCTGGGCGATCGCGCGCCAGAGGTCGCGTGCCTTGAAGGTGTCGACCGCTTCGCCATTTTTAACGGCGCGGGTCTGGAAGTCGCGATCCTTTTGAACCGCATCCATGAATTCATCCGTCACACGGACCGAGTTGTTTGAGTTCTGGAAAAAGACGGACTTGTAGGCCTCGCCGTCAAACGAACCGTCGTAGCCCGCGTCGATGAGCGACCAGGCTTTCTTCTCTTCCTTGGCCTTGCACCAGATAAAGTCCTCGATGTCGGGATGTTCGATGTTGAGGATGACCATCTTGGCGGCCCGGCGGGTCTTGCCACCGGACTTGATGACGCCCGCAAAAGCGTCGAAGCCCTTCATGAAGCTGACCGGGCCCGAGGCCGTGCCACCCCCGTTCAAGAATTCACGCGACGAACGGATCGGCGAAAGGTTGGTGCCAGTGCCCGAGCCGTACTTGAACAACATGCCTTCGGTCTTCGCGAGTCCGAGGATGGACTCCATCGTGTCGTCGACGGCATTGATGAAGCAGGCAGAGCACTGGGGCTCGGCCTCTACGCCGACGTTAAACCAAACCGGAGAGTTGAACGCCATGCGCTGGCTGACGACCAGGTGACGCAACTCGGCCCGGTAGATTTCGGCGGACTCCTGATCGACGAAGAAGCCGTCCTTGATGCCCCAGTTCGTGATGGTGTCACAAACGCGGTTGATGAGCTGACGCACGGACTTTTCGCGCTGGGGTGTACCCGGCTGGCCGCGGAAGTATTTCTGAGAAACAACGTTGGTCGCGGTCTGGGTCCAAAACTTTGGAACCTCGACGTCCTTCTGCTCGAAGATCGACTTGCCGTTTTCGCCATTGATGGCGGCGGTGCGGTACTCCCACTGGATGCCGCCGTAGCCGTCATCGCCGTCGCGGGTGAAATAACGTTTAATGGACACACCCGGTTTCACTGCGGTCCCCCCTGACTGAGCAGATGATTCCCCGGAAGCCTTGCCGCGTCGGCGATTGGTCACTTCGTGTTTTTCGAGCATTCGCTGTCCTCCTTACACCCAGATGTGTGCGTCATTTCGTGTTGCGTCAGAACCTGTCCGCCTAGCAATTGCAGTGGCAATGGAATCCCGAGAACTGCCGGAAACATCCCCGAATCCAGCCCCCCTCGACCTGTGCCACCACGCGATAACTGGCGTGCGCACTATTTCAACGACTGGCGCTCGATTGTCAATTTAAAACACAACCCGTAGTGTTATCGCACAGTAGAATACACTACAGGTTGTGTTTTTCCAGAAACGAGGGAAACCCTGTGGATGAAAGCGAAAATGCCCATGGGTTTCCGGAGGATAAGCCGTTGTCCACAGAGTGGACAGTTTCGAATGACGATACATTACACTGCATTCTGGGTCCCCTGCAAAAGGGCATGGATGCGATGCGTTGTTTTTAGCCAGGGGTGGACGCCGAACTCAGGCAGGAGCGTCTTCTGCCGATGAAAATCAATCAAGCCATGCCGGCGCCACCGGTATCGAATATCGAGAAATTGGGAGGACAGGCCGGTGACCCCTAACATCGACGAGGTGCTGCGTCTTGAAGAAGTGACCTGTGTTCGCAGGGACAAGGTGGTGCTCGACCGCGTGAGTCTCTCCGTGCGCGCGGGCGACTGGGTCGCCATCGAAGGCGCCCGTGGCAGTGGCAAGAGCCTGTTGCTCGCGGTCGCTGCGGCGGCCATCGCGCCTCGCCGGGGTTCGGTGTTGATTGGCGGGCGCAACTGGATGGACCTGCAGGCGTCGTCGGTGCCCTTTGTGAGGCGAAACATCGGCTACCTTCCTGCCGAGCCCGTTCTGATTGAGCACGAGACGGCGCTCGAGAACGTGGTCTTGCCGCTGGCGGTACGCGGGGTCGCTGTGGACGCAGCCCTCGCGCGCGCCAATCTCGAACCGCAACGGATGGGCTTGCAAGGGCTTGCCCACGAGCCGATCGCGGCCCTGTCGCCAAGCGAACGACGCCTGGTTGCGATCGCGCGGGCTTTGATTGGTGCGCCGGTGGTGGTTGTTCTCGATGAACCAGCCGGTGGTCTCGACCGCGACGACAGACAGCGCATCGTCGAGGCGATAGGCGTGGCGCGGGCGGCGGGAGCGGCCGTGCTGTGCGGATCGGCAGATGCGTCATTTGTATCACTTTTGCAGTCACACGGAGCCGAGCGGTTGGCGCTGGCAGGGGGTAGGTTGAACGGGGGATCGCCGCGCATGGTGGTGGTCGAAGGCACGCGGAACGACAGCGCCCCGACACCGATCCGACGCGAAGATTCCGAACAGATCCTCGACGATGCGGACATCGAGGCGGTGTCACCATGAACCTTGCATGGACCTTGCGCCGGGGCCGTCGTGGTCTCAAGCGTCGGTTGGCGCGGACCGCGGGTTGGGTCGGCTCCTTTGCCTTGCTTGGGTTTCTGATCGGTGGCGCCCGGCTGTGTGCCGAACGTGCCAACGCCGTGTCGGCCCATGTTGGCGGCTCTGTGCACGTCATCGCCTACTTGCGCGACGACATGGATGCGTCCCGCGCGAGCGTGCTCGGGCAGTTGATCAAGAAGGTTCCCGGAGTCGATCGGACCGAATTCGTCGACTCGGCCGAAGCCTTGCGGCGCCTGCGGTCCGCGACGACGGAACTTTCGACGGCCGCGGGCTTGCTGGAAAGCATCGAGGCGGGCTTTTTGCCCCGTTCCATCGAAATCACCCTTTCACCCGACGCAAGCTTCAACGACCAGGGTCGCAAGCTTGCTGATCGCATCGCGGCCATCCCCGGCGTCTCGGAAGTGGATTCCATGGCGGGCGGTGTGATGCGTTTGCGTGCGCTCGCGGGCGTTTTGCGA
>JAWXBF010000149.1:0-7826 GCA_034439895.1 Deltaproteobacteria bacterium
ATCCGAACGCGCGGGGATCCCCTATTATCCCAAACTTGTGGCAGCGATTCCGTTTACGCCCGCCACGGGAAATCGGATCTTGACCCGACAGGGCGAAAACGCCGACGCGATCCGGGCCGCACTCATCGAGGGATTTATGGATGCCGCACGAAAAACCGGAGCTTCTTCGGCACACGTGCTGTTTTGCACGAGGGGCGAGCAAGACGCCCTTCTAAAGGCCGATTTCGCAGCCCGCACGGGATACCAGTACCACTGGCACAACCGCTCCGACAAACCGTACGGCGGTTCATCGGAATACCTGGCCGAGTTTCGTTCGCAGAATCGGAAACAGATCCGCAAGGAACGCGAGCGGGCAGGAAGCCACGGCTTGCAGTTGCAAACAATCGAGGGCGCGGCGCTTTCCGAGTCCGACTGGCAAGCACTTTGGGAGTTGTACCTTGCCAATGCGGATCGGCATGGCAGCGAACCGTATCTCACGCCCGCGTTCTTTACCCATCTGCGCGAACAATTCGCCCATCGCGTGGTGGTTTCGGCAGCCCGACAGGACGGCGCAATCGTCGCGGGTACGCTGAACTTCCAAAAAGGCGGCGTACTCTATGGACGCTACTGGGGAACGCGAGTCGATGCCGAGATGCTGCACTTTGAGCTGTGCTACCACCGACTGATTGACCGGGCGATTGAACACAAGCTGAAGCGTTTCGAGGCAGGCGCACAAGGAGAGCACAAAAAGAAAAGAGGCCTCCTGCCCGTGGCAACCCACAGCGCCCACTGGATCCGACATGCGGGCTTGCGCAATGCCGTCGTCGAGTTCCTGCGGGAAGAATCCGTTGCGGTCGCACGGCACATTCAGGATGGACTGGAACACTCGCCGTTCGCGCAGACCCCATGACGCACGCCCGTTCACACCCATCCAATCCGTCGCTCGGAGAACCCCGAATTCCGGGTGCATTGCCTCTGCGTGTGTTCTTTTTTATGTACCTGCTGTGCGCAGGAATCATGGTTCCGTTTTTCCCCATGGTTCTGCGGGGCCGGGGATTGACGGGTACCGAAATCGCGCTCGTATTGGCTTGTACGCCGCTCATGCACCTGACCACGCCGTTTGTGTGGGGCTGGCTCGCGGATAGGACGCGCCGACCGGATCTCGTGGCGCAGATCGCCGTTCTGGGAACCGCCCTCGCTTTTGTGCCCCTCTCGTTTTCAACCTCCTTCGCTGGCCTGTGGGTGTCGAATCTTGTGACACAGTTCTTTTTCACGCCGCTGCCGGGCTTGTCAGACAGCCTCGCTATGATGCGCGTTCGGATGGCCAACGATGTCTATGGTCGCATTCGACTATGGGGCTCGGTTTCATTCATGCTCGCGGCAGCCACGATGGGGCTTCTGCTCACGCACCGATGGGGCGATAAAACCAATGGGCCACTCGTTCCCCTTGTCGCAGGTGCCTTTCTGCTGCTGGCCTTCTTCGTGGCCTTTTTCGTCCGCGGCGGGCAGCGCGGTACGCGACCGAGATTCAGTGACACCCGTCGATTGCTTGCCGACCGACGGTTGATCTTTTTGATCGTGGTGGGCGGCATTCACTGGGGTTGCACGGCACCCTTTCACAACTTCTTTGGCGCCATGGTTCAGGACCGGGGCTTTCCGCGCAGCGTGCTTGGCTGGTCGTTTGCGCTAAGTGTTCTCGCCGAGCTGCTCGTTTTCTTTTTCGGGCGTTCGATTCTGCAACGCGCACGCCTTTCCACCCTCTTTTCGATCACGATGTTTGGCTCCGCACTGCGCTGGAGCTTGTCAGCCTGGGTTGTCCATCCGGCGGCGCTCATCGCGGTGCAGGTGCTCCACGGACTGACCTACGGCGTCTTCTGGAGCGTGTCGGTTTCGTGGCTGCATGGGCTGGTGCCCGAGAACCTCCGCGTCACCGGGCAAACCTTGTTTACCGCGGGCGTCCTGGGCGTCGGCAATCTGGCGGGCGTGCTCATCACGGGACAACTCTACGACTGGTTCGGCAGCCTCGCGCCGGCGCTATGGGCCGCCGGAGGAACCAACCTGCTCCTCGCGTTCGTTTGCCTGACCGTGGGCAGACGAATGACGCCACAAACGGAAATGTAAGCCAACCCGTCACCTGACAAGGGTGACACGGTACTTGTGACCGATTGCGTAGAATGGAATCCGCTCTTTTTTTTCGTCCGGCGCTTCGCAAAGAGGTCGGAGCGGAATCTACCAAAAGAGCGTTTCAATTTTGTCTGCGTCTTGCCTGTTTTTCAGCCGTAGTACCGCGCTATGTCACATGGCGGCGGCAGCATTGCGACAAAAGGGACTCGCGGTCGTTTGGGCGACCACCCCCGAAATGGCGACGCTTGCCTTCGCGGGCCATGGATACCCGGATAGCGTCGTCGTGGCGATTGACGATTTATCCGACTCGCAACTGGAGGCTCTCTCCCGGCTGTGCAAGCCACAAACGGGAGCGGGGTCGACACGGGTGGTGGTGTTGATAACAGATATCGACGCCATCGAGCGCATCGCCCCCCTCGACGCCATCGGAACGGTGACGCCCATCTTTCTGCAAAATGAATTTTCGACCGTCATCGCTTCGATTCTGGACGCATGCAAACGCGACCGCCCGGAGTCTGCACGTGCGACGACACCGTCAATTCCCCTGCCTCCCGAAATTGAACTGGCCGAGGCCGCCATCGAAAACGTAACACGATGCGTGGCCGACAACACGTTGCCCGGACCGATGGTTCCGGAAATGCTGACCCGGGTTCGAGACCTGCTGCGGGGACCGGTCGATTTTTCGCTGCTTGCCGATCTCGCCATGGAAAACCAAACGGTCGCTGCCCGCCTCATATCGGTGGCCAACAGCGCCTACTACTGGCGCGGCCGGCAGGCCAAGACGGTGGTGGATGCGATCACCCGTCTTGGTGAGAATCGCACGCGCATGTTGATGCTCGCGCTCGCCACCCAGCAGTTTATTGCCGGGAAAGACCCCTCGTTGCGCGAACGGATTTCGAGGGAACTGCATCACGCGTTCCTGGTGGCCCTTACCGCTCAGGAAATCGTTCAACTGGACCGCAATGCCGACCCAATGGAAACCCATGCGATTGGGTTGTTTCACAACGTCGGCAAGGTGTTTTTGTTGCATACCCTTTCGCTGCAAAAAGACAATGGATCGGCGTCAACTCCATCGTTGTCTATTCTCGACGCCATCACGCCCCAGTATCTGCACCGACTGAATGGGTTCGTGATACCCGTGCTTCGGTTGCCATCCGAAGCAGCGATGCTGTTTGATCCTGCTGCGACGAGCGCGCACCTGTCGCCCTCGTGTAAAGCGGTTCTGCAGGCATTGTGGATCGTCGAAAGTGGAGCTTCCCGAACGGGACTTGTTGCGCACCGGGGATCGCTTGAACGATTCATGGGATTGAGGCCATCGGTTACCGATGACCTCGCGCAGAAGCTGGAGGGCATCTTCGATGCCGCCGACCGCTTCCAACGGATGAACTGACGTTTGACCTAGCTGCCGTACGAAAACACCAGCGCGCCATTTTCCGCATCGACGCGCACCGAGCCGCCACTGCTCAGTTTTCCAAAGAGCAACTCGTCGGTAAGCGGGCGCTTGACCTCGTCC
Source organism: Deltaproteobacteria bacterium (assembly GCA_034439895.1). Classification (GTDB taxonomy): domain Bacteria; phylum Myxococcota_A; class Polyangia; order Fen-1088; family Fen-1088; genus JAWXBF01. The sequence continues at coordinate 3,617 of JAWXBF010000149.1, forward strand.
TGTATGAGCCGAGCCAACGGGCGGGCACCGAAGGCGGGGTCGTACCCTTTTTCGGCGAGCCAGCGCCGCGCAGCCGGTGCGACCTCGATCCGAACCTGGCGCTCGACGAGCTGGACTTCAAGCTCTTTGATGAACTTGTCCACGATGCGCTCCATGATTTCCGGCGCGAGCGGCGCGAAGTCAATCTTGGCGTCAAGACGGTTTCGGAACTCGGGTGAAAACATTCGACGATAGGCTTCATCGCTGTCGCCAAACTTGTCCGTATTTTGGAAGCCCGGCATCCTGCGTGACAGATCGCGGGCGCCGACGTTGCTGGTCATGATGAGCACCACGTTTCGGAAGTCAGTCTTGCGCCCATTGTTGTCGGTCAACACGCCGTGGTCCATCACCTGCAAGAGGATATTGAACACATCCGGATGGGCCTTTTCGATTTCATCCAACAGCAACAACGTATGGGGATTCTTGTGAATCGCGTCCGTCAGCAATCCACCCTGATCAAAACCAACGTAGCCCGGAGGCGCGCCAATTAACCGTGATACGGTATGCCGTTCCATGTATTCGGACATGTCGAAGCGCTGAAAATTGATGACAAGCGATTCGGCCAGTTGCTTCGCGAGCTCGGTTTTTCCGACACCGGTCGGACCTGCGAACAGAAACGATGCCGTGGGTTTGTTGGGATTCGAAAGCCCCGCACGCCCCATCCGAATCGCCTGGACAACCTTGTCGACGGCATGATCCTGGCCGTAAATGCGGCCCTTTAACTCTGCATCGAGCGCCCGCAGGCGATCCCTATCATCCGTGGCCACGCGCTTGGCAGGAATGCGCGCAATATTCGCCACCACAAGTTCGATGTCGCGATCCCGCACAACGGGACGTTTCGAGGTTGCATCCACTCCCGATTCGGAAGCGACAGCCTGACCCTTCTTGCGCGTCTTCAGTTTGATCGCGGCGCCGGCCTCGTCGATGAGATCAATGGCCTTGTCGGGCAATTGTCGATCCATGAGGTGCCGCACCGAAAGTTCGACGGCGGCCCGCAAGGCTTTGTCGTGGTAGCGCACGCCGTGAAAATCCTCGTAATGAGATCGCAAACCCTTCAAGATCTCGTAGGCATCCTCGTGGGTCGGCTCACCCACCTCGATCATCTGGAACCGCCGTGCAAGTGCCCGGTCTTTTTCGATGTGGGTGCGGAACTCTTTGTGGGTTGTGGTGCCGATGCAACGCAAACGCCCGGATGACAGGAGCGGTTTGATGAGATTCGATGCATCCATCGCGCCACCTGATGCGGCACCTGCGCCGACAATCATGTGCAATTCATCGATGAAGACAATGGCCTTGTCGCGCTCTTCGAGCGCATGCAACACGGCCTTGAACCGTTCCTCGAAGTCACCACGGAATCGCGTGCCCGCAACCAGCGAGCCCAGATCGAGTGCCCAGATCTCGTGACCGGCCAGCGACTCGGGCGCCTCGCCAAACTCGATCCGCCGCGCCAGACCTTCGACGATGGCCGTTTTGCCAACGCCCGCGTCGCCCACGAACAAGGGATTGTTTTTGCGACGCCGCGCCAGCACAAGCAGAGCGCGCTCAACCTCGCGGTCGCGTCCAACGAGGGGATCAATTTTGCCTTCGCGCGCCCTTTCGTTGAGGTTGGTAGCGTAGACGGCCAGGGGATCAACCGGTGCTTCTTCTTGCTCGTTTGCCGGCGGAACGGCTCCACCCGTAGCACCAGGGCGCCGGGCTGGAAGCAACTTCGACACACCGTGCGCGATGTAGCTCACGATATCGAGACGGGAGATGCCTTCTTCCTTGAGGAAAAAGACTGCGTGCGATTCAGGCTCGGAAAAGTACGCGACCAGCACATTGTTTCCCGCTACCTGGCGACGACCCGCGCCGAGAACGTGGTTCACGGCCCGCTGAATCACCCGCGCGAATCCGACCGTGGGCTGGGCTGCATCCACCTTACCATCAAGGGTCTCGACCTCATCCGAAAGGAACGACTCGAGTTTTTGCCGCATCCGGGGCAACGAAGCGCCACACTGACGCAAGGTCTCGCAGGTCTTGTCGTCCGCGAGCAGCGCAAGCAGCAGGTGTTCGAGGCCAGCGTATTCGTGATTGCGATGGGTTGCGTCGTCGAGCGACATCCGAAGCGCCGCTTCAAGTTCCGGACTCAAAATAGGGGAGTCGTTGCTTCCGTCATCACCGGAAGCATCTTCTGAAGGCGTGTTGTTGTCTTTATCAGCCATCACCAATCCTCAACCGTCAAGACGTCTTATCGAACACTGAAGCGGCATTTCGTTTTCGCGGGCGTATCGAACCGTCTGCGTGGCCTTCGTTTCCGCCACATCGTAGGTGTAGGTTCCCGCAACCCCGATCCCCCGGGAATGCACATGCATCATGATCTCTTGTGCGCGTGCGGAGTCGTGGTGAAAGAATCGAACCAGAACGTGAACCACGAACTCCTGCGTCGTGTAATCGTCGTTGTGCAGCAATACCTCGTAGCGATCCGGCCGCTTGAGTTTTGGCTTCTCAATCGTCTTGAGGTCTTTTTCGACCACCGATTCGTGGTCTGGTTGCTTGCGCGACATGAGATGGAACCGAACCTCCACCCTAGATTGTCACGGACCCACCATCCGTCAAGCTACGGAACGCGAATCAGCAGACCTGGATCAGCGACATCCGGCGGCGCGGTCGAGAGTCCGGGGGCTGTGCGCACACGCAAGGACTGGGTTTTGGCGGAAACATCGTCGGGACTCGTCGGCCGGTTTCGGGCGAGGTCTATGAACCGTTGCTGACTGCGAATGCGCAACTCGGGGGCATCCGGCGTGGGGACACGAACGTACGATCCGTCGGACTGTAAAATGTGAGCCTTCATATTGTCCTGCAGCTGAACCGCCAAAATGTCGTCGATCAAACGCTGCCGAATGCCCGCGTCTTCAATCGGAAACATGACTTCGACACGTCGGAAGAAGTTGCGCGGCATCCAGTCAGAGGATGCCAGATAAACCTCGGATTCACCGCCATTGCCGAAGTGGAAGATTCGAGCATGTTCGAGAAAACGGTCGACAATGCTGGTCACGCGAATGTTTTCGCTGATGCCTGGCAGCCCGGGTCGCAAACAACAGATGCCGCGCACGATGAGATCGATCTGGACACCCGCCGCGGAGGCCCGACACAAGGCGCGAATGGTGGTGCCATCGGCGAGCGAGTTCATCTTGGCGACGATGCGTCCCTTGTCACCAAAATGCGCTTCCCGATCGATAAGCTCAATCACCCGCTCGTGCAACCCAAGTGGCGCAACAGCGAAACGGTTCCAGCGCGGCGGCGTGGAATAGCCCGTGATGAAGTTAAAAAGCGCCCCGGCGTCGTCGGTGAACGCATCCCGCGCGGTGAACAAGGACAGATCTCCGTACAGGCGGGCTGTGGAGGGATTGTAGTTACCCGTCGACAGGTGCAAGTAACGCTGAAGCTTGCGCCCTTCTTTTCGTACCACAAGAGACATCTTGCAGTGCGTCTTGTAACCGACAAGGCCGTAAACGACGTGCACGCCAGAGCTTTCCAGCACCCGGGCCCATTCGATATTCGAGCCCTCGTCAAAACGCGCCTTGAGCTCGACAACTGCCGTGACCTGCTTGCCGTTCTCGGCGGCACGGGCAAGCGCTCGCACGATCGGCGAATCGGCACTCGTGCGATACAGAGTTTGTTTGATGGCCAGTACGTGGGGATCATCCGCCGCTTCGCTGATGAAATCGACCACGTGTTCAAACGATTCGTACGGGTGATGCAGCAACAGATCGCGCTGCCGAATCACACTGAAAATGTCATCGTATTCCACCAGCTGAGGAACGAACTGAGGCGAAAAAGCCGGATCGCGGAAGGGTGCAAGCTCGTCGCGCCCGTATAGCGCGCTCAAATCAGCGAGGTTGAGCGGACCCGTCACGGCGTAGATATCGTTTGCCTCAAGGCGCAATGACGTTCGCAAAAGCTCGATCGCGTGTTCGGGCGTGTCTTTTTCGATCTCAAGGCGTACGGCCTGGCCACGTTCGCGACGGCGCAATTCTTTCTGAATGGTCTTCAAAAGATCGTCGGCATCTTCTTCGTCAATTGAGATGTCAAAATTGCGCGTTACCCTGAACGTGCTGCACGAATCGACGCGAAACCCGGGGAAGAGATCGCCGACGTGCATTGCGATCGCATCTTCGAGCAAGATGTATTC
>JAWXBF010000150.1:0-2531 GCA_034439895.1 Deltaproteobacteria bacterium
CCGCCTGGGAACCGCCCCATCAACATGGGTGCCACGATGCCCGGCCTTGGCGCTCCACTTTCCGCCTACCGTTCGACGGGTTCGCAATCGGCTGTTGCTACACCTTCGATGCCGTCGCCGGAAGTGCCCGCGAGTTCAAAGCTCAGCGCGTCTCGGCTTGGTGCGTATGCTCAACCGCAACCGAACAACACGGTTCGCAATTTGGGAATCGCGGCGGCTTTGATCGCGGCCGTCGGTCTGTATCTGTATTTTGGCAAGGAAAATCTGGGAACGTTGATCGTTGTGGTCAATCCCATCGATTTGATCATCAAGGTGGACGACATCGTGTTTGAACACGAAAAAAACGGTTCTGTGACCATCAAGAAGAAAGCGGGTCCCTATCGGATTGCCGCTGAAAAAGCTGGATACGATCCCGATGTGCGAGAGGTGGATGTTGAGTCGGACGTAAATCAGAAGCTTGAGATCACCTTGAAGCCGTCCGCAGATACAGGGTTTCAGTTGAAGAGCACACCGTCAGGCGCGTTGGTTTGGCTGGATGAACGGCCACTGACGGTTTCTGAAGATGGCAACGGGCCCCAGATACAGACCAACTTCAAGGCGGACAGGGTCGCACCGATTCCGCACGTCATCGAACTGCGCCTTGATGGCTACGAAAACTGGCGCTACGAGTTTGTTCAAGAACCGGGGAAGCTCCTCGACATCAACGCAGAGTTGGTTGCCGAGGGCGCGACCAAACCAACCAGGCCATCCGTAGCACCCAAGCCAGCTGCTGCGGTTCCGGTGCCCCAGCCCGCCGCTGCGGTCCTGACTCCAAAACCCGCAACGCCTGCGCCCGCTCCGAAGCCCGCGCCCAAGTCGGTCGTCGCAAAGGCACCGAAGCCTGCGCCCGTACGTAAGCCTGTGGCCGCTGCCAAGCCTCCCGCACCGGAACCAGCTGGTGGTGGCGAGCCCTGCTTCGTGACGCTCGGTGCGAAACCTTGGGCCAAGGTCCTCATTGATGGCAAAGACACCGGGAAGATCACCCCCGTTGTGAAGCACGAAGTACCTTGCGGCAAGCGCAAGATCACCTTTGTGAATTCAGATTTGAAGATCGAAAAGACAGTTTCGATCACGGTCAAATCGGGTGAGCCCTTCAAACAGGTCTTTTCACTGGTTGATGACGAATGACCGAACTTGATCAACTGTGGCGCAACTACTTCACTGACGCTGCAACACGAAATCCCAGCTTTCCATTCGCGCGCGACGCAATGGTAGCGGATCTGGCGGCGGTGCTCGGTCGTCTGGTACCCTCCGACGGCAGTGTGCTGGAGGTCGGTTGTGGTCGTGGTGATCTCTTGGCCGCGTTGCCCAACACAGTACGGGCCGGAATGGATTTTCGCGACGAAGCCATCGACGCCGCCCGGGTAGCGCATCCCGATATCACGTTTCACAAGGGCGATATCCTTGACGCCGCTACAGATGAAACGCGATACGATTCGATTGTCTGCGACCGATTGGGACACAGCGTGCCCGATGTGCGCTTGTTGCTGGAGCGCCTCGGTCAGCGTCTGAATCGGGGTGGGCGAATCTTCTTCGTTACTTTCAACTACCTCTGGGAGACCCCGACCCGGCTGGCAGAAACGGCCGGAATGAAGGTTCCTTCACCACCGTCTAACTGGCTTTCCGAATCCGATTTTTCGAACCTGTTTTCATTGACGGGTCTCGAAGCGGTGCGCTTCGAGGACCGCATGATGTTGCCCGTCGATGTCCCCGGCCTTTCGACGCTTGCGAATCGCTACGCCGTCAAGTTACCGGCCTGCAATCGTGCCGCGCTGTATCGCGTCTATGTGATACGTCGTAAAGATGAGACGCCCTACGACGTGCGCAATCCAAGCGTGAGCGTCATCGTGCCAGCTCGGAATGAAGCCGGGAACATTCTGGCGGCCGTCGAGCGAACGCCCGTCATGGGGGCGAGTACTGAGCTGATTTTCGTTGAGGGACACTCGAAAGACGACACCTGGGCTCGCATTCAGGAGGTGGTTGCGAATTACAAGGGTCCACTCAAAATTTCTGCGGTACAGCAGACAGGCAAAGGCAAGGGCGACGCCGTTCGCATGGGGTTCGCGCGCGCCACCGGGGACATCCTTATGATCCTCGATGCCGATCTCACCGTTCCGCCCGAGGATCTTCCGGTGTTTCATCAAGCCCTGGCCAACGGACACGCGGACTACGTTCAGGGAACACGGTTGGTGTACCCGATGGATCCCGGCGCGATGCGTTTTTTCAACAAGCTTGGCAACATTGGCTTTTCAATGCTGTTCACGCATCTGTTGCAGCAACCCATCAAGGATACCCTGTGCGGAACCAAGGTGCTTTGGCGTCGTGACTATGAACGCCTTGCTGCGGCCCGCTCGTATTTTGGAGATTTTGACCCCTTCGGAGATTTTGATCTGATTTTCGGCGCCGCACGCCTCAATCTCAAGATTGGTGAAATTCCGGTTCGTTATCGTGAGCGAACCTACGGTGAAACGAATATTGAACGCTGGAAACAC
>JAWXBF010000151.1:0-5165 GCA_034439895.1 Deltaproteobacteria bacterium
CCGGGGTCGTTCGATGTGTCACGGTTCGCGTGGGGCGATGTGGCTCCGGCGTCTGCCGGATGGCTACCCGAAGTCATCGAAAACTTTTCGCCCGGGTCCGATGGGAAGGTGAAAGGGTGGAATAGAGCGGGATCATCAACAGAAGGGTGGCCCGCCACTGGCCGTCAGGGTCAGCAAAATCCCGTTATTGGAAACGTCGGACATTTCCTGAACACGTATTCAGCCAGCCTTGGCGACCAGGCGCTCGACACGTTTCGTTCTGCGCCTTTTACCGTCAACGGCCCGCTCATCACCCTGCGCGTGGGCGGCGGAAAAGATCCTCAAAACCTCGTTGTTGCACTGGAGATCGACGGCGCCACGGTCGCAAAGGCCACGGGTTGCAATGCGGAGTCACTTGGATACCGACAATGGGACGTGTCCAAACACATCGGCAAGCAGGCACACGTGACGGTGACGGACCGGTCCATGGGTGGATGGGGTCACCTCATGGTCGACGAAATCACAGTTTGGCAAGCACCTGCGAGGTGAGCGTCGGGATCAATCCCCGTGTTTTGCCCAAAAAACGCCGGGCGCGCGAATCGGATAGCGATCAGCGAGGGCGAGAAGATCCTTGTCACCGGTGATGAGATAATCGGTAGCGCGAATTCGATTGGCTGCGAGCCATGTGCCGAGGACGGGCTGGTCAATCGACCATATGGATCATGCTGACCGACATGGCTTACTGAGTCAAGGGGAAATCCCGAGTTCGAAATGCACTTGGTTGATTTCGATCCCCGCCTATCTGACGTGGCGCTTGGGCGCGATCACGCCCGGATGAACTTAGCGGTTACGTGTTTTGCGGTTCCGAAACGGTTTGAAAGGGATCGACCGTCGGCACTCCCGACCGGGCGATGTCTTTTGCGTTTCGTGTTGCGAATGTAAGCCCGTGCACCTGCGCGGTTGCAGCAAGTAGCGAGTCGATGACGGGGAGGGGATCGGGCACGTTGATGCGTCCCCATTGCTGGGCGATCTCCAGGGTAATCGGAAGGATCCTGTCGCTGTGCATGTGCACCAGCCGGTTGACCCATGCTTCAAGGTTCGTAGCCGCAGCTTTGTCTCTGCGCGCAACGCTCGTTATTCCACGTCGCAGTTCACCGATGACGAGCACGCTAAGGAAAAGATGGTCGTCCGGTTGGCGAGCCAGCCACGAAGTGACGTTGGCGTCTGCACGGAGGCCTTTTCTCAATTCCGAGAGGACATTCGTGTCGAGCAGGTACATCAGAATGGCGTTTTGCGGCCGAGATCGTCTCTGCGTGCGAAATCGGCGTCGTCGCCAACGTCGGGGACAGACATGAGCATCGCCTTGAATCCAGGACTTGGCACATTGAGGGCTCGCCGCAGAATTTCGCGATGCTCTTCTTCCGCCGATCGGCCGTGTTCCGCGGCGCGCTCTTTGAGGGCGCGAACGGTGTTTTCGTCCAAGTTTCTCACCACCAACTGGGCCACGCTATCAATGATAGCACGGACCCTGGACCATTTGCCTTTCTCCAAACTAGAAGCCGCCGCGGACACCAGCCGAGCATGGCGTAAACTTTTTGGCCGAGTTCGCGCAGATCAGCGCGTGCTGGATGAATCACGAAAACGATCCATCGCAAAACACTAGCGCGACTGCCGAACCAGTGCCGGATATCGCCGTGATTTCGAGTGGTTTGCATCTGCACGCGTTTCGTCGTGAGTCCACCCATGAGCACGCACAACGCGTCTCAAAGGGGACATTTCTACTTTGCACGAATAGGACATTTGCACTTTGCGTCTACACCCAAATGTCCGATAATAGATATTATGTCAACTTTTTGTAAAACTCGATTTTAAGGGGGCGAACCCGACCGACCAACCCTTTTATCGTCCGGTGCTAAGCAGGCTGTCGGACTTGCGCTTGTGTAGCCCGCGCAACGCGACCAACGCCTGTTCCTGGTCCGGCGTGCGTGCTTTCGAGTCCTCCAACGCGGCCGCCACCTGACCGATAACCTTCAGGTCGTCTTCAACGCGTTCTCGAATGGCGTCGTGCATTTCGCGGAACTCGTTGAAAAAGTCCTGCAGTTCGTCACCTTTACGCAAGGCTCGAATCGGCGCCATGTGTTCCTCGCGAACGCGACGGAAGTTTCGCTGGATGTTGTACAGCGGGCCCGCAATCTTGTGGGTGATCAAAATGCCGGCCGCCGACACGGACATCACCAGAACCATCCCAAATCCGATGATGCCCCAAAGCACCGTTCCGTCTTTGTCAGAGAACTGCTTGCTGAGTTCGGCCGCCATCTCCTCGTCGACAAGGCCGCTCAACCGAATCACCTCAGATGTGTCGCGCGTTGCCTGGTAGATCATCCACCCGAGGCCCGCAGTCAGAAACGCTGCAACCACAACGATCGCCGACGTGTAGCGCAGCTGCAACCCCGGATCGACGAGATAGTTGCTGAGCTTGCGCTTGTAACGCGTTTGAGTGTGTTCACCCACGTCGTTGCCCTGGCCCGCTGCTGATTCTTCCGTCGTCATGATCTTTGATACCCCAAATGTCCCGTGTTGTTCCCGTTGGTCGCCGCTAGCCGCCCTGCGACTCAAAAAACTTTTTAAGATCCTCACCAACCTGATCGGCCGAGGCTTCCAGACAATCCTTGCGGGCAATCTCGCGATCGCGATCGCGACTGCCACCTTGCACGGCTGCACCCGCGCTCGTCCACAAAATGATGCTCTTCGACGGCCATCGAGCCACCATGACCTTCACATCACAGTTGGTTTCAAGCGCCGAGCCGACCTTGCTTGCGTCCAGCCTTGTGATGTTGCCGTCGATCAAGAAACCCCGTCGCCCCGATTTGTCGAAGCCTCGTTTTTCCGTGGCCGACAACGCGAACGTCACGGTTCCCAGCGAACCCAGTTTTTTCTCGATGCCCGTGCGAAAGATCCCGAGCGTCGTCGCATCAATGCCCTTCGCGCCACCGGAGAAAGGACCAAGCTCGAGATACATCTTGGATCCGCCACCCGTCGAGCCTTGCGTGGTCTCCAGCAAGGCGAGTGATTTTGAGATCTGGCTGCGAACGAATGGGTCCTTTTCGGTCTTCAGAACTTCCCTGAGTTCTTTGACTGCCTCGGGCGCGCCAATGCGTCCAAGGGCCTGGGCAGAAACGGCGCGCACCGTGTTGTTTGAATCGCGCAACGATCGGGCCAACGCCGGAACCGCGTTGCGGTCGGCAAGTTTGCCAAGAACAAGCGCCGCCTGAACGCGCACCTTGTAGCTCGAATCCTCAAGCAAAATCTTGGAGAGGTCGTCAACTTTGCCCGCGCGGGCGGGACGCGCGACGGCGGCGACCACGAGGAGCGACAGGAGGAGAAGAACCGGCCTCATTCGGCGTCGTATCCTACCGGAATTGCGCCGATTCGCGGAAACTCTATCGCGAACATTGGAAGAGATTTCTTGTCCATGGTCACCACGGTCGAAAGCCGTAGAGGCGTTTCGTGCATCGCAAAAACCGCGCGGGCCAGCGCAAGGCCCACACCGTGACCAACCGGCGTTCCCGTTTGGCTCGGTCGACCATAAGGGACGAACAAGGTATTTGGATCCTGATCATTCAAGAAATCGCCCGTGCCAAAAATTGAAAATTGGAGGTCCTGTCCGATCAATTCGACCGCGAGGGTCACCGAAGCATTCACCGGATGCCTCAAGATGTGGCTCCCAAGGCAAACCAAAGCCGTCTGCAGCAGACGGACGTCGCCTTCGATCATTCCGAGTCCGCGCGGAACATTCAGGACGAACGATTTTCCGTTGCTTTGGGCCTGCCGCGACAGCGCTTCTGAAACGTGAGCCAGCAGATGGTTGACGTTCAGTGGTGCCATCGTGCAGGAAAGCTGGCCGACCTCGAAGCGTTCGTAGTCGATAACGCAACGAAGACCCCGCGCCAGCTCGGCATACAGAACCTCCGAATCAAATAAACATTCACGAGTGTCGGGATCGCTTGCACCTTGAAGCTTCTGCGCGAGGAACTCGTGGTTCGCTCTCAATGCCGCCAGCGAGCTTTGCAAATCGTGAACAAACGAGCCCACCCATCGCCGTTGCTGGTCGATTGTCGCATCCCGACGATCCTGCTTGCGCTGGTGCCGCCTCGTCAACGCGCGCGTTTTTAACAGCGCCCAAAGACGCGTTCGCATCTCCTGCGTGTCGCTCACAGCGGAAAAAATCGAGTCCGCCCCCGCCGCCATCGCCCGCAAACGAAACTGCCGATCGTCCACTGGTCCCCATAAACACAAGGGAACCACGTGGGTTCGGCTATTGTTCTTCAAGCGTTGCGCGAGCTCTATCCCACCCGCGGGGCCGATGTTGTCATCGACGCAAATCACATCCGGCGGATGGAGCAGCGCCTCTTCGAGTGCCGCATCGGCATCGACGAACAACTGAACCTTGATCGATTGCGAACGCAGGAAATCCACCATCCCGCGACCAGCATTGCGATCCGGCGAAACCACCAAGGCCTCGATTTCACCCGGTGCGGTCGTCACGTCACTGCGCGTAGTTCGTTCGTCCTGCAGCATACGTTCGCCAGGTGTCCTCCGAACTCTACAGTACCAGTTTGAACCTCCCCTTTTCAATCGCTAGCGCATCACCAGCGAAACAATTATTCAACGATTTCCGGATCCTTTTCGGCGATCTCAAGGTTCTTGTTTGAGTGGACCCGGCGTCCTGACCATGCGGCGAACGCAACCACACCCATCAGCGCTCCGAAAGAATCCGCGACCACGTCCAACACATCGGGGGATCGTCGTGGCACGAAGCTCTGATGAAATTCGTCCGAGACGCCATATGCCGTGGCAATCGCGACAGCGATGCCCATCGCCACCAGAGGTTTGCTTTGAAAGCGCGTGCCCCCGAGGGCCCGGAGCACCAGGGCTGCGAGGGTCGCAAACACCAGCGAGTGGGCGAACTTATCCTGCATTGCGAAGCCAAGATCGGGCAGCGATGATCCCGGTAGCGAGGAGAGTACAAAAACGGCTGCCGCCCAGATCAGCGGGGGTATCCATGCGTAAATATTTGTTTTCATTAAACTATTCCAACAATCAAAAAGCGAGACATGTATCCTACATGTAGGTTTTTTGACTTCATATCAATACATCTATACCATATCAACCATGCCCCCCTACCG